>NZ_JAQZRK010000002.1:0-357874 GCF_028737495.1 Enterobacter cloacae complex sp. 2022EL-00981
GCGATCAACAACCTGTTTGACTGCTTCAGTTTTAAACTCTTCGGGATAACGCTTACCGCTCATGGGCACCTCTCTTTAAGCCATCTTAAATGACTCTGAGGTGTCTGTTAAACCCGTGGCGATTCAATTTTGATTTCCGGGCGAACTTGAGATTCAGGCCGCCGCTAACCGAGCCAGCCATCCCGACAAAAGGCAGGAAGTATGTCTCTTCGTTCACTGCGGGCGTTGTGCCTGACGAGTTTTTTTATCGCTGACGTCCGTGACGGTCTCGGTCCTTTTCTCGGTATCTTCCTGACGCAGCGGCACTGGACGCCGGATGACATCGGCTTGCTGATGACCGCCGGAGGTCTGGCAGGACTTCTGGCCACGCTGCCGGCGGGGTTCATCACCGACACCACCAAAAACAAACGTTCCGTTCTGGCGCTGCTCTGTTTGCTGATCACCCTGAGTACGCTGCTGCTCTGGTTTAGCCAGCAGAGTGGCGTTGTCGCGCTCTCGCAAATTGTCACCGGGATCTGCGCGGCGTTCGTGGGGCCGCTTATCACCGGGATCACTCTGGGACTGACGGGGCAGAGCGGGTTTAGCGCGCAGATGGGCAAAAATGAGGCGTTCAATCACGGTGGAAATTTCCTCACGGCACTGATCGCCGGGGGCATTGCGTGGTACTGGGGCATGGGGGGCATATTCCTGCTGATGACCTCTACAACGCTGTTAACGCTCTGTTCGCTGCTGGCGATACGCAATAAGGATATCGACAACGAGGCGGCGCGCGGCCTGAACGCGTCAGAACATCAGCCGGTGCCGGGTTTCGCCGTACTGATGAAAAACAGAGCCCTGTTCGTGACCGGGCTGACGCTGCTGCTGTTCCATCTGGCGAATGCGGCCCTGTTGCCGATGCTCAGCATGCGGGTCGCTGCCGCACCGGCCAGCGTTAATCCCGGCGTGTTTGCTGCGGCGACGGTGATTATTTCGCAGGCGGTGATGATCCCGGTGGCTATCCTGGCCTCCAGGCGAATCGAACGCTATGGGTACTGGCGTTTAATTATGCTGGCGCTGTTAATCATGCCGGTACGCGCGGCGCTGGCTGCGTCTACCGATGCACCGTTTATGATGATCCCGGTACAAATTCTTGATGGTCTTGCCGCCGGGATCCTGGGTGTGGTGGTGCCGTCATTTATCGTGGTGCTTTTGCGTGGGAGCGGGCACGTTAATGCCGGGCAGAGCGTGGTCATGCTGATGCAGGGGGTTGGCGCATCGATGAGCCCTGCCTTAACCGGGACGATCGCCGGACACTACTCTTTTGCGACGGCCTTCAGTGTGCTGAGCGCCATTGCCCTGGCTGCTGTCCTGCTCTGGTGGCGTTTCCCGAACCGGACCTGGCAGACCGATAACGCCCCGGACGGGGCGTAGCGTATGTGCCGGGCGCAACCGCCACCCGGCATGTCAGGCTTAGACTATCTCGTTAGGACACGCTTCGCCGTTTTCCAGCTGCTGTAAATTCCCCAGCGTGGTTTCGGAAATGCTGATCAGCGCCTCAGCGGTCAGGAACGCCTGGTGCCCGGTAAAGAGCACGTTATGGCAGGCGGACAGGCGACGGAACACGTCGTCCTGAATGACGTCGTTAGACTTGTCTTCAAAGAACAGATCGCGTTCGTTCTCATACACGTCCATCCCCAGCGCGCCAATTTTCTGGGTTTTCAGTGCTTCAATCGCCGCCTGAGAGTCAATCAAGCCGCCGCGGCTGGTGTTGATGATCATCACGCCGTCTTTCATCTGCTCAAACGCGGTCTGATTCAACAGGTGGTAGTTTTCCGGTGTGAGCGGGCAGTGCAGGGAGATCACATCCGACTGGGAGAACAGGGTCGGGAGATCGACATATTCCACGCCCAGCTCCAGCGCGGCGGCGCTTGGATACGGGTCAAACGCCAGCAGGCGCATACCAAAGCCTTTCAGAATACGCAGGGCGGCCACGCCGATTTTACCGGTACCGATCACGCCTGCGGTTTTACCGTACATGGTAAAGCCGGTCAGTCCTTCCAGCGAGAAGTTCGCATCTCGGGTACGCTGATAAGCGCGGTGAATACGACGGTTCAGGGACATCATCATACCCACAGCATGTTCCGCGACCGCTTCCGGGGAGTAGGCCGGAACGCGAACCACCTTCAGCCCCAGCTCTTTCGCCGCATCAAGATCGACGTTATTGAAGCCCGCGCAGCGCAGGGCGATATACTTTACGCCGTGCTTTTTCAGCTCTTCCAGTACCGGACGACTACCGTCATCGTTCACGAAGATGCAGACGCCTTCACAGCCGTGCGCCGTTTTAGCGGTTTTTTCGGTCAGCAGAAAGTCGAAAAATTCAAGATCGAACCCGTAAGCCTCGTTAACATGTTGCAGATACTTTTTGTCGTACTGCTTTGTGCTATATACCGCGAGTTTCATAAGACTTTCTCCAGTGATTTTACATCCACGTTAGCATGATTAAAATAATCTTACAATTTCTAAAATATTATTTAAATCAATAAGTTCTATCAATTATTTTAGAGCATCTATTCTTAAAACTGGCATTTACTTCAACTGATTGACTAAACATGCGACAATGATCGGCACTGTCGGCTTAATTCTCTCGCTAAATCAGGATATTAACTGCCCATGAAGGGTAAATACAAAGCCGCGATTGCGCTCTTATTGCTGTTGATTTTATTGCCGCTGACGCTGCTGATGACGCTCGCCCAGTGGGTACCGACCCTCGCCGGTATCTGGTTGCCTGTCGGTACACGTATCGCCTTTGAGGAAAGCCCCAAACTGACCCGTCACGCGCTGGTGATCCCCAATCTGCGCTATCTGGTTGAGGATTGCGAGATTGCCAGGGTTGAAAACGCCACGCTGTCGCACCCCAGCCGCTGGAATCTGGATATTGGTGCGCTTGAACTTAACACGGTGTGCCTCAGTAAAATTCCCCAGTCTGCCCCCTCAACCGTTGCGCCAAAAACCCTGGCACAATGGCAGTCGGTGCTGCCTAATACCTGGCTCACTATCCGCCGTCTTACCCTGTCTCCCTGGCAACAGTGGGAAGGGGAACTGCATGCCTCACTGACGCCTGCGGTACAGGCGGTGACCTACAACGGCGAGCAGGTCAGTTTCCAAGGGCAGCTACGCGGCCAGACTCTCTCGGTCAGTCAGCTTGATGTACAACTCCCCGGCCAGGTGCCGCCCGTAAAACTGGTGGGTGAGTTCACCCTGCCGCTGGTGCCGGATGGCGTGCCAGTGAAAGGCCATGCGGTCGCGACTTTTAACGTGCCACAGCTCACCTCGCTGGTCGATGCCGATCTGGACTGGGAGGAGAATCAGGGGCAACTGCTGGTGATGGCGCGGGATAACCCCGATCCGCTGCTCGATTTACCGTGGCAGATCACGGCACAACAGCTGAATATCAGCGACGGACGCTGGAACTGGAACCTGTCCGGCATGCCGATGAGCGGCCGCGTGGGTCTCCGGGTGGATAACTGGCAGCAGGGGCTGGAAAAAGCCACCTTTACCGGACGCCTCAATGTTCTGACTCAGGGCGATGCCGGGAAGGGTAACGCTGTGCTGAATCTCGGGCCGGGCAGGCTCAGCCTGGAAAACAGCGACATGCCGCTTCACCTGAGCGGCGAGGCCAAACAGGACGATCTGGTGCTTTACGCCAGACTCCCGGCCAGACTGACCGGCAGCCTGAACGATCCGCAGCTTGCCTTTGAGCCGGGTGCGCTGCTGCGTTCGCGCGGGCGCATTATTGATTCGCTGGATATCGACGAAATTCGCTGGCCGCTGGCGGGCGTGAAGCTCACGCAAAAGGGCGTGGATGGTCGTCTGCAGGCGATTCTGCGCGCCCATGAGAACGAGATGGGGGATTTTGAACTCCACCTGGACGGCCAGGCCAACGACTTTTTACCCGATAACGGCCTCTGGCAGTGGCGTTACTGGGGCAAAGGTGGCTTTACGCCAATGAACGCGCGCTGGGATGTGGCCGGAAAAGGCGAATGGCGCGACAAACTCATCGAGCTGACCGCGCTCTCAACCGGCTTTGACAAGCTGCAGTACGGCACCATGGAAGTCAGTAAACCGCGTCTGGTGCTGGATAAACCGGTACGCTGGGTTCGTGACCCTGTCACGCCAACATTTAGCGGTGCGCTGTCGCTCAATGCCGGAGAGACCCGTTTTGCGGGCGGCAGCGTGTTGCCCCCGTCGGTGCTGACCTTCAGCGTTGACGGAACAGACCCGACGATATTCCAGTTCAAAGGCGATCTGCATGCCGAGGCCATCGGCCCGGTGCAGGTCAACGGTCGCTGGGACGGGGAACGCCTTCGCGGTCAGGCCTGGTGGCCAAAACAATCCCTTACCGTGTTCCAGCCACTGATCCCGCCAGACTGGAAAATGACGCTGCGCGACGGTGAGCTCTATGCGCAGGTGGCCTTCTCTGCCGCTGCCGATCAGGGCTTTGAGGCTGGCGGCCACGGTGTACTGAAATCCGGTAGCGCCTGGATGCCAGACAACCAGATCAACGGTGTGGATTTTGTGCTGCCGTTCCGTTTTAGCGAGGGTACCTGGTCGTTGGGCACGCGCGGCCCCGTTACGCTGCGCATTGGTGAAGTGGAAAACCTGGTGACCGCGCGCAACATCACCGCAGACCTGCAGGGTGACTACCCGTGGAGCGAGGAAAACCCGCTGCTGCTGACCAACGTCAAGGTGGAGACCCTCGGCGGGAAAATCACCATGCAGCAGCTCAGAATGCCGCAGCATGACCCGGCGCTGCTGCGTGTGTACAATATCTCCTCCAGCGAGCTGATCAGCGCCATTAATCCGAAGCAGTTTGCCCTGTCTGGCCCGGTAAGCGGGGCGCTACCGTTCTGGCTGGACAATGAAAAATGGATCATTAAAGATGGCTGGCTAACCAACCCGGGGCCGATGACGCTGCGTATTGATAAAGACACCGCTGATGCCATCGTCAACGATAATATGGTTGCAGGAGCGGCGATTAACTGGCTCCGCTATATGGAAATTTCACAATCGTGGACAAGACTCAATTTAGATAATCTGGGTGAATTAACCATGCAGGCGACCCTCAAAGGCACCAGCCGGGTTGATGGCAAAAGCAGTTCCGTAAATCTTAACTACACCCATGACGAGAACGTTTTTACTCTCTGGCGTAGCCTGCGCTTTGGAGACAATCTACAAACCTGGTTTGAGCAACACGCGGCGCTACCTGGTATCCGCAATTCGACTGGCAAGGAAAGTGAGGAACAACAATGAAAATGAGGGCTGGTGTACTCACCGTCGCCGTTGCCGCGCTCTTGACCGGCTGTACGCCGCGCATTGAAGTCGCTGCGCCGAAGGAGCCGATCACCATCAATATGAACGTCAAAATCGAACATGAGATCCATATTAAAGTCGATAAAGACGTTGAAACCCTGCTGAAATCGCGCAGCGATCTGTTCTGAGGACGCCATGAAACGATTAGCTCTGATGTTACTGGCGCTGGGCATGAACGTGCAGGCGGCAACCCTGACCTTAAACGAGGCCCGGGCGCAGGGGCGGGTCGGGGAAACCCTGAGCGGGTATCTTGCCCCGGTGAAACAAGACCCCGAAACGCTGGCGCTGGTGAGCCGCATCAACGCGGCGCGTACGGAAAGCTACCAGAAGCTGGCGGACAGCAATAACCTGCCGGTTGATGAAGTGGCGAAGATGGCCGGGCAAAAGCTGGTGGCCCGCGCGCAGCCGGGAGAATACGTGAAGGGCATTAACGGAAAATGGCTGAAGAAGTAATCAGCGAAAACGCTTGCGGTACTCGCCCGGTGAGACGCCAAAACGCTGCTTAAACGCCGTTGAAAAATGGCTATGGTCGGCAAACCCCCAGCTGTAGCCAATTCCCGCCAGCTTTTCCTCGTCGCTGGCGGAGCGCAACACCTGCGCACACAGATCCAGCCGACGATTTTTGATGTACTGCGCCACCACCAGCCCCTTATCGGCAAACATGCGGTACAGGCTGCGCACCGACATGCCGCTCTCTGCGGCAATCCATTCCGGACGCAGGGATTCCGACTGAATATGGTCATCAATCAGTGACAGAACGTTCCTGAACTGGCGCTCCTTACGCGGCTGCACCGCGTCGCGCTGCTGAAACGCCGGGCGGAGCAGGCAGATCATCGCTTCCAGCGCGGCTTCGCTCTCCCGGTCACTCAGGTTGGCATTTCCCATGCTCTCCAGCAGCAGGCGATGACTTAGCTGTACGGTTGGCAACGAGCGGGAGAGCGCGAGGGCGCAGCTTACCTCCTGAAAACGACACTGTTGCTCAATAATCTGACGGGGAACCAGCAGGGAAATCTGACGGGATTTTTGCTGCCAGTTGATGGAGCAGGGACGAGCGGCATCAAGAAGCGTAATGTCGCCGGCGTTCAGCACCGCGCGGCGATCGTCCTGCTCAATCTGCGCGTTGCCTTCAAGCTGGAACACGGTATAAAACCAGGCATCATTGCTCTGAGCGATCTCCTGACGGGAGCGGAACAGGTTAACCCCGCCTGCGGTGACGGTGCTTAACTTCAGGCTTCGGGCGTAGCTGGTTTCCAGCTGGCCGAAGAATTCCCCCTCTAAAGGACGCGCGTTAAAGCGCCCGCAGACATGGTTAATTTGCGCCAGCCACTGCTGATACCGTTCCTGTTCGCTTACACATGCCATCGTTTATCTCGCTGCGCCATCAATGTTTTCGCATTGTTGCATTTGTGTTGCGTTTTGTCAGAGTCATGAGGCTGACTATAGGAAAGAACACTCACCGGTAACAGCGTTATAAGGCGGAATTATCACGAATTGCGGCACCTGTCACAGGTGGCAAAGCGAATGTCACACAGACAAAAGCGGGAATGCGAAAGGCCTCTTAGACTGCAGTAACACCCTGCGAATAATAACGAAGGAGTACCCTATGTCTGAATCACAGGTCGCCATCCAGCCAGGCGTACAGCAGTTTCTGGACCGACATCACGGGCTGTGGATTGAGGGGCGGCAGGCCGCGTCGGAGAGTGAAAAACGGTTGAATATTTATAACCCGGCCACCGGGGAGGTTATCGCCTCTACGGCAGATGCCAGCGTCGATGATGTCGACCGCGCGGTGATGTCCGGCTGGCGAGCCTTTGTCGCCCGCACCTGGGCCGGGAAATTACCGGCAGAGCGGGAGCGCATCCTGCTGCGTTTTGCCGACCTGGTGGAGCAGCACAGCGAGGAGCTGGCCCAGCTTGAAACGCTGGAGCAGGGGAAATCCATCAATATTTCCCGTCTCTTTGAAGTGGGTTGCACCCTGAACTGGATGCGCTATACCGCCGGGCTGACCACCAAAATAACCGGCAAAACGCTCGATCTCTCCATTCCCTTGCCGCAAGGCGCACGCTATCAGGCGTGGACGCGTAAAGAGCCGGTGGGCGTGGTGGCCGGGATTGTGCCGTGGAACTTCCCGCTGATGATCGGCATGTGGAAGGTGATGCCTGCGCTGGCAGCGGGTTGCTCTATTGTCATTAAACCGTCAGAAACCACGCCGTTGACCATGCTGCGGGTGGCGGAACTGGCGAGCGAAGCCGGTATCCCTGACGGTGTGTTTAACGTGGTGACCGGAAGCGGCGCGGTGTGCGGTGCCGCGCTGACCTCGCATCCGCATATTGCCAAAGTGAGCTTTACCGGCTCCACGGCGACGGGGAAACAGATTGCCCGCGCGGCGGCGGACACGCTGACCGGCGTGACGCTGGAGCTGGGCGGCAAAAACCCGGCCATCGTGCTGAAAGACGCCGATCCGGCGTGGGTGATTGAGGGGTTGATGACCGGCAGCTTCCTTAATCAGGGCCAGGTCTGCGCCGCGAGCTCGCGTATCTATATAGAAGCGCCGCTTTTTGACACGCTGGTCAGCGGGTTTGAGCAGGCGGTGAAATCCCTGAGCGTGGGGCCGGGCATGTCGCCGGAGGCGTTTATCAACCCGCTGGTGTCCCGCGCTCACTGCGACAAGGTGCAGACCTTCCTGGATGAAGCAAAATCGCGCAATGCAGAGCTGATCACCGGTAACCGTGGCCCGGACGGCAATGGGTATTACATCTCGCCGACGCTGGTGGTCAACCCGGATCCTGGACTCCGGCTGACCCGCGAAGAGGTGTTCGGCCCGGTGGTCAACCTGGTACGCGTAGCCGACGGCGAAGAGGCGTTAACCCTTGCCAACGATACCGAATATGGCCTGACCGCCAGCGTCTGGACGCAGAATATCAGTAAGGCGCTGGAGTATACCGACAGATTGCAGGCGGGTACCGTCTGGGTGAACAGCCATACGCTGATTGACGCCAACCTGCCGTTCGGCGGCATGAAGCAGTCCGGCACCGGACGCGACTTCGGCCCGGACTGGCTGGACGGCTGGTGTGAAACCAAATCGGTGTGCGTGCGCTATTAAAAACAAGCCGGGTGGCGCTGCGCTTACCCGGCCTACGGGATCGAGGAACAGGTCGGTTTTGTAGGTCGGGTAAGGCGTAGCCGCCACCCGACATTTACAGCGACCACCGATCCCGCCCGGCCTCTTTCGCGCGGTACAGCGCCGCATCGGCGCGGGCGATCAGTTCCGGGCCCGCCAGGCCCGGCGCAATTCCTGCAATCCCCATGCTGACGGTCACATGCTCACTCACTTTGGACGCACCGTGCGGTATCGCCGCCGCGCGCAGGCCGTCCTGAATGCGGCGGGCAACCTGCTGTGCAACGTTCTCCGGGCAATTAAACAGGATCACCACAAATTCTTCTCCGCCGTAGCGTGACACCACATCGTCCGGGGTGCGCACGGCCTGCTTCAGCACCTGCGCCACGCGTGTCAGACAGTCGTCACCGGCCTGATGTCCATAGGTATCGTTGTAAAGCTTGAAATAATCGATATCCAGCATGATCAGCGAGAAGGCTTTATTCTGCTCAACGGCATTCTCCAGCACCACTTCCATCATCCGGCGATTGGCGGTTTTGGTGAGGGGATCCTGGTGTGCCAGCGCATCGAGCCTGGAGATTAACAGCTGGTTTTGCTGATTCCGCCGCCAGGCCTCGTCAAACCAGCTTAGCAGGATAAACCGCCCGCAAAGCATAATCAGCGTGAATACGCTCCAGATGGTGACAAAGCGAAGATTAAGGCCATCATTCAGCACCCAGCTGGCGACCGGCAGGGTGAGCCAGAGCGGGAGCACAAACGAGAGTAATCCCTCCGGGTAAAAATAGAGCGCCGTCAAACCGGAGAGCAATAAAATCACGCACAGCGGCCAGACGTGGGGAAGGTGCAGGGCGGTAATGAACCAGTAACTGCACATCGACCAGAAGGCACTGCAGACAAACAGCACTACGCTTATCCCGGCGATGCAGGCCATCAGGATTAATGCAGCGGACAGTATAATAATGCCCAGCATTGAGGCATCGACAATCCGGGTCAGGTGTTGTGAACCGGGGTACAGCACCGCGCTGTTTTCCAGCAGGATGTGGCGCAGCAGGATCATCAGGGCAAAGCTGACGTTTACAAAGGCCAGCCAGGGCAGGTTCATCGCCAGCCCGTGATGCACCATGGCCTGACGTGTAGGCCAGGTGGCTCGTTCGGGGGGGAGGTTTTTTCTTTTTTCCATCAAGATTGTTTTCCCGTCCAGGGGCGTGAAGGAGGAGATATTACTAACTATAAGCAGGCCGGATGAATCATCAAAATGAAAGTCGAAAAAAAACCGGGCATTACGCCCGGTCGGTGATTATTTCTGTTCGTCTTTTTTTCTGCCAAGCGTTGGCGTTTCGTCAAAGAAGTTCCACGGCTTAAGCAATGTATGCACCCATTCCGTTGGCATGATGGGCCACTCTTCCGCGCGGGCAACGTGCGTGGTTCCGGTGGTCATCCAGACCACATCGTCCTGATTAGTGAGTGACTCATTGTCTTTGCTGTACTGACCCAGCCCCGTATCGTGCGTGGAGCGGTTCGGGAATTTCCCTTCCGGGTACATTTCGTCAGGATGGTAACGCGTCACCCACAGCTGTTTATCCATAAAGCTCAGGCGATGGTAGATCCACTCGTCCGGTGCAAACTTCGCGCCCGTGGCTACCGGGTGCGTGCCGCCTGCGTAAGGGATGATCTGGTACGAGACCGGGTTCCCCATACGGTTCTCTTTGCGGGTGTTGCTCAGCAGGCGAATGGTACCCGGATCGAATTTCTGCGCCGCCTGCTGTTCGGTATCGATATCGTACTGATTGACCTGCATGGTACTGGTTCGCGGGCCGCCAGCCGTGTTCGGTTTCACCTGCGGATCCATCGCCACCAGTTTGTTGTTGATGCCATCCACATCCATATCGAGACGGAAGTTATAGATGTGCTGGTGGGTGGTACCGACGATGTTGTGATCGATTAAGGTGCCGTATCGGGTGTCGTCTTTGGCAGTGGCGTCATGCATCGTTTTGGCCTGCACGCCTTTCACGGCTTCAATCCCGGTGGCTCCGGCATCAATGCCGATGGTGCCGTTTTCGTGGAATACCCAGTCGAAGATGTAATCGTAGTTGCCAACGGTGCTTACCCAGCGCACCACCAGCTCACGGCGTTCGGTGCTGACGTTTGGCTTGCCCATCTCCTGATGCTTATATTCAGGCCCGGCGTAGCGCTCGAAAATGGCGATGGCACGTGGGATCTCCATCGGCGTACCGGTGTAATCCGGGATGGTTTCATTGAGCATCACGGCGTTGGACGGCACATCTTTGCCGCGCACCAGCGGGGAGGTCAGGGTGCCCATGCCATAGTCGCCCGAATCGAGATAGGCTTTAAAGTACCAGCCCACATCCGGATCGCCGTAAGGGACGATCATCCCGCCCAGGGAACCCTGATACATGACCTGGCGTTTCTTACCGTTGTCGTTGTACGTGACGGTCGAGATCATCGGCCCCACGCGGGAGTCCAGGCTCAGGTGGAAATCCCAGTTCTGCCAGTGCACCATGTCGCCGGTAATGGTGTAGTTCTTGCCTTCCGGTTCGATGATCTCAAGCGGTTTTTTCGGCGTTTCGATGCGGTCACGGCCATCATACGGACGCGGAGTCATGGGCACCGGAACAACCGCGCCTTCTTCAATTTTCTGGATCTTCTTCTGTTCGAGATCAACCACCGCCACCAGATTCTCAATCGGGTGTGCCCAGTAGTTACCGTCGCCCACATCCAGATAGCTCACCACCTTCAGCAGACGGTCTTCCTGCTTCAGGCCGTCTTTGCCGTCAAAATAGCCGACGGTCAGCGGGGTCGTGATCACGTTCTTCGTATCGCTGATGCCGCGTTTTTTCAGCACTTCAGCAAATTCCGGGCTCTCGTTGATGATTTGCTGCACGGTGTTGAAATCATCCAGCAGCACCATGCCGTGCGCATCCTTCACGGCCTCCCAGCGCAGGATTTTCTTATCCTTCAGGTCTACACGACTTTCGATGACATGTTTGCCATCCAGCATGGTGATATTCGCCTGACGCGGGGCCTCCACCGCCGTGCCGTTCAGCACAAAGTCCCACACTTTGGCTTTCGCGGGCTCGGCCAGGGCAATCTGGGTGAAGCGGGTGTTCGGTTTAAAATCCTTTGAGGCTTTGACGATCGCCACGGCTTGCTTAATCTCATCCGCCGTTAACGCATTTAGCGGATGGGGGCGTTTCTCAACCTGGAACGTCTGGTCGAGGCCGGACTGGAAGACGTCGTTGATAAAGGTGTCCGAGATAAAGGCTTTATTGTCTTTCATCACCACTGGCACCGATAGCGCGAGGGGTTTGCCATTAACGATGGCCGTGTTAGCGCCTGGCTTAACCTTTACGAACGCACCGTCTTTCGCAATGGTGAACATCTGTGCGTAATCATCCCATTGTACCTCTGCGCCAAAATCTGCCAGCGTTTTGTCCATTGGGACCATATGCGCCTCACTGCCGTGAGCGAAAACGGGAGATTGCCAGGCACAGCAGAGCGCAACGGCCAGAGCCAGTGCCGTTCTACGGGCAGAAAATGAAGAATTGCTTCTCATCGTAGACCTCATCTTGTTGTGTTTATTGTGTTGTGAGTCTTATCCTGACAGGCGTGTGAAAAAAGCGTTTGCCTGCATCTGCCAGGTTATTTGTCAGTCTTGCCAGGTTAGAAAAGTGCGGGGATAAATCACATCCCCGGTAAATAGCGTTGATGATCACTAAGGTGATCTATCGAGATGTATATGTACGTCGTACCCAACCGTGTTGAACGAGTAAACATTGCCACGAACGTGGAGATAAATTTCACCGTCTTTTACGGTCGCGGTGGCTTTATCATCATTGGTGACCATAACAGGCTTAATGTCCTTAATATGAGACATAAACGCTTCGGGGCTTTTTCTCGCATCATAGAGATAAAAGTGAAACGTATCTTTGGATAATGAACTTGCCTCTACCCGCGTGATATACAAATTTAATTGCTCATTAACCCTCATTTTTCCCTGCAGGTTTTCATACACGGTGAAAAGATCGCGAAAAGGGTACAAGATGAAGCCCAGGAGAATGACAACCATCACCCCGACTCGCCAGTTAAAAACCCGACCGTCGCGCATAATCTATTCCTGCTCTTATCCATAATTGGTCAACCGGGTCATCACCATATGCAAAGGCATCCTGGTATTTGGCAAATTCTACCGGATCGCTTGTTCCAGCAAGGATCTGCGCAGCACCTGCACCCCGAAGTAACACACCATCAGGGATGCCCGCTGCCGCGCCCACGGCACCGAAATGGAAATTTCCAAAGTTGGCATACTGGGCACGGCCTTGCTTAAAATCCCATGGACCATGGTTTCTCACCATTTGATAAAACCATACGTAAGTCATCAATGAGGCCCCGCCATGAAATCGGGCTATTACCATATGGCTTACAACATCAACCCCTGGTGGTGAAAAAGAAGAGATATCGTACGGCGTGGAATATAAAGGAGTACGCATAATTAACGCTCTGCCCAGCTATCTGCGAAACGCAAATTACCGTCGCAATACGTCCAGGTAATCTTGTCGTAGCGCAGCTCCACAACTTCAAGATGATTGTGTTTTTCTTTCGTTTGATCCTTCGTGTCATGCATTAAGGGCGTAACGGAAACGACGCGAATATTATCGAGATGCATATTGTAATATTCCACTTCCTGTCCGGCATCGTTTATGCGATACCATTTGAATTCCGCCGTTTTTAGTGTTTGCCCAGTCGCAACAGCTTTCATCAGATAAGGGGAAGAGGAATCAATCTCCTTTTGAAAAACGATGGGGGCATGGTTACGTTTACCAGTGATTTTTCCCGTTAAAGCATCTGTTGGCAGCCGGAGGTCATGCGTAAAGCCAGTAACTTCTATGCTCCCTTCACGATCATGAACATCTACCGAGCCGGTGATTTTTGCACCGCCGTCGTCAGTTAAGAAAAGATATACAGGAATTGCCATAGTCTACTCATCATCCATGTAATTTAGTTGGGGGAAAATTCCCGCAAGGGATAATAACCATGCTAAATATGTGGTCAATTTTCTTAATGTTTCTGGATGTAAATTAGCCAGGCTATGCGGACTGGATGATGTGTTACCCAAAGCCATCCAGTCCGTGTTTTCCCCTCTTTTTTAGTGTGATTAACTGATTAAACCCGCACGGGTGACAGCCTTAAAAATCACCCTGCTGGCGAGCCACTAGCGTCAGAATGGAGTACAGCGCCACTGCCTGCTGGTGCTGATTGAAAATCTCAACCGCCCATTCGACCACGCCGGTGGGTTTTTCATCCGCCGTACGCTGTTTCTTCAGGGTTTTACGTTTGCAGGTCAGCCGCACCTGAATGGTATCGCCCGGTTTCACCGGCTCGATAAAGCGCAGGTTTTCCATGCCGTAGTTGGCAATTACTGGCCCCACACCTGCATCAACAAACAGCCCGGCGGCAGCGGAAATCAGGAAGTAACCGTGTACCACCCGCTCGCCAAAGATCGACTCCGCTGCGCCAATTTTGTCCATGTGAGCATAGAAATGATCCCCGCTCAGGCAGGCAAAGTTAACGATATCGGCTTCCGTCAGGGTTCGGCGCGGCGTCAGCAGGCTGTCGCCCGGCTGCAATTCCTCGAAATATTTGCGGAACGGATGGACGCGATCTTCCTGCACCGTCGCGCCGCGTACCCACTGTTTGCCGATGGCGGCCAGCATGGTCGGGCTGCCCTGTATGGCGGTGCGCTGCATATAGTGTTTGACCGCACGCAGGCCACCCAGCTCCTCGCCGCCGCCTGCACGTCCGGGACCGCCGTGCACAAGCTGCGGAAGCGGAGAACCGTGGCCGGTAGACTCTTTTGCTGACTCTTCGTTGAGGATCTGAATGCGACCGTGTGCCCGCGCTGCGCCAGAAATAAACTGGCGGGCGAGCGCGGGATCCGCCGTGACCAGCGTCCCGGCCAGGCTACCGCCGCCCGCGCGGGCAAGCTGCATCGCATGGTCTGCGTGGCGATATGGCATGAGAGTCGCCACCGGCCCGAACGCTTCGGTGGCGTGCACCGCCGGGGTCTCATCCGGCTGCGGGCAAAAGAGCAGGGTTGGCGGGTAAAACGCTCCGGCGGCCTGCAGGTCGGCTTTTCCGCCCAGGCGAACCTGGCAGCCTGCGGCCACAAGCTGATCCACCTTCTCCTGCACGTCCGCACGCTGTTCGCTATTGACCAAGGAACCCATTTTCACGCCTTCCTGCGCCGGGTCGCCCACCACCACCTTTTCCAGCCGGGCGATCAGCGCCTGACTTACCGCGTCAATCTGGTGTTGCGGCACGATAATGCGGCGGATGGCGGTACATTTCTGTCCGGCCTTGGCGGTCATCTCACGTACAACCTCGCGAATGAACAGGGCGAACTCGGGCTGTTCCGGCGTCACGTCTTCTCCCAGCACGCAGCAGTTCAGGGAGTCGGCTTCCATGGTGAACGGGATCGCGTTTGCCACAATATTCGGGTGAACACGCAGGGTCTGGCCGGTGCCGGCGGAGCCGGTAAACGTCACCACATCCTGGCTGTCGAGATGGTCCAGCAGATCGCCCGCGCCGCCGCAGATCAGGCTGATGGCGCAGTCCGGCACCAGACCGCTCTCCACGATCGCTTTCACCATCGCCTGCGTCACCTGCGCGGTGGCGGTAGCGGGTTTGATGATCGCCGGCATCCCGGCAAGCCATGTGGGGGCGAGTTTCTCCAGCATGCCCCAGCAGGGGAAGTTGAAGGCGTTAATATGTACCGCCACGCCCGATTTCGATGTCAGCACATGGCGTGCCGCAAAGCCGCCTTCTTTCGACAGTGGGATCAGTTCATCCTCGGGCCACAACGTGTCATCCGGTAATTCACGGCTCCCCAGACTGGCATAGGTGAACAGCGTGCCAATCCCGCCTTCAATATCTACCCAGCTGTCGGCCTTTGTCGCGCCGGTCTGGGCTGAGAGAGCATAAAACGTCTCTTTCAGGCTGAGCAGGTGCTTCGCCACCGCTTTCAGCATCGCCGCGCGTTCGATAAAGGTCATGGCGTGGAGCGCTTCACCGCCATGCGTAATGGCATAGCGACGTGCCGCCGCCATGTCCAGCCCTTCGCTGGTCACGCTCCAGAGCGCTTCACCGCTGATGGCGTGATGAATAGTACGTTCGCGGCCCCGGCCAGACTGCCAGACACCGGACAAGAAACTGGCTAATTGCTGCATCTCTTATCTCCACATGTTTCGTTATTTCACTATCAATAGTTTGATCATGAATCATAAAAATCAAGCTGAGTTTTAATGAATTGTTAACAATGTGATCTCAAGGGAAGGTGTGCGGTGGTTGTAGCCCTGATGTGGCGGCCTTTGCGCAAAAGCCCTGCGAGCGACATCACAAAATCAGGAAACATTTCTTGGGGGTATATTTAACCTTTGTGTAACTTTTAAAAAACAAAGTGATTCACAATTACGCTTTAAGTTGCAAACTAACGAATCATAAAGGTGATGACGTGACGCAAGAACAACGCTTTGAGCAGCGAATAGCGCAGGAGAAGGCGATTGAGCCTCAGGACTGGATGCCGGAAGCCTATCGCAAGACGTTGATCCGCCAGATTGGTCAGCACGCCCACTCTGAAATTGTCGGCATGCTGCCGGAAGGGAACTGGATCACCCGCGCCCCGACGCTACGCCGCAAAGCGATCCTGCTGGCGAAAGTGCAGGACGAAGCCGGACACGGGCTCTATCTCTACAGCGCGGCTGAAACGCTGGGCTGCGCGCGGGAAGACATCTACCAGAAAATGCTCGACGGCAAGATGAAATACTCCTCCATCTTTAACTATCCGACGCTGAGTTGGGCCGATATCGGTGTAATCGGCTGGCTGGTGGACGGTGCCGCTATCGTCAATCAGGTGGCGCTGTGCCGGACCTCTTACGGGCCGTACGCCCGCGCGATGGTGAAAATCTGTAAAGAAGAGAGCTTCCACCAGCGTCAGGGGTTTGAAGCCTGCATGGCGCTGGCGCAGGGGAGCGACGCCCAGCGGCAGATGCTGCAGGATGCCATCAACCGTTTCTGGTGGCCCGCCCTGATGATGTTCGGACCAAACGACGACAACTCGCCGAACAGCGCCCGCAGTCTCGCCTGGAAAATTAAACGCTTTGGCAATGACGAACTGCGTCAGCGCTTCGTCGACAACACCATCCCGCAGGTGGAGATGCTGGGGATGACGGTACCCGATCCCGACCTGCGCTTTGACGAGGAAACCGGCCACTACCGCTTCGGTGAGATTGACTGGCAGGAGTTTGACGAGGTGATCAACGGACGCGGGATTTGCAACCACGAACGCCTGGCCGCCAAGCGCAAAGCCTGGGAAGAGGGGGCGTGGGTGCGTGAAGCCGCACTGGCGCATGCAGAAAAACAACGCGCCCGTCAGGCCGCATAAGAGGAAATCACGATGAGCAATGTCTACTGGCCGCTGTACGAAGTGTTCGTACGCAGCAAACAAGGGTTATCCCACCGCCATGTTGGCAGTCTGCATGCCGCTGACGATCGCATGGCGCTGGAAAACGCGCGGGACGCCTATACTCGCCGCAGCGAAGGCTGCTCGATCTGGGTGGTGAAGGCGAGCGAGATCGTTGCCTCTCAGCCGGAAGAGAGCGGCGAGTTCTTCGACCCGGCGGAAAGCAAGGTCTATCGCCACCCGACGTTTTACACCATCCCTGATGGCATCGAGCATATGTGAGGTCAGGGATGAAAACAGTATCTGCATACGCCCTGCGTCTGGGCGACAACGGTCTGGTGCTCTCGCAGCGCCTCGGAGCCTGGTGCGGACACGCGCCGGAGCTGGAAATCGACCTTGCGCTCGCCAACATCGGTCTCGATCTGCTGGGGCAGGCGCGCAACTTCCTCGCCTGCGCGGCAGAGCGGGAAGGTCAGGGCGATGAAGACACCCTGGCCTTCGGCCGCGATGAGCGTCAGTTTCATAATTTACTGTTGGCAGAACAGCCGAACGGCAACTTCGCCGACACGATCGCCCGCCAGTACCTGATGGACGCGTGGAATGTTGCCCTCTACGAACGGCTGATCCACAGCAGCGACAGTCAGCTTGCCGCTATCGCCGCCAAGGCGATTAAAGAGGCGCGTTATCACCTGCGCTTTAGCCGCGGCTGGCTGGTGCGCCTGGGAGACGGCACCGAAATCTCGTCGCAAAAAATGCAGCAGGCCATCGACAACCTGTGGCGCTTTACGGCCGAGTTGTTCGAGGCGGATGACGTTGAACTTGAGCTGATTGAGTCCGGCGTTGCGGTTGATCCGCGCACCCTGCGCCAGCCGTGGGAAAACGAAGTGTTTGCCGGACTGCAGGAAGCCACCCTGCGCGTACCCGATGAGACGGCCTATCGCACCGGCGGAAAACGCGGGCTGCATACCGAGCATCTGGGCCCGATGCTGGCAGAGATGCAGTATCTCCAGCGCGCGTATCCCGGTCAGCAGTGGTAAAGGAGAACGCCATGCAACGTCTTGTCGACATCGCCCCCCCACAGGTTCCGCACATCTGGTCCCTGTTAAGCCAGATCCCGGACCCGGAAGTACCGGTGCTCACCATCACCGATTTAGGCATGGTGCGCAGCGTCACCGCGCAGGGCGAAGGCTGGGTGATTGGCTTTACGCCAACCTATTCAGGCTGCCCGGCGACGGAACACCTGCTTGGCGCCATCCGCGACACCCTGACGGCGCACGGTTATACGCCGGTGCACATTGTGCTGCAGCTGGAACCCGCCTGGACGACCGACTGGATGACCGCCGATGCGCGTGAACGTCTGCGCGCGTATGGCATCAGCCCACCCGTGGGGCACAGCTGTCATGCCCACGTTCCCGCTGAGGTGAGCTGCCCGCGCTGCGCCAGCACCGACACCTCGCTTATCAGTGAGTTTGGTTCTACGGCCTGTAAGGCGCTGTATCGCTGTAATACCTGCCGCGAACCCTTCGACTATTTCAAATGTATTTGAGGTTGTCATGACAACGTTTCATTCATTAACAGTGGCAAAAGTAGAACCCGAAACCCGCGATGCGGTGACCATCACCTTCGCGGTTCCGCAGGCGTTGCAGGAGGCTTACCGCTTTCGTCCCGGCCAACACCTGACCCTGAAAACCAGACTGGGTGCAGACGAACTGCGCCGCTGTTACTCCATCTGCCGGAGTAGCGCGCCGGGGGAGATCAGCGTCGCGGTTAAAGCTATTGAAGGCGGGCGTTTCTCCCGTTACGCCCGGGATGAGATCAAACCGGGCATGACGCTGGAGGTGATGGTTCCCCAGGGGCATTTTGGCTATCAGCCGCAGCCTGAACGGGAAGGTCACTATCTGGCGATTGCCGCGGGCTCCGGCATCACCCCGATGCTGGCGATTTTATCCGCCACGCTGGCCGCCGAACCGAACAGCCACTTCACCCTGATCTACGGCAACCGCAGCAGCCAGAGCATGATGTTCCGTCAGGCGCTGGCAGACCTGAAGGATAAATACCCGCAGCGGTTGCAGCTGGTTGCCATCTTCAGCCAGGAGCGGCTGGACAGCGACCTGCTTTACGGCCGTATCGACGGTGAAAAGCTGCATGCGCTGGCAAAAACGCTGATCAACTTCCGCCAGTACGACGAGGCCTTTATCTGCGGCCCGGCCGCGATGATGGACGAGGCTGAAGCGACCTTAAAAGCGCTGGGGATGGCCGAAAAATCCCTTCACCTTGAGCGGTTCAATACGCCGGGCACGGCCGTTAAACGCGCGGTGAGCGTGCAGGCGGAAGGCCAGAAGGTGATCGTGCGTCAGGACGGACGTGACCGCGAGATCGTCCTGACAGCGGATGACGACAGCATTCTGGATGCCGCCCTGCGTCAGGGGGCGGATCTGCCGTATGCCTGCAAGGGGGGCGTCTGCGCCACCTGTAAATGCAAAGTGCTGCGCGGCCAGGTGGACATGGCGACCAACTACAGCCTCGAGCCGGACGAACTGGCTGCCGGGTATGTGCTGAGCTGTCAGGCGCTGCCGCTAACCGCCGACGTGGTGGTCGACTTCGACGCAAAGGGGATGGCATGAGCGAACTCCTCGTTACCCGTCATGGCCGTGTGCTGCAGTTGACGCTCAACCGTCCGGCGGCACGCAACGCCCTTAACAATGCGCTGTTGACACAGCTTGCTGAACAACTGGAGGCCGCAGCCTGCGACAACACCCTCTCTGCCTGCGTGATTTACGGCAGCGAGCGCTGCTTTGCGGCCGGGGCCGATCTCAACGAAATGGCAGAAAAAGATCTGCCCGCCACCCTGAACGATAGTCGTCCTCATCTGTGGAAGCGGATAGACGCCTTCAATAAACCGCTGATTGCCGCCGTGAACGGTTTTGCACTCGGGGCTGGCTGCGAGCTGGCCCTGTTGTGCGACGTGGTGATTGCCGGTGACAACGCCCGCTTCGGTCTGCCGGAAATCACGCTTGGGATCATGCCCGGTGCGGGCGGCACGCAGCGCCTGATCCGCTGCGTGGGCAAATCGCTCGCCAGCAGAATGGTACTGACCGGGGAAAGCATTACGGCGCAGCAGGCCCAGCGTGCCGGTCTGGTCAGCGACGTTTTCCCGGCCTCGCTGACGCTGGAATACGCCCTGAAACAGGCGGCACTGATGGCGCGCCACTCGCCGCTGGCGCTACAGGCGGCTAAACAGGCGCTGCGCCAGTCGCAGGAGGTGCCGCTGCAGGCGGGTCTGGCCCAGGAGCGTCAACTGTTCACGCTGCTCTCGGCCACGGAAGACAGGCGAGAAGGCATCGACGCCTTCTTACAGAAACGTACTCCCGACTTTAAAGGACGCTAATTGTGGAATTTATTCTCAGTCATGTAGAGCAAGGCGTAATGACCCTGATGCTGAACCGTCCGGAGCGTCTGAACAGCTTTAACGATGTGATGCACCAGCAGCTTGCAGAATGCCTGAAGCAGGCCGAGCGCGATGAGACGATCCGCTGTCTGCTGATCACCGGTGCAGGGCGCGGCTTCTGTGCCGGGCAGGATCTGAACGACCGTAACGTCGACCCGAACGGTCCTGCGCCGGATCTGGGGATGTCCGTCGAGACCTTTTATAACCCGCTGGTGCGTCGTCTGGCTGCGCTGCCAAAACCGGTGATTTGCGCGGTCAACGGCGTGGCGGCAGGAGCAGGGGCCACGCTGGCGCTGGGGTGCGACATGGTGATTGCCGCGCGCTCCGCCACCTTTGTAATGGCCTTCAGCAAGCTGGGGTTAGTCCCGGACTGCGGCGGAACCTGGTTCCTGCCGCGCGTGGCCGGACGTGCCCGCGCCATGGGGCTGGCGCTGCTTGGCGACAAACTGAGCGCCGAACAGGCGCACGCCTGGGGAATGATCTGGCAGGTGGTGGATGACGACCAGCTCTCCAGCACGGCGCAGCAGCTGGCGCTGCACTTTGCCTCGCAGCCCACCTTTGGGCTGGGGCTGATCAAGCAGGCGATCAATGCCGCGGAAACCAACACCCTGGACGCACAGCTTGACCTGGAGCGCGATTATCAACGGCTGGCCGGACGCAGCGACGATTACCGTGAGGGCGTGAGCGCCTTTCTGGCGAAGCGCGCGCCGAATTTTACGGGGAAGTAAGATGCTGAACATTCGTACTGTCGCCGTTATTGGAAGCGGGACAATGGGCGCCGGAATAGCCGAAGTCGCGGCAAGCCATGGGCATCAGGTGATGATGTACGACATTGCCTCAGACGCCATTTCCCGCGCCATTGACGGCATTCGCCAGCGCCTGGCCACCCGGGTGACGCGGGGCAAACTCACTGAGGAGGCCTGTGGGCAGATCCTCGCCCGGCTGACTCCGGTCACGGATATCAGTGCGCTAACCGCGGCGGACCTGGTGATAGAAGCCGCCTCCGAGCGCCTTGAGGTGAAAAAAGCGCTGTTTGCCGAACTGGCGGAGATCTGCCCGCCGCAGACCCTGCTTACCAGCAACACATCTTCTATCTCGATCACGGCGATTGCGGCGGATATCCGTCATCCAGAGCGAGTGGCAGGCCTGCATTTCTTTAACCCGGCCCCGGTGATGAAGCTGGTGGAGGTGGTCAGCGGGCTGGCGACCTCGCCGGAAGTGGCCGACGCGCTGTATGAGCTGGCGCTGAACTGGGGGAAACAGCCGGTGCGCTGCCAGTCAACGCCGGGCTTCATCGTGAACCGCGTGGCGCGCCCGTTCTATTCCGAAGCCTGGCGCGCGCTGGAGGAACAGGTTGCAGCTCCTGAAGTCATTGATGCTGCCCTGCGCGAAGGCGGCGGTTTCCCGATGGGGCCGCTGGAACTGACCGATCTGATTGGGCAGGACGTTAACTTCGCCGTGACCTGTTCGGTGTTTAACGCATTCTGGCAGGAGCGGCGTTTTCTCCCTTCGCTGGTGCAGCAGGAGCTGGTGCTGGCGGGGCGACTGGGCAAAAAAAGCGGGAAGGGCGTTTACGACTGGCGCGGCAAATCGCCACCGGTGCCATGGCTCGACGCGGTCAACGACAGCTTTAGCCCAATGCGGGTTGAACGAAAACGTGACGGTGTCACGGAAATCGATGATGTGTTGCTGATTGAAACGCAGGGCGAAACCGCTCAGGCGCTGGCGCTGCGCCTCAACTGCCCGGTGGTGGTGGTTGATCGCATTGAGCGCGACGTGGCGGTGATTGCGTCGGCGGCCAGCAACCCGCATACCGCGACGCAAAAAGTCATCCGCTACCTGCAACAGCAGGGTAAGCGAGTGGTGCAGATTGCCGATTACCCTGGCCTGCTGGTCTGGCGCACGGTGGCGATGATTGCCAACGAAGCGCTGGATGCGCTGCAAAAAGGGGTCGCCAGCGAAAAAGATATCGATACCGCCATGCGTCTGGGCGTGAACTACCCGTCCGGGCCGATTGCCTGGGGCGAGCGGCTGGGCTGGCAACGTCTGTTAACGCTGCTGGAAAACCTGCAGCGTCATTACGGCGAAGAACGTTATCGCCCCTGTTCACTGCTGCGCCAGCGTGCGCTTCTGGAGAGTAGCTATGAGTCATAACGCCTGGCATAACGCCCGCACCATGTACGAACAGGATGCCTGCGCGCAGGCAATGGGGATGGACATTATCGACATGGACGAAGGTTACGCAGTGGTGACCATGACCATCACCCCGCAGATGCTTAACGGCCATAAAACCTGCCACGGCGGACAGCTCTTCTCGCTGGCCGACACCGCGTTTGCCTACGCCTGCAACAGCCAGGGGCTGGCGGCGGTGGCCTCTGGCTGCACAATCGATTTCCTTCGACCGGGCTTTGTCGGAGACAAGCTGACCGCCACCGCGCGGGTTAAGCATCAGGGCAAACTGACCGGCGTATATGACATCGAAATTCAGAACCAACAACAGAAAACCGTCGCTCTCTTTCGCGGAAAATCCCACCGCATCGGCGGCAATGTGACAGGAGAAGCCTGATGCGTGACGCATTTATTTGTGATGGGGTGCGAACCCCGGTGGGGCGGTACGGCGGGGCGTTATCCGCGGTACGCGCGGACGATCTGGGCGCCATACCGCTGCGTGCCTTGCTGGAGCGCTATTCGCAGCTCGACCCGGAGCGGATTGATGATGTGATCTTCGGCTGCGCCAACCAGGCGGGGGAAGACAACCGCAACGTGGCGCGTATGGCGTCGCTGCTGGCCGGGCTGCCGCAGACCGTCTCTGGCACGACGATCAACCGCCTGTGCGGCTCGGGGCTGGATGCGGTTGGCTTTGCTGCACGCGCCATAAAATCCGGTGATGGCGATCTGCTGATTGCCGGTGGCGTGGAGTCAATGTCCCGCGCGCCGTTTGTGATGGCGAAAGCCACTGCGGCGTTTCAGCGCCAGGCGGAGATCTTCGATACCACCCTTGGCTGGCGATTTGTGAATCCGCTCATGCATCAGACGTTCGGAACTGACAGCATGCCGGAAACGGCAGAGAATGTAGCTGAATTGTTAAATATCAGCCGTGCCGATCAGGATGCGTTCGCGCTGCGCAGCCAGCAGCGTACCGCCCGGGCGCAGCAAAATGGCGTTCTGGCGCAGGAGATCGTGCCGGTGCTGGTGCCGGGGAAAAAAGGGACCGTCACGGAGGTCTCTGTTGATGAGCACCCGCGCGCCGACACCACGCTGGCGCAACTTGCCGCCCTGAAAGCGCCGTTTCGCAAAAATGGCGTCGTTACCGCAGGTAACGCCTCTGGGGTGAACGATGGCGCCGCTGCACTGATTATCGCCAGCGAGCAGATGGCGCTCGCACAGGGGCTTGAGCCGCGCACGCGAATTGTGGCCATGGCCACCGCAGGCGTGGAGCCACGTCTGATGGGGCTAGGGCCGGTGCCCGCCACCCGTAAAGTGCTGGAGCGAGCGGGGCTCAGTATTAACGAGATGGATGTGATTGAGCTGAACGAAGCCTTCGCCTCGCAGGCGCTGGGCGTGCTGCGTCAGCTGGGTTTGCCGGACGATGCCGCACACGTCAATCCGAACGGAGGGGCCATTGCGTTAGGCCATCCGCTGGGAATGAGCGGTGCCAGGCTGGTGCTGGCCGCGAGCAATGAATTGCATCGACGCCACGGGCGCTACGCGCTGTGTACGATGTGCATCGGTGTGGGTCAGGGCATTGCCATGATCCTTGAGCGTGTTTGAGCGAACAATAATGTGAGTACCCTGCGATGATAAATACAACAAAGCTTGATCCGATCGAAACCGCGTCCATTGACGAATTACAGGCGTTGCAGACCCAACGTCTGAAATGGACGCTGAACCACGCCTATAACAACGTGCCGATGTACAAACGTAAGTTTGATGCCGCGGGCGTTCACCCTGACGATTTCCGCGAACTGGCCGATATTCGCAAGTTCCCGTGCACCACCAAGCAGGATCTGCGCGATAACTATCCGTTCGATACCTTCGCCGTACCGATGGAGCAGGTGGTGCGTATTCACGCCTCCTCCGGCACAACCGGGAAACCGACCGTCGTGGGCTATACCCAGGGCGACATTGACAACTGGGCCAATCTGGTGGCCCGCTCCCTGCGTGCCGCCGGGGGCAGCGCGAAGGACAAAATCCATGTGGCCTATGGTTATGGTCTGTTTACCGGCGGGCTGGGCGCTCACTACGGTGCCGAGCGTTTAGGGGCCACGGTGATTCCAATGTCCGGCGGCCAGACCGAGAAGCAGGCGCAGCTGATCCGCGATTTTAAGCCGGATATGATCATGGTGACGCCTTCCTACTGCCTCAACCTGATTGAAGAGCTGGAGCGCCAGATGGGCGGCGATGCCAGCGCCTGCTCCCTGCGCGTGGGCGTGTTCGGTGCCGAGCCGTGGACCCAGGCGATGCGTCATGAGATCGAAAAACGGTTAGGCATTACGGCGCTGGATATCTACGGCCTTTCGGAAGTGATGGGGCCGGGCGTGGCGATGGAGTGTATCGAAACCGCCGACGGCCCGACCATCTGGGAAGATCACTTCTACCCGGAGATCGTCAACCCGAACGACGGCACCCCGCTTAATGACGGCGAGCAGGGCGAACTGCTGTTCACCACGCTGACCAAAGAGGCGCTGCCGGTGATCCGCTATCGCACCCGTGACCTGACCCGTCTGCTGCCGGGTACCGCCCGCACCATGCGCCGCATGGACAGGATCAGCGGTCGCAGCGATGACATGCTCATTATCCGCGGAGTGAACGTCTTCCCGTCGCAGCTGGAAGAGGAGATTGTGAAGTTTGAGCATCTCTCTCCGCATTACCAGCTGGAGGTGAACCGTCGGGGGCATCTTGATTCACTTTCTGTAAAAGTGGAGCTGAAAGAGAGCAGTCTTTCGCTGACCCACGAACAGCGCTGTCAGGTCTGCCATCAGCTGCGTCATCGCATTAAATCGATGGTCGGGATTTCCACGGACGTCATGATCGTCAACTGCGGCAGCATCCCGCGCTCGGAGGGGAAAGCCTGCCGGGTGTTTGACCTGCGTAAAGTGGCGGCCAACGGTTGAATTATCCTCATTCTACGTTCCCTCTCCCACAGGGAGAGGGTGTATTGAGTTCCCTCTCCCTGTGGGAGAGGGTTAGGGTGAGGGTCTATCCAGGATTCGTATGCTATGATTCATCCAGGACAAAAACACCAACAGAATGAATCACATGAAACTCGACGCCTTTATTCAGCATGCGGTCAGTTCGGTTCCCATCAGCGGGACGTCGCTAATCTCTTCATTATACGGTGACGCGCTTTCCCATCGCGGCGGCGAGATCTGGCTTGGCAGCCTGGCCGCGTTGCTCGAAGGGATGGGCTTTGGCGAGCGCTTCGTGCGAACCGCGCTGTTTCGGCTCAATAAAGAGGGCTGGCTGGATGTCTCCCGCATCGGGCGTCGCAGCTATTACCGCCTGAGCGACAAAGGGCTGCGTTTAACCCGCCGGGCGGAGAATAAGATCTACCGCGCGGAGTTGCCCGCCTGGGATGGTAAATGGCTGCTGCTGCTCTCCGAAGGCCTCGATAAAACAACGCTTGCCGATGTGAAAAAACAGCTTATCTGGCAAGGGTTTGGCACGCTGGCGCCCAGCCTGATGGCTTCGCCCTCGCAGCATCTGGCGGATGTGCAGTCGCTGCTTCATGACGCGGGCGTGGCGGAAAATGTCATCTTCTTCGAAGCCCATTCACCGCTGGCACTTTCCCGCGCGGCGCTGCGTTCCCGCGTTGAGGAGTGCTGGCAGCTGACCGAACAGAACGCGATGTACGAGACGTTTATTCAGTCGTTCCGTCCGCTGCTGCCGCTGCTGAAAGAGGCGACGCCGGAAGAGCTTACGCCAGAGCGTTGCTTCCACATCCAGCTGTTACTGATCCACTTTTATCGTCGCGTGGTGCTGAAAGACCCGCTGCTACCAGAGGAGTTACTGCCTGCACACTGGGCGGGACAAAGCGCACGACAGCTTTGCATCAACATCTATCAGCGTGTGGCACCGGGAGCGCTGGCGTTTGTCAGCGAGAAAGGCGAAACCTCGGTGGGTGAACTGCCCGTGCCCGGCACGCTTTATTATCAACGCTTTGGTGGTCTTGCGACCGCATAAGGAGTGAGGATGCCTGTGTATCAAATTGACGGTCTGACGCCGGTGGTGCCAGACGAGAGCTATGTCCACCCGACAGCGGTGCTCATTGGCGATGTGATCCTGGGCAAAGGTGTGTATGTCGGCCCCAATGCCAGCCTGCGCGGTGATTTTGGCCGTATCGTGGTGAAAGATGGTGCGAACATTCAGGATAACTGCGTAATGCATGGCTTCCCGGAGCAGGATACGGTGGTGGAAGAGGACGGCCATATCGGCCACAGCGCCATTCTGCATGGCTGTATTATCCGCCGCAACGCCCTGGTAGGGATGAACGCGGTGGTGATGGATGGCGCGGTGATTGGCGAAAACAGCATCGTCGGCGCGGCGGCGTTCGTGAAGGCGAAAGCCGAGATGCCCGCTAACCATTTGATTATCGGCAGTCCGGCGAAAGCGATTCGTGAGCTGAGCGAACAGGAACTGGCCTGGAAGCAGCAGGGCACGCGCGAGTATCAGGTGCTGGTGGAGCGCTGTAAGCTGACGATGCATCAGGTGGAGCCGCTGCGCGAAGAAGAGCCGGGACGCAAACGACTGACGTTTGATGAGAATTTACGGCCGAAATCGGCGGTGTGAGCGGGGGGAATTAAGTTGGACTTAGAAACAGCGCGTTTAAAGCTTGAACCCTATCATGACGATCATTATGAAGGCTTGCGGGTGATGGATGGCGATCCCGGCGTGATGCGGTATATCAACCAGGGGATCGCTAAAACGCCGGAAGAGACCCGGGAAGGGATCCGACGCGTTCAGGCCCGTTGGGCAAAATACGGCTTTTCGTGGTGGGCGATTAAAGAGAAGGCGTCTGGCGAGGTCGTTGGCGCAGCATGTCTCCAGCATCTGGCTAACGTGGAGGGCGCCCCGCTGGAGATTGGCTGGCGACTTATTCCGGAACACAATGGCAAAGGTTACGCAACAGAAGCCGCTAAAGCGATTATTGCATTCGCGGCAGAACGGGTGGGTGCCACTTATCTGGTTGCGGTTGCCGATCCGGACAATGTCCCCTCGCAGCGTGTGATGCAACGGTTAGGTATGACGTTCAAGGCGATAGAAGAGCATTATGATGTGCCTTGTGTGGTGTATGAACTCAACCTTTAACATACTGCATGCAGATGATTGAAAGACTTTTGGGGGCTACTCTGTTTTTCGTAGCCACTCATTTTTGGTCAGCGAATAGAGTAGACTCGGCGGGGCATTCTCAACATCCAGAATCTCTTTGATATATTTTAATCCCGCTTTTTCAAGAACGTTTTGCGATGCGTGATGGTTCCTTCTCACGACCGCTGATATTTCCGTTAAGTCGATTACTTCAAAACCGTATTTGATCGCAGAGGTTGCAAATTCTGTCGCGAAACCTTTTCCCCATGCATCAGTGCAAAATCGATAACCCAGATTATTAAGACGGCTATCTGCAAAGTCACGAATTCCCAGCCCGCCAAAACCGATGATGCTATCTATATTATTGTGAAGTGAGATAGCCCAGTTTCCAAAACCATGGTTATTCCAGTGACCGATCCAGCGATTCAGGACCGATTGCGCGTAGTCAATGTCCGGGTAGGGACCAGCAGGGTTAAAGGTATTAGTCGCTGGATCGCCATAAATTTTGAAAAGTGCAACGACATCTGACTCTCTTACAGGGCGAAGATATAAACGTTTCGTTTCAACTTTCATCGTTGTCCTCCTGATGAGCGAGATCAGGTATTTGGTGTTCATCCAGGCAAACGGAGCTTGGTCTACAAGGCAGTCACCGTCGAACACCACGATATGATCCGGTTCTTCTTTTTCCAGCACTGCCCAGGCTTCATCATGCTGGCTGAGTAACTGTCAGCGATAAAGCAGACCCTCTTCAGGCTCATGCGTGTCCGGGTTAAATTCCGGCACGCTGATAGTATGCAGAGAGGAGCATGACTCCGGAGAGAGCCAGTGCAGCAACCGGGCACCAAACCCGTAGAGCTCCTGGTTGCCACCCTGCCACTGTGGAAATAAGATCCTGATGGTTTTTTTCGACTTGTCAGTCATGTTAACTCCCTGGTTTCAGCACAGCTGGTAATAACAATTAAAAACGCTCTTTTTCCTTAATGTCCGCAACCGGCGAAAGAATTTCGCCAGGCAGTTCGTGGAGTGGCAGACCGCTGCCGACTTTTCGTGGCCAGTCAGGATTGGCAAGCGCAGCCTTGCCAATGGAAACAAAGTCTGCCCCCATACCCAGAAGCTTTTCTGCCGTTTCACCGTCATCCAGCCCACCGTTAGCAATTATTATGGTCTCCGGAGCGGCTTCACGGGCAAGCTCAACAAGGCTCTTGTCGCTGTTCTCGAATGCAGGTAGCCAGGATTTGTATTCGGTCACATGGATATAGTCCACGCCGGCATCGGCGAGCAGACCGAAGATTTTCCTGGCACCGGGCTCACCTTCTTTCCATTTATGATGAAAATCGTTTACTTTTCCCTGCGAAATCCTGACGCCCAGCGTCTTTTCTGCGCCAATTTTGCCGCGTACGGCACGGATAACTTCCAGCGTAATGGCCAGCCGGTTTTCCAGGGAACCACCCCATCCATCAGTTCGCTGGTTGGTATAGTCTGTCAGGAACTGGTCAAGCAGATATCCGTTCGCAGCATGGATCTCAACCCCGTCAAATTTTGCATCACTGACGGCACGCTCCGCGCTGTCGGCAAAACTGGAGATGATGTCGCGGATCTGCTCTTCACTGAGTGCCCGGGGAGTGCGGTATTCTCCGGAACCATAGTAGAACTCAAGTTGCTGCCCTTTAGGTTGTACGGCGGAAGGACCGGCAGAGCCCAGACGGTAGATATTTTTCTGAGACAATGCGCCGGCATGAATGAGCTGGGCTATGACCCGAGCACCACTCTGATGCGCTTTTTCGACAATATTTTTCCAGCCGCAGATCTGTTCTTCATTCACGATGCCTGGCTGAAACGCATAGGTCTGTGACCACGCCTGATCAATGTAGATCCCCTCGGTGATGATGGCGCCGAAACCTCCCCGGGCAAAGCGGGAGTAATAATCCTGCATCTTTTCACCTGGTACGCCGGTTTCAGACGCAGAGATACGCGTCATAGGAGCAACCATGATGCGATTGCGGAACAGAGTGCGGTTAATAAATGTGGCTTCGAATAATGATGCGTGGCGCATGGCGACTCCTCGGTAACAATTATAATAAAAATAATTATAATGCCGTTATCCTGAACGTTATACTGGTAAGAAATGCATCACTGTATAACGGAAATGGATATAATGAATCTTCGGGACGTCGAACTGTTCACCGTTCTTGCAGAAACCTGCAATCTTTCTCAGGCCGCACGCAGACTTGGCATGAGCGCGATGAGCGTGTCGCGACATCTCGCCCAGTTGGAAAAGGATTTAGGTGCGCGTCTGTTTCAACGCACGACACGCGCGGTGTCGCTGACAAGTGAGGGCGAAGAGTTTCTTCCCTATGCCAGAACCATGATGGAAGCAGAGCAGGGCGCGCGGATTATGTTCAGCGAGGAAGCTGGCGGGGCAACAGGTCTCTTGAGGATCACGGCACCCTCCGGCATCGGTCGCCGTTACATACTTCCCCTGCTGCCTGAACTCATGGAACGGAATCCGAAGATGAAAATCGACCTCAACCTCAGCGATGACGTGGTGGATATCGTGGGTCAGGGATACGATGTGGCCATCAGGGTTGCCCCGCTCAGGGATTCGAACCTGATTGCCCACAGACTCAGCAGCAACCCCCGGGTCCTCTGTGCCTCACCTGCTTATCTGTCCCAGCACGGGATTCCCACCACTCTGGCAGAACTGACCAATCATCAGTGTTTGAGAACGGCAATGGTGTCTCAGTGGACATTTATGAAAGATGGGAACCTACTCAGTCATTTATTTGAGCCACGGTTCATTTGTAACAATGTAGAAGGTGTCCGAAGTATGTGTAAGGCAGGAGCGGGCCTGGCACAACTAACAAAAGCAGATATTCACTCTGAACTGGCAACCGGAGAACTCGTCGAAATAACACTTAGTGATGCGGAATGCCACATGCTGGCAATATGGGCGCTGTTTCCGACAAAGCGCTACCTGCCATGCCGTGTTACTGTCTTCCTTGATGCTTTAAAGTCATCCCTGAAAAACCTGATGTTATGAACAAAAAGTTTTTCCTTTTTGCAGCAGGCGAAGGATTTGTGATGTCCGCTCCTCGCTCAAGCGGACACCCACCGACAGCGTAGATTCTCTGAAATGGTCTCGAATAAGCAGAGTGAAAACTGTTATTTCACGGATATCACACCATCGCAGACTTCCGTAAAACAATTCAATACACCTTTTCAGTGCATAAACCGCTCCGAAAGCCGATCCCCGAACAGCATAATGGCCAGCCCGATCAGCATAACCAGCATTCCGCTTAGCTTCAGTATCGAGACTGGCCGCCTCATTGCGCCCAGCAGACCAAAATGGTCAATCACCTGCGATGAGAGTAATTGCCCGACAATCGCCAGCCCGAGCAGGGCTGAAAAGCCGATCTTCGGTGCAAGCAATACGTAGCTGAAGAGGGCACATGCCCCAATCAGGCCGCCCGTCAGACTCCACCGTGGTTGAGACGGAATGGCCGCAAGTGTGGTGAATAATCCCCCGCGCAGCAGCGAGTAAATTCCAAGACTGAATGCACCGGCAGCAAAAGAAAACAGCGCGGCCGTCACCGGATCACCGCCGAGTCCTCGTGCGAGCTGGCTATTCAGCGTCGTTTGCAGGGTGATCCCAAGACCGGCGGCAAACGCGATGAGGTAATAGATCATCTGTTTCATCCCTGTCAGTGTGCCTGCACCAGCGGCAGAAAGATTTCGGCAAACATGTCAGGCTCATATCCGGCGGCGGCAAACAGGTGCTCTCGCGATTCATCAACCACTGCACGCAGGCGCGCGCTGTCTACGCCCAGGACTTTGCCGTTCTGCTTGACGATACGCCCACCGATCATGACGGTATCGATATTGCTGCGCTCTGTCGCATGTACCACCGTGCCAAAGGCATTCCCGGATGGGTAGAGATTGATGTCGCTGGTGTTAATCAGGATCAGGTCGGCCTGTTTGCCAGGCGTCAGGCTGCCAATTTTGTCCTGCAACCCTGCGCAGGCTGCACCATCGACCGTCGCCGCTTTAAGGAGTTGCGCTGCCGGGAGCGTTGTCAGCGAATGAGGGGTATCGCAGCACTGCTGCTGATGCATCCCTATCACCCGTTGCAGGTAAAAGGCCACACGCATTTCCATAAACATGTCCGTACTGTAGGACGTTTCGTTATCAACGCTAAGGCCAGGGTTGATACCATGGCGCAGGGCTGACTGGATGGCAAACATCCCGTCTTCGATACCATAGTGCGCATCAGAGCGTGGGCAGACGTTCACCCGCACACCGGCTTCACGCAGGATCTTCCATCCCTCGTCAGGCAGCGCCGTGCAGTGATTAAAAATATTGTCCGGGCCAAGCAGGCCCTGTTGATGCAGCGATGCAAGCTGTGAGGCCATCTCTGCACCAAAGAATTCCGTGACGATAGGCAGTCCCAGCCTGCGGGCTTCGGCCCACAAGGCGGGCTCCAGTTGGGCCATCACACCCAGAGAAACGAGGCTGTCAGGGTTGTTCTTAAAATACTTCTCCTGCAGGCGCTGCCAGTTACCCGGCCAGTGGGCTCTGTCCCAGTCGCCTGATACTGGCGCACCGGAGGCATGGATGGCACGAATACCTGAATCAAGCAGCGCCTCAACGGCGGCGTCGGAATGCGCAGCGGTGCGGCTGTTATGCGAGTTATCAATAATTGTCGTGATGCCCGCGTCAATCGCGCCCAGGGCTGTCAACAGGTTACCTGTGTAGATATCTGAAGGGCGATAATATCTGGCAAAAGAGAAGTGTGTGGCGTTGCTGTAGTCGTCCAGACAAGTGGCATTAGGGTTGATGCGACGCAGCTGTCCTTCCCACGCGTGACGGTGAGAATCCACCATCCCCGGTATCGCAATCATGTTTGTGGCATCTATGATACGGGCGCCCCGTGCGTCCAGGTTCTTCCCTACAGCGGTAATGGTTGAATCTGTAATAAGAATGTCCCCGTGTTCAATATTCCCCACGGTCTCGTCCATGCTGAGGATTGTTGCACCACGGATCAGTGTTGCTGGCGGTGTGAACGTTGCATTACTAACAATATTTCTCATGTAATCGGTCATATTCGATATCTCTTTCCTGATAAACAGGAAAAAAGTACGTCACTCTATTAACGCGAAAAAGATGCTCAAACTGTTTTTATTATTCATAATCTGCGAATAATCGGGTGAGAGGAAAAGGGTATGGATCGTCTTCAGGCAATGCAGATTTTTACGCGGGTGGCGGAAGCCGGGAGCTTTGTGCGCGCGGCAGAAACGCTTTCATTGCCTTCATCCACGGTAACCAGCACCATTAAAAACCTTGAAAAGTATCTGCAGGTGCGCCTGCTTAACCGCACGACCAGACGGGTGAGTCTCACCCCTGAAGGGGTGCAGTATCTTGCGCAGTGCCGGGACATACTGTCGTTGATCGAGCATGCGGAATCCAGCCTGACGGATTCCGTGAGACGGCCACAGGGCCGGTTGCGGGTAGATATGCCTGCCGGGATTGCCCACTTCATCGTCATGCCCAATCTGCAAGACTTTTATCGGCGTTACCCGGATATCTATCTGATGACTGGCGTAAGCGACCGGCAGGTTGACCTCGTTCAGGAGGGTGTCGATTGCGTGATCAGGACAGGGGAGTTGACCAATTCCACGCTGGTTGCGCGTCCGCTGGGCAGGTTTCGTTGGATCACCTGTGCCTCTCCGGACTATCTCAGGGAGTATGGTGTGCCACAGTCACCAGACGAGTTATCCCGGCATCGGGCGATCCACTATTTTTCGGGTCAAACCCGGCGTGCAGACGAACTGCGTTTCCAGCAGGGTTCTGCGTTGCGGTATGTCTCTGTTAACGGCCAGACGGCCGTTAACGAAACGGGGCTCTATATCAAAATGTGCCTTGAGGGTTACGGGCTGGCGCAGCTTGCTGAGAATGTTATAGCTGAGCACCTTGCGCAGGGCACGCTGGTGGAGATCATGGCCGACTGGCAGCCACCGCCAGTCCCGGTCACGTTACTGTATCCTCACCAGCGCTTTCTTTCTCCCGCCGTACGCGCCTTTGCTGACTGGATAGATGAACTCATCTGAGAGAGTCGTGTGGTGAACGTCCTCTTTACACAATATTTTTTTTCAGAAACTCACGGATAACAGGAACGATTTCCCTGCCATGGGTTTCCAGCGCGAAGTGGCCAGTGTCATAGAAGCGAATGTCCGCATCAGGAAGGTCGCGTTTCCATGCCAGCGCGCCTGCTGGAAGGAAAAACGGATCGTTCTTACCCCAAACCGCCAGCAGAGGTGGCTGATACTCACGGAAGTATTCCTGGAACACAGGATACATGGCCACATTTGAGGCGTAATCCAGCACCAAATCGAGTTGAATATCCGCATTGCCCGGCCGCGAGATGTGTAGCCCTTCCAGGGTGTACCCATCGGGTGAAACTGAACTCGTGTCGGCAACGCCTTCAAGGTATTGCCATTTAATTGAATCTGGTGTCGGGAAGTCATGCAGGGCAAGCCGATTCTGCTCTGTGGGTTCGTGCCAGTATCGTTGAATAGGCGCCCAGCCTTCCCCCAGACCTTCCTCATAAGCGTTACCGTTCTGGGAAATAATTGCGGTCACACGCTCCGGATGCGAGACAGCGAGACGCCAGCCTACCGGGGCACCGTAGTCGTGCACCATAAGCGCATAAGTGCTGAGCTTGAGATGTTCGGTGAACTGCTCAATGGTTTTCGCCAGCTGATTGAAAGAATAGGAATACTCACCTCTTGCTGGTGCTTCAGTAAAACCGAACGCTGGCAGATCGGGCGCAATGACGTGGTAGCTCCCGGCAAGGGCAGGTATCAGGTCGCGGAACATGAATGATGAGGCTGCAAAACCGTGAAGCAGCAAGATCGTCGGCGCCTCTGGATGTCCCGCCTCGCGGTAGAAAATTTTGACGTTATCCACCTGTTCATGGCGGTAATAAACCGGACTGGCGACAGTGCCATCATACGCAGAGTCGGCAAGTGCCATGTTGGAGATTGATTGAGAAGTAGTCATGAAAACCTCGTGTAACCGTTATAATTTGAATTTGAAGGTTACATGATATTTTGGTAACCTGACAAATAAAATTTAGGGGTTACATATAATCATGAGTTCTGAAAACACAAATTCTGCTGCCCCGTTACTGGGTGATAACCTGGCCCTCGATTTCATCAACACTGAGTATGTCGTGGATGGAAAACGTCATGACTGTTTTATCGATGATCAAAGTGTTGCTGGCTGGCTGATAAGAGTCGGGTTATTGCCTGACATTAAGGATCAGCAGATCCCTGATGGACTGCTTATTGAGGCTCGTGAATTTCGCGATACTGCAAGGAATGTTGTGAACGCAGCCATGAACAGCGTTCCGGTCGATCTGGCTGTAATCAACCGGGTACTGGAAGTTGGTCGCCCAATCAGCAAGCTTGTATGGGATGGCAACATGCAACAATACCGGGTTGCGGTTTATAAAAGCACTGGAAGCCCATCAGGCCTGCTCTGGCCGATTGCCGATGCCCTGGTCAATCTGGTTAGCAGCGATAAGTTTGAATACGTTCGTCAGTGTGAGGCTCATGACTGCATTTTGCTGTTCCACGATCTGAGTAAATCGCATCGCCGACGCTGGTGCAGCATGGCAACCTGCGGCAACCGTATGAAAGTCGCTGCATTCCGTTCCAGAAAGAAACCTTAGTGAGGTAGATAACAGCGCTTATGATGCCGCAAAGGAGGCTAAAGCGGTGAAACGTCATCCACGACATGTTGGAAAACGTAAGGATCAGAAAGCAACTCGAACGCATCGTCGTCCGGGTAGGTGACTGCCACGTGATAGTTTTCTCCGGCAAATGCCTTCACTGCATCCAGGTCCTGCCAGTAGGTAGCCAGAAAGAAATGCTCCCAGTTACCCTGACTTTCCCTGCGCACGAATGCGCCTTTGTTTCCCGGTATGCTCCTTGAGTGCTCCACACCGGTTTTTTCAAGGTGTTTGGCAAATCCTTCTGCATGTTTAAGCGGGACACATCCGTGCCAGGTTCTTACAATCATTAGCTTTTTCTCTTTAGTGGCAAAAAGAGAACCATACCATAGTTCCTTATCCCTGGCAGGCTCCGCCCCGTCATATATCACGGGGCGGATTTGGCGGTCCATCCAAACAAATATCCGCGAATTCCGACGTGGAGGTGACGCTGGTGACGCCTGCAGCGGGGTGGAATTTCTTTATCTACCTCAACTCGCGTGGCTACTACATCATGCCGCTGCTGGTGTGTATTCCTTTTCTGCTGTTTCCCGCATGGCTGTCCATCCGCATCGCTATGCGCCCGTGGAACAACGTCGTGAATGAAATTGCCTCGCGCGCGCCAGAAGATCTCTCTCCGTTAAAGGCTGTGCCAACGCACCGGGAGCTTAGCCAGATGGTGAATGCGATTAATCAGTTCCTTGCCAGGGTGCGAGAAAGCACGGAAAGGGAGCGGGTATTTATTGCCGATGCCGCTCACGAGCTGCGCACGCCGCTGGCGGCGATGCGAATCAATGTGGAGGCGTTGCAGGCCTACGTCAGCAGTGATAACCAACAGGCGCTGCTTGCAGGGATTATTCGCAGCAATAGCCGGGCGGCGCGTCTGGTTAATCAGCTTTTGCTGATGATGCACAGCGAAGCAAGCGTGGATACGGCGATGGAGCCGGTGCCGCTTACGACGCTCATCCAGGAGCGCATGGCGGTGCTGGCACCGCTCGCCGCGGAACGCAATATTGAGCTTGAATTCTACGCTCAGGAAGAAAGCTGGGTGAGCGGTGTCAGAGAACGTCTGATGTCGCTTATCGATAATGTGATTGAAAATGCCATCAAATACAGCCCGCAAGGCGGGCGGGTGGCGGTCGATCTCTTTTCGGCGGAGACGTGCACTCAATTCAGCGTCTCCGATGCCGGGCCGGGTATTCCGGTTGCGTTGAGGGAACGGGTGTTTGACCGGTTTTTCCGCGATCCGAATCAGGTGCAGAACGGGAGCGGGCTGGGTCTGGCCATCGTTAAAGCGGTGGCGCAGCAGCACAACAGCAGCGTGAGCCTGAGTACCTCTGCTGACGGTGGGCTCAGGGTGACGGTGGATTTCCCCAACCCGGCGTTTGCCTGAAGAAAACGGGAGGGTGATCCCATTTCGTGCGCGATGGAAACTCTTTTTTACGGGGCGGGTCAAAGTAGATAGCTTCAAAATAATTACGGTATTTGTTATATTGTTGCTTATTGATTATTCACCTCTGCGGTGCCAAAAAGAATAAGATTCACCGCAACCCAGGATACGTAAATGTTAGATTACCGCTTCCCGACAGCTTTGCAGATGGTTCTCAGCGTAGCGATGGCGGAGCAATTGGGTGAACGTTCGACGAGTGCGATTCTGGCCTATGGCCTGGAAGCGAATCCGAGCTTCATCCGCAAACTGATGGTTCCCCTCACGCGTGACGGTATTATCGTCTCCACGCTTGGTCGCAACGGCTCGATTCACCTTGGCCGCCCGCCGGAACAGATCACCCTGCGTGATATCTACCTTTCTGTCATAGAAGATAAAAAGCTGTGGGCGTCGCGCCCCGACGTACCGGCGCGCTGCGTGGTGAGCGCGAATACGTGCTGGTACTTTAAATCCATCGCTGAAGAGGCCGAGCAGGCGTCACTCGCGGTCTTAGCCGGTCATACCGTGGCAAGCGCGCTGGAAGAGCTCAAGAAAGCGGATACCAGCGGGTGCGATCCGGTGCCCGAACTGATTGCCCAGTACAAGAAAGCGCATTAATGGCTGCATAAAAAAACCGCCTTCATCGTGAAGGCGGTTTTTTGTTATCTGCAGCGTATTACGCGGGCAAGACCTCTCTTTCCACTTTGCCGCGCGTGACAAATTTACGCAGCGTCACGTAAAACACCGGCGTCAGGAACAGGCCAAACAGCGTTACGCCCAGCATACCGGAGAATACCGTGATCCCGGTGACGCCGCGCACTTCTGCACCCGCACCGTGGCCGAGGATGAGCGGGATGGTCCCGGCGATAAAGGCGATGGAGGTCATCACAATCGGGCGTAAACGCAGGCGGCACGCTTCGAGCGCCGCTTCCATTATACCTTTGCCCTGGATTTCCAGCTCGCGGGCAAACTCCACGATAAGAATCGCGTTTTTACACGCCAGCCCCATCAATACCACCAGACCCACCTGCACAAACACGTTGTTATCACCGCCGGTCAGCCAGACGCCAAACAGGGCAGAGAGCATCGTCATCGGCACGATAAGGATCACCGCCAGCGGCAGCGTCCAGCTTTCGTACAGTGCCGCCAGGACCAGGAACGCCAGCAGAACCGCGACCGGGAAGACGATTAACGCCGTGTTCCCCTGAGTGGCCTGCTGGAAGCTCAGATCCGTCCACTCGATATTCATCCCGTTCGGCAGGATCTGCTTAGACATCCCCTCCAGTTGCGTCATCGCCTCGGTAGAGGAGAGGACGCGCGGATCGGCATCGCCAATCAGGTCCGCCGCCGGATAGCCGTTGTAGCGAATCACCGGATCGGGCCCGTAAGTGGTACTGATATTGACCATACTGCCAATCGGCACCATCTCACCCTGGTTATTACGGGTGCGCAGATTCGCAATATCTTCCACGCTGTCGCGGTACGGCCCGTCGGCCTGCGCCATGACGCGCCAGGTGCGGCCGAACTGGTTAAAGTCATTCACATAGGACGATCCCAGATAGGTTTGCAGCGTCCCGAACAGATCGGTCAGCGACACGCCCTGGGCTTTGGCCTTATCCCTGTCGACCTGCACATCCAGCTGCGGAACGTTCGCCTGGTAGGTGGAGATAGGGAAGTGCATTCCCGGCGTCTGCATAATTGCACCCGACATGGTGTTCACCGCGTTTTGCAACGCACCGTAGCCCAGACCGGCCCGATCCTGGATGTACAGCGAGTAACCCGACCCCTGACCCAGCCCCAGAATAGGCGGCGGCAGAATGGAGAAGCCAAAGCCCTGCTGGATTTGCGCGATTTTGGCGTTGATCTCGGCGTTAATTTCCGCCGCCGTGTGTTTACGCTGGTCAAACGGTTTCAGGCCAAAGAAGACCGTCCCGGTATTCGGCGTATTGGTGAACTGCAGCGCATTCAGCCCCGGGAAGGCGACCGCATAATCCACGCCCTCGGTGTTCATACCGATTTCGCTCATTTTGCGGATCACTGCATCGGTACGTGCCAGCGATGAGCCTTCCGGCATTTTCACGCCGCCAATCAGGTACAGCTTATCCTGAGTGGGAATAAACCCGCCGGGTACGGCTTTAAACATTACGCCTGCAGCACAGAGCAGCAGCACATAGACCACAAACACCGCACCGCGTCGTCCGAGCGTTTTGCCCACCAGCCCCTGATAACCGTTCGAGCTACGGTGGAAGAAGCGGTTAAACGGACGGAAAATCCAGCCGAACAGGCGATCGATAAGCCGGGTAGGGAGGTCCTTCGGCGCGCCGTGCGGCTTCAGGAGCAGGGCGGCCAGCGCGGGCGAAAGCGTCAGCGAGTTAATGGCGGAGATCACCGTTGATATCGCAATCGTCACCGCAAACTGCTTGTAGAACTGACCCGTAACCCCAGAAAGAAACGCCATCGGCACGAACACCGCGCACAGCACCAGCGCAATCGCGATAATCGGCCCGGAGACTTCACGCATCGCCTGATGCGCTGCCGCCAGCGGCGCAAGCCCCTCTTCGATGTTTCGCTCGACGTTTTCCACCACCACAATGGCATCGTCCACGACGATACCGATCGCCAGCACCAGCCCGAACAAACTCAGGGTGTTAAGCGAAAAGCCCAGCAGGTAAAGAATGCTGAACGTGCCCACCACCGAGACCGGCACCGCGATCAGCGGAATGATCGACGCACGCCAGGTTTGCAGGAACAGAATGACCACCAGTACAACCAGCACCACCGCTTCCAGCAGTGTCTGCACGACCGCGCGAATGGAGTCACGCACGAACACCGTCGGATCGTAAGGCGCCGCCCATTTCATGTCTTCCGGGAAACGGGTAGACAGTTCTGCCATTTTAGCGCGCACCGCGTTCGACAGATCGATGGCGTTGGCCCCCGGCGACTGGAAGATACCAATCCCGACCGCGTCTTTATTGTTGAGCTGGGAACGCAGCGCATAGCTGCCGGAGCCCATTTCAATACGCGCCACATCGCGCAGGCGCACCAGCGAGCCGTCCTGCGCCGTTTTCAGGATAATATTGCCAAACTCTTCTTCGGTATGCAGACGACCCTGCGCGTTAATGGAGATCAGGAAATCGCTCTCTTTCGGCAGCGGCTCGGCGCCCAACTGTCCGGCGGACACCTGCACGTTTTGCTCCTGCATTGCCGTTACCACGTCCGAGGCGGTCAGGCCGCGTGCCGCCACCTTATTTGGATCCAGCCAGACGCGCATCGCGTATTCGCCCGAGCCAAAAATCTGGATTTGGCCGACGCCGGGCAGACGCGCCAGTTCATCCTTCACTTTCAGCGTGGCGTAGTTACGCATATAGAGTGAATCGTACTTACCGCCGGGCGAAAACAGATGCACCACCAGCGTCAGCGTCGGGGACTGTTTCTGGGTGGTGATACCCAGACGGCGCACGTCTTCCGGCAGGCGCGCTTCGGCCTGTGACACGCGGTTTTGTACCTGAACCTGGGCCTGATCCGGGTCGGTTCCTGGGCGGAACGTGACGGTGGTCACCAGAACGCCGTCGGAGCCCGCGACGGACTTCATGTACATCATGTTTTCAACGCCGTTGATTGCTTCTTCCAGCGGCGTCGCCACGGTCTCTGCAATCACCTTCGGGTTGGCGCCGGGATACTCCGCACGCACCTGCACGCTTGGCGGCACAACGTCAGGGTATTCGCTCACCGGCAACAGCGGGATGGCGATTAAGCCTGTGATAAAAATCAGTATCGACAGCACCGCGGCAAAGATTGGCCTGTCGATAAAAAAGCGGGAAAAGTCCATGGGTCGGATTCTCAGATAAGGGATCAGTTAAGGGCGGCGCGGGTGGTCATGGCAACGGTTTTCGCGTTAACCGGCATGCCCGGCATAAACACTTTTTGTAAACCGTCGACGATGACTTTATCGCCTGGCTTCAGCCCCTGCTGGACGATACGTAAACCGTCGGCCAGACGCCCTGGCGTAATATCACGACGCTGCGCTTTACTCTCTTTATCAACGACATAGACATACTTACGATCCTGATCGGTCAGCACCGCTTTGTCGTCGATAAGCGTGGCCTGGAACTCCGCGCTGCCCGGCAGGCGGACGCGGGCAAACAGTCCCGGCGTGAACTGACGCTGTGTGTTATCCAGCAGCGCGCGCATGCGAATGGTGCCGGTACTTGGCGTTAACTGATTATCAAGAAAATCGACTTTGCCCTGATGGGGATAGCCATCCTCGCCCACCAGCCCAATCTCAACCGGTAGCGCCTGGTGAGTGCTGGCGGCACCTTGCCCGCTGAGGGCGAGTTTTTGATAGTGAAGGTAGGTTGACTCATCCACGTCAAAGTAGACGTAAACCGTCTTCTGCGAGACCAGCGTGGTGAGCACGCTGGCGCTGTCACCGGCGGTAACGAGGTTCCCGCTGGTGATCAACGCGCGGCTGGCGCGCCCGTCGATAGGGGCGGTCACTTTAGTGAAATCCAGGTTCAGCTGCGCGGCATCCACCGCCGCCTGTGCGGCGCGAATGTCGGCCTGGGCCTGGACGGCAGCAGCGCGGCGCTGCTCCCACTCTTCACGTGAGACCAGATGGGTATTGACCAGTTTATCGGTACGGTTTGCCTCGCTTTGCGCCAGACTGGCCTGCGTTTTGGCTCTTGCCAGCGCTGCCTGCGCCTGTTCCAGCGTGGCGCGATAGGTTCTGTCATCGATCGTGAACAATACCTGGCCTTTTTTGACCTCCTGACCGTCGGTGTAATTCACTTTATCAATGTAGCCGGAGACGCGAGGGCGGAGCTGTACGCTTTCCACCGCTTCGATCCGGCCATTAAAGCTATCCCACTGGCTAATGGATTTGACGACCACATCAGCGGCGCTGACGGTGGGCGCTTGTGGCGCGGCATTTTGCGCGACACCCTCGTCGCACCCGACGAGCAGGGCGGAGAGTAACACCGCGCCCAACGCGTTCAGATGAAAATTACCCCAGGTTTTTTGCAGGCTCATTATTTTTATTCCGGTAGTTGTAGCCGCCGGGCAAGACGCAACGGGGGACGCCGCGCCACTTCCTTTGTCCGGGCTGGCTTAAGGCCATTTGTGCCGTTCATCGCCACAAAACTGTAACAATTGTGAATACACTATCGCGGCGATTGTAGGTAGGCGCTAAATTTAGTGCAAGAATAATTGTTGCACTTTATGTGCTATTTGTGGCCGGGGAAAAAGGCGCGTTTTCGGCAGGGATTTAAATGCAACAATAAAACTTGCATTTAACATCAAAACGGGCCATCTTTAAATGCAACAAACAAAGGTGCTTTTTACTACGTGGCGTGTGGGGGAGAAGATGGACACTGGCGCATTTATTCATGATCTGCTCGACTGGATCGATAACAACCTGGATAGTCGTCTGGACATTGAGACCGTATCAAAGCGTGCAGGCTATTCAAAATGGCATCTTCAGCGGATCTTCAAAGAACACACGGGTTATCCTATTGCCGAGTATATCCGTGCACAGAAACTTCAAAAATCGATGGAGCGGTTAACCCATAGCGATGAGCCGATCCTGAACGTGGCGATTGCGTTGGGCTTTGACTCCCAGCAGTCTTTCAATCGCAGCTTTAAGCGTCAGTATGGTCAGGCGCCGGGGGCATGGCGTCGCAGCATTGTCAGCCCGAAAACGCAGCATCTATGCCGAACATCCCCCTAGCCTGGGCGGGAACCGTTTTGCTCCCGCCTGAGGGGGTAATGTGCGGGGTTAACTGTTTATAAAGGCGAGAAGATCGGCATTGACCTGATCGGCATGTGTCGTTGGGATACCGTGAGGCGCGCCTTTATAGGTATGCAGGGTTCCGTTCTGGACCAGCTTGACTGACATCGCGCCGGAATCTGCATACGGCACCACCTGATCGTCATCCCCATGGATGACCAGAACAGGGATGGATATCCCTTTGAGGTCTTCCGTGAAGTCAGTCTGCGAGAAGGCCACAATCCCATCGTAATGCGCCTTGGCGCTTCCCATCATCCCCTGACGGTACCAGTTATAGATGACCGCTTCGGAAGGCTTCGCCCCCGGGCGATTAAATCCATAGAACGGTCCCGCGGGCACGTCATAATAAAACTGAGGACGATTCGCCGCCAGCTGGGCCTGAAAATCATCAAACACTGACTTTGGCGTACCCTGAGGATTACTCTCCGTCTTAACCATCAGGGGCGGTACAGCACTGATCAGTACGGCTTTGGAAACTTTGTCTTCACCGTGCCGGGCGATATAACGCACCACCTCACCGCCGCCGGTTGAATGCCCGACATGCATCGCACCCTGTACGCCAAGATGTTCTACAACGGCGGCCACATCGTCAGCGTAGTGATCCATATCATGGCCGTCCCACACCTGATCTGAACGACCATGACCGCGACGGTCATGGGCCACAACGCGAAATCCTTTATTGACGAAGAACAGCATCTGGGCGTCCCAGTCATCACTGCTTAGCGGCCAGCCGTGATGGAAAAAGATCACTTTCCCGTCTTTTGGACCCCAGTCCTTGTAGTAGATATTGACGCCATCGCGAGTTGTTACATAACCCATGATTATTCTCCACTCAGATAGACAGATTGCATGAAAGGCAGAAATGAAATGCGGTATACGGCCCGACTCCGCCGCGAATTAAGAAGTGTAGTTCATACGCTGGCCGTCTGGGTTAAGGCTCACCCACAGGCGGGCAGAGTGGGGCAGCGGTAAGGGGGACGGACAGAAAATAAATTTTAGCTGCAACCTACACCGTGAAGGGTTATACTGTATATAAATACAGTTAAAGGGGCGCATCATGGCGGTTGAAACAAAATATGTTGTTGTAAGAAAAGGTGAAGAGAAAATGACATTTGCCAGTAAGAAAGAGGCTGACGCGCACGACAAACTGCTCGACATGGCAGACGCGTTCACCGACTGGCTGCTGCAAAGCGGACTGCAGATGGACGAAACGCAGGCTGAAGATCTGGGGCTGTATCTCGCCGAGCAGAAAGAGGCCGTGCAGCATATTCTGCGTACCAGCAAACTGCCCGATCTCAACGCTGTAACCGACAAAACAGAATCTGATGAGGCTGGCAGTAAAAAAATCCGAGCCGTGAAAGCTGCCTGACAGGGACATTTACGGTGGAAAAACAGTCGAGGTACTGCAATACGTCTTACACCAGGGCGCCGGTGGCGCCTTTCACACCCTCACTGCTACGTCCTGGCTCGGGCGATTAATTTTCTCTCCTTTCACAGCACCTCAACCACTTCAAATTCTTCTGCAATCAACTCCATATCTTCAGAAAAATAACCTTCTCGGGTGAAAAATCGCTGATGCTCTTTCTGCCAGTATTCAAGGCTTAAATCGCCTTCACCCTCTTTGCGGGCAAACGCCTCAGTCACATCACAAAAACGCACCAGTCGCATTGAAACCAGCCGGGTCACACAGACCGGAACATTCTGACCATCAAGAATAATGTTATAGCTCCCAATCTTCGGGGCCGGGTCTTCCTGCTGATAAGAGGCAAAAGATCCGCAGGAAGCGGTTTTGATCCCTTTTTTAATCAGGTCTGCAAGCTCGCTGGCCAGTTCCGGGCTGTCGCCCATTTGCCAGGCACCAGCGCCTGGGTACTTCACTTTTAATTTCTCAACCACAAACATGACAAGCCCTTTTTATATGCAGGTCTGATGAATAATGATTACGATATAATAAAAACGTCTTTATTTCAGACTGTACAGAGTCTCTCCATACGTAAGGCGGCAAATATGAAATCCAGGAGTGCGTTAGTTTTAGACGAGCTCAGATCCAAATTACGTCCTGCATCGGTGGCACAAGTGGGCGGTTTTCGTCCCCCGGCAGACCCCCTTACATCCTGGTTTTTAAACGGTGTCGCTCTTCCCGGTGAAGGATTACCACTCTGGAAGGAGCAGCCGATGTTTCCGCTTCTTCAGATTCGTATAGATGAACTTCCCGTTATCCCTGAGCAACTGAAGGACGTCGCACTCCTGGTGCTCTTTCACAATATTGAAAGCCATCCATTTGATAAACCTCATGGTGAAGGTTGGCTCATACGCGAATATGCCACCCTTGAAGGGCTTGAGTTATTGCCTGCAACAGACACGCCTTATCGCGCATTTCCGGTTCGATGGTTGGGCGTCAATGATGATGCGCCGGGATGGGAGGATGCCTGGGATATTATTGACCTTTCTGACGTAAACGATGATCAGGAGGCAAGTGACCGCTTCCATGATGATTTCAAACGCTACAGGGGAACCAAGGTCGGAGGATATCCGATGGAGATACAACATGGCGTGGGGATAGAAGACTTTGTCTTTCAGGTGGGATCAGAGGAAAAGGTCAACTGGATGTGGGCGGATAATGGTATCGGCTATTTTCATAAATCACCGGAGGGACTTTGGACGTTTTCGTGTCAGTTTTACTGAGCATACGTCATTACAATGCTATGAATGACCCATGCCCGGCCATTTCTGCGACTCAATCTCTCGACTTATCCGCCTCAACATTTACGCTGATGTTCAGCCTCTTAGCTTCCATAATCAGCATCTTTTGGGCTAGCGCCATATCGCCACCGTGCACTTTATCTATCAGATGTTGTATAAGCGACATCATAAGGAAATGCTTATTAGCGGGATAAAAATCTGTCATGTCGATGCCGTTATCCTTCAACTGATGGTGTGCCGTAGATTCTGTATCTTCAATGATTTGAGCAATTTTCTCATTCATTACGTTGATTTGCGCAAAAACAACACGGTTTATCATTTCAATTTGTTCAGGTGTGAAATTCTTTTCCATCCTAATCCCTCATCAACGTATCGAATTCAGACAATTTACGATGCTGAATAATAATACTGAACAGCCAGACGATTAAACAGGTGCTTATTTTCCTCAACTATATTTCTCACACACAGCCAACCCTCACCATCCACGCCAGTACCCGCAGCGTGTTACACTTCCTCACTTTCATCATCTACACGACAGGGAAGCGATGATAAATAAAATTCTGGTCAGTGCGTGCCTGATGGGGTTCAGGGTGCGTTACAACGGCAGCGAAAAAGCGAAGGCGATGGCGCAACTCTGCCGCTGGCAAGCGGAGCAGCGGTTAGTGATCCACTGCCCTGAACTGGCTGCCGGGTTGCCGGTGCCCCGACCACCAGCAGAGATTTTGTCGGCCGACGGTCGGGATGTCATGCGCGGGCAGGCCAGAATCATTGAGAATACGGGCCAGGATGTCACAGAGCACTATCAGCTTGCCGCCTGGCTGGCGCTACGTACCGCACAGGAGCATGGTTGCCGCGCGGCGCTGCTCACGGATGGCAGCCCAACCTGCGGGAGCCAGCATATCTATGATGGTTCTTTTACCGGCGTGCGCAACACGGGGATGGGTGTCGCGGCAGCATTACTCGCTGAACATGGGATCGCGGTATTCTCAGAAACGCAGCTTCCGGCGCTGATACGCTGGATAGAAGAAAGTGAAAGGGTCAATTAACCGACCCGATCGTCATTTAACGTAAGCCCGGTGTATTACGGGTTTAACCGCCGCCTTGTTAAGGGAAACGATGTCGTTACCACCACTCTATGCCCTGCGCGCCTTTGAAGTCGCTGCGCGAGTAAACTCCTTCAGTAAAGCCGCTGAAGTGCTCAATATTACGCCGGGCGCGGTCAGCAGACATGTCCGCACCCTGGAAATGTGGTTCGACTGTGAGCTGTTCAAACGGCAGGGGCCGAGAGTGGAGATCAGTGAGGCGGGGCGTGTTCTGGCCGGGCAGCTTCACGAAGGGTTCAGGAGCATCGAGTGGGCCTGTCGGGCTTTCAGGAGTGAAAACCACCTGTTGCGGCTGAAGGCACCGAGTACGCTCACCATGAGATGGTTGCTTAACGTCCTGCGATCGTTTCGTGAACATCATGAAAAACCCGACGTTGAAATCGCCAGCGTCTGGATGGACATCGATACCGTTGATTTCACGCGAGAGCCCTATGATTGCGCGATCCTGCTGGGCAACGGGCATTTTGGCGAGTCAACGGAGAGCCGATTGCTTTTCAGTGAATGGTTTATTCCGGTCTGTAACCCCGCTTTACTGGAATCTGCCCGAGAGCAACTTTCGCAGTGCGATCTGATCCATCCTTCCCCGGACAGACGCGACTGGCGGCGGTGGCTGAGAAGGACGGGGTTATTCCCCGGGCTTGATATGAGTCGCGGAGCGGTTTTCGACACCCTTGAACAGGGGAGTAGTGCCGCCATGAACGGCCATGGCGTCGCGATTGCCGACCTGCTGCTTTCGCTTGACGCGCTGAATAGCGGCCTGCTTGCGCTGCCTTTCAAAGAAGCCATCGCCACCGGAGACGGTTATTACATTGTCTGGCCGAAAAATTCACTCAGGAAAAAGAGTATTGAATGTCTGCTGGACTGGCTTGACCTGCATGCCCCGGTCATTCCTTCTCTTGATATCATCTGTCTGGAATACGACGAGCATCGGCTGTAGTTATCAAAAGCAGGATATGCCGCGGGCGTATCCTGCTCTATAGACTTCAGGCGTATGGAATATTTGCCATTTTTTTATACCTTTCCGGCAATGCACCGTTCAGGTTGAGAAGTTTATCGAGAATAGCGATCGCAGGCGTATTGTTTGCGCGCTCTGAATCTACTATCGCTGCACGCAATATCGTGGCAGCCGACGTGACGTTCTGAAAGTACGCCTCGGACTCGGGTGTTTGTAATTCACCTGAAAGGGCGTAACGCACCAGCGGCCATCCTGAAAAATCCAGCACGGGAAGGGGTTCCCCTTCTTTTGGCAGATTAGCGGCGAGCAGCGCCTCAGCTTGCATGGGGTCGCTGTGAGCGGCACACAGAATGTGAAGGCGATGCACAAAGGCCGCAAGGGTAACATCGTTCTCTTTTTCTGCTGACAGCGATTCCAGCAGTGCCGATAAATTGGCGCCGGATGAATATTCATCTAGTGAGACCAGCTTCATTAAATGAAATATAACGTCAAGCGTCATGTTTGCTCCCTGAACATTTATCAATTTTGAAGGATGATATTTCAGGGACGTCGCGTTTGAAAAACGACAAATAGTGAGAATCAATGTGAGTTTAACTCAACATCACAAAAAGGCCCCGTCAGGGGCCCGATCTTGATTAACCACAACGGGATCAGAAGCGGTATTGCAGACCCGCAGTAATGGTATAGTTGCGGTTTGAAATACCGGCAGCGTCTCCGCCAATAGAGCCCGATTCGCCAGTATTGGTATCAATAATCTGAGTACCGCCTTTACCTTCTTCGTAACTGCTATAGGTAAATTCTGCGAACACTTTGGCGTTCGGCGTGACGTAATAACCTGCGTCAACCGACGCACCGTAATAGCGGGAATCCGAGGTCTTCTCACGGAAGGTCAGATCGCGCATATAGTGCTCGTCGTTGTCGTGCGCGCGCACCCAGTCACTGAATTTAAACAGGGCATTGAATTCAAAATCATTGAAACGGTACTGACCCGCCAGACCAATGTACGGCATGGAGAAGCGCTGGCTATAACCAATACCGCGTTCACCTGCCGGGAAGTTGCCCGTATTGGTGCCGTTATCATAATTATAAGAGCCACCGGTCGCCGTCCAGCTGAAGCGCGTTTCCTGATAACCTGCGGTTACGCCAGCTTTATAGTTATCGCCCTGGAAGATCCAGCCTTTAACGTTGAGATCGTATTCATTGGCGTAATTGACGTTGGTCGCAGGATGGGATGAATGGTCTGTCCAGGAGGATTGTTTTGCATTCATCCAGTCGTAGTCATCCATATGACCCGAGCCTGATGCCAGAGACGTCCAGCCGCGGGCGTTCAGTGTCAAAAATGAATAAGCATCCCAGGAAATATCGCCTTTCAGAATGGCGACATTTTTGATTTTCCAGTCGAGCTGGCTGATTTTTCTTCCTGTGACTTCGTCGTACACCATTTCATGGGATTTTCCGCTCAGCATCCCGGCAGAGGCTGAAACCGATAAACTTTCCGGTGAAAAATCCGGTATGGCTTGTGCGGATCCTGCATATACTGCCCCTGAAAACGCGGCCATCATCATTCCGGCAACAATATTTTTTGTCATTTTAATTTCCCTAAATCAAATTTAATCAATGCCTTGCAGACAAATCTTAAAAGTCATACAAATAAGAATCAACTGCCAGTTTTGGTATTTTTTTATTATTTGACCCAGGGAGCGATATTTAACTTTGGGCCGCCTCAGTGAGGCGGCGAAAGGTGGGATGAATAAACATTCAGTTGGTGCAAAATAGCTGTCGGTAATTAAAAATGCACTCCCGGATGTAATAAACTTAACGCATTCTCCCCGTTAATTTGAAACGCTACTCGCAGGACGGATCCTGAACCAGATCGCATACATCGCCGGCAGGAAGACAAGGGTGATAATCGTTCCCCCGAGCGTCCCGCCAATCAGCGTATAAGCCAGCGTCCCCCAGAATACGGAATGGGTCAGCGGTATGAATGCCAGCACGGCGGCCAGGGCTGTCAGTAACACCGGCCGTGCCCGCTGGACGGTCGCTTCGACCACCGCATCGAACGGGGCGAGACCTTCCTTCTGGTTATGCGTAATCTGCCCGATAAGGATCAATGTATTTCGCATAAGAATGCCCGAAAGCGCAATCAACCCGACGAGCGCATTGATCCCAAAAGGTTGATTGAACAGCAGCAGCGTGGGAACCACGCCGACCAGACCCAGCGGGGCAGTCAGAAAGACCATCACCATCGCGGAGAGAGATCGCACCTGCACAATGATGATCAGTAACGTCAGGGCAATCATTATCGGGAACAACGGCACCATGGCCTGTGTGGCTTTACCTGATTCCTCAATTGAGCCTGCCATCTCAATGCGGTATCCGGGCGGGAGCGTATCAATGATCGGTTTTAGCTGTTTCATGATCGCCACCGACATATCCGGTGGCTGAAGATTGTCGGCGATATCTCCGCGCACGGTAATGGTGGGCGTGCGGTCGCGACGACGCAGGAGCGGGTCTTCCATTTTGACCTCAATCTGACCGATTTGCGACAGCGGCACCCGCTGTCCCGCACTGCCAACCAGGGTAAACCCGTCGATCTTCGCCGGATCAAGACGAATATCGCCCGCAGCGCGTCCTGTAACTTGTACAGCGCGAATATCTTCACGCACGGCAGTAATTGGTACACCCGATAACAGGAACTGGAGCTGCTGGGCCACGCTATTTGAGGTCAAGCCGGTAGCCTGCAGACGGTTCTGATCGAGGGTGAAATGGAGTGTGGGCACCCGTGAACCCCAGTCGGTGTTGACGGTTCTCATCATCGGGCTGGCCTGCAGAACGCCTTTAACCTTGTCGGCGATGTCGCGAAGCGTATCGACATCGGGCCCCATCACACGCCAGGCAACCGGGAAGGGGGAGTAGGGGCCAAACACCAGTTGTGTGACACGCACGCGCGCTTCCGGCGCAAGTCCACCGGCGACCGCTTCCCGGAGCCGGAACTTGAGCGCCTCGCGTGACGTCTGGCTGTCCGTCATCACCACGATTTTCGCAAAAGAGGGATCGGGTAATTCAGGTGCCATGGCCAGGTAAAAACGTGGTGAACCCTGCCCGACGTAGGCGGTCACGATGCTGGCTTCCGGCTGCTGTTTTAACCACGCTTCGATTTTCGCCGTTGCGGCGCTGGTCTGCTCAATTGAGGTGCCATAAGGCATCTGCACTTCCACCAGCACTTCCGGACGGTCGGACGTAGGGAAAAACTGTTTTTTTACCAGTCCCATACCCACTACGGCCAGGGTAAAAATGAAGACCACGGAACCGGCCACGATCCACTTTCTGGCAATCACCCGGGTCAGCAGTTGGCGAAAGCGGTTATAGCGCGGGGTGTTATAGATGGCGGCATGGCCCCCTTCGACTTTGGCGATATCTGGCAGGATCTTAACGCCAAGATAGGGCGTGAACACCACCGCAACCAGCCAGGAGGCAATAAGGGCGATGCCGACAATCCAGAACATATTGCTGGTGTATTCCCCGGCGGTCGACTGGGCGAACCCGTTTGGCATAAAGCCAATCGCCGTCACGAGGGTACCGGCCAGCATGGGGGCGGCGGTATGGCTCCAGGCGTAAGCGGAGGCTTTGATTCGGTCGTAGCCTTCCTCCATTTTCACCACCATCATCTCAATGGCGATAATGGCATCATCAACCAGTAAACCCAGAGCAAGGATCAGCGAGCCTAGCGTTACGCGGTCAAAGTTTATCCCCGCCGCCTCCATCACCACGAAGACGACCGCCAGCGTCAGGGGAACCGCCGCCGCGACGACCACACCCACGCGCCAGCCCATGCTGACAAAGCACACCACCATCACCACAAGCAGGGCGACGAAGAATTTGATCATAAATTCATCCACCGACGAGCGGATATTCACGGACTGATCGGTGACTTTGGTCAGGGTCATTCCCAGCGGCAGGTTCTCGTTGATCTTAGCCGTTTCGGCATCCAGCGCTTTCCCCAGCGCCAGACCGTTCCAGCCCTCCCGCATCACAATACCTAACAGCAGCGCCGGTTCACGCTGGTTACGGATCTGCAGCGTGGGAGGATCTTCATAACCGCGTTCAACCGTTGCCACATCAGACAGCCTGAGCGTTTTACCCTGAGCGACCAGCGGCGTATCGCGGATCTTCTGCAACGTATCAAAAGCACCATCAAGGCGAATAAAGATCTGTGCACCCTGTGTTTCTATGGAGCCTGCTGGCGTGAGAACGTTCTGACTGTTCAGCGCGTTGAAAATATCCTGCGGTGCCAGCCCCATCGTTGCCAGACGGTCATGAGAGAGGGCGATATAAATCCGCTCGGCCTGTTCGCCGATGATGTTCACTTTTTTGACGCCAGGCACATGCAGGAGTTGCTGGCGCAGGCTTTCAGCATCACGCACCAGCAGACGCTGCGGTTCACCCTTTGCCTTTAGCGCAAAGAGGGCAAAGGTGACATCCGCAAACTCGTCATTGATCATCGGGCCCATCACACCTGCCGGGAGATTTTTGCTCTCATCGCCAAGCTTTTTGCGCGCCTGATAGAACTCTTCCTGCACCTCGGAGGGGGGCGTCATGTCCTGTAAGGAGAGGGTGATAAACGCCATGCCCGGGCGGGTATAGGTTTCGGTACGGTCATACCACCTGAGTTCCTGCAGCCGTTTTTCCAGCGGTTCAGCAACCTGATCCTGCATTTCCTGTGCGGTTGCGCCGGGCCAGACGGTAATCACCGTCATTTGCTTTACCGTGAAGGGCGGATCTTCAGCCCGTCCCAGTCCAAAGAAGGCGTAAATACCGGCAAGCGTCACCAGAATAATCAGAAACAGCGTGATGGCACGCTCGCGCACGGCAAGCGCTGACAGGTTGAAGCGTCCGTCGCTCATGGCTGACTCCCCACCAGAGCCGTACCGCGTTGTTCAGCCAGACGGACAGCTTCACCGTCATGCAGAAGATGGGCACCCAACGCCACAATTTTCTCGCCCGGCTTGACGCCGCCCGTCACCTGCGCGGCATCGTCGCTCACGCTCAGCACGTTGACGGGCTGCCACATTACTTTTGCGGGCTGCGCGGAGATCCGCCACACGCCGGGCCCTTTGCCTGCATCGTACAGAGATGCCAGCGGAACCTGCATTACCTGACGTTCAGCATTTTGTTCGATATGCAGGGTGACGGTCGCACCCAGCGGCGCGTTAGCCAGCGAGCCTTCCAGCACATAGCGTGCTTCATAAGTGCGGGTGGTGGTATCGGCTGCATCAGAGAGCAGGCGCAGTGTCGCGGTAACAGGCTGTGCCTCGCTGCCATAGCGCGTTGCCAGCGCTTCACTACCGACGGCAGGGCGCAATGTCTCTGGCAACTGGACGAGCGCCTCGCGTTGTCCTGAGCGGGCCAGTCTGATCACCGCCTGACCTGCACTGACCACCTGGCCGGGTTCTGCAAGCGTCTCCATGACCACGCCGTCGGAATCGGCCAGCAGCACGGCATAGCCGGTCGCATTTTGCGCGACGGTGGCCTGAGCGCGTGCGGCACTGAGTTCAGCTCTGGCGGCATCCGCCGCGGCTTTTATCTGGTCATACTCCGAGGCAGAGACAGCACCTGTTGCCACCAGGCCGCGATAGCGCGCCTCATCGCTGGTGGCTTTTTTCGTCCTGGCCTGGGCGGCATCCACCGCCTGCTGCTGTGCTTGTGCCTGTAACTTCAGGTCAACCGGATCCAGACGCATTAACGGCTGGCCCTGCTTAACGGTCTGCCCCGTATCAACAAGGCGTTCAAGGATTTTGCCCTGAACACGGAAACCGAGATCGCTTTGCGTTCTGGCAACGACCACACCCGTAAACGCACGGGATGCATCGTTCGCCGGTTCAACGGAGGCGGATCTGACAAGCGGTGGCTGGGTGCGCGGATCGTCGGTGGCGGGGTTATCACCGCACGCCACCAGGGCGAAAGGGAGGAGACAAACGGCAAAACGGGCGGAATGAAGCCTGAGCATGGGGAAACCTTATCGTATCAAAGGACGGTTTCCGCATTCTCAGACCAGTGACCAATAAAGTCAATGGTCACTGATCAGGGAGCCAGGCTTCGTAAAATCAGGGAAGGGAGGAGGAGTGCTGCGGTCGGGGCGGTTTCGAGGTTATATTGCAACTGCACGGGGTTGATGAAAGGGCACATCACCATGTATATGGCGTAGGTCACTTCATCCAGGGGCGTTTTTCTTTCGAACTCCCCGCTTTGGCGCCCTTCAACAATGATGCTCTCAATCAGTTTCATCAGGCTCTCGGTATACCGCTCGGTAGACGGCCACTTATCCCGCGCGGCAACGGCGGCGATATCATAAAGTTTACGATCGTGGAAAAAGAGTTCGCTGCCAGCCTCGGTTAACGCCCGGAAAAGACGGCGCATTTTTTCACTGGCCGACGGCGCGTCGGCGATGGCTGTTTCCACCGCCGTCATGATCAGTGCCAGGCGGTTAGCGCAGATAACCTCGCCAATTGCCTGTTTGGAATCGAAAAATTTATAGATATAGGCTTTTGAAAAACCGATGGATTTAGCCAGTTCTGCCACGGTGGTTTTTTCATAGCCGTAATGGCCGAAGTGCTCAAAAGCCGCTTCTACGATTTGCTCGCGGACAGAGTGGTCAAGGGGACCACGCGTTGATGGGGTGTTCATATTTTTCGTCATTATTTCAGCTTAGCGCGACGGGCATCAGTTGACAACGAGTGACCATTATATTATTTGGTCACTCTTTTTAATCATGCATCTTTCAGTGCTGTGAGCCTGAGTGTATCACTCTTTACCCGGAGTTATTGCACAAGCCCGGAGAGATGAAAAATCCTATAACCCCAGATCGCTCAGGGACGGGTGATCGTCCGGGCGTCTGCCCAGCGGCCAGTGAAAGAGCCGTTCAGATTCCTTGATGGGCATATCGTTGATACAGGCAAAACGCCGCTTCATGAGGCCGTCCGGCTCGAACTCCCAGTTTTCATTGCCGTAAGAGCGGAACCAGGTGCCTGAATCATCATGCCATTCATAGGCATAGCGCACGGCGATGCGGTTGTCGGTAAATGCCCAAAGCTCTTTTATCAGGCGATAATCCAGCTCTTTCTTCCATTTCCGCTCAAGGAACGCCTGCGCCTCCGCGCGGTTCGTGGCGAACTCCGCACGGTTGCGCCACTGCGTGTCCAGCGAATAGGCCAGGGCGATTTTTGCCGGGTCGCGGCTGTTCCAGCCATCTTCTGCCAGCCTGACTTTTTCAATGGCACTTTCACGGGTGAATGGCGGTAAAGGGGGGCGTGTATTCATCTCGGCTACCTCGGTTGATAGTATGTAGACAGGTCTGTCTACTTGCGTTAATCTATGCCTGTAAAAATCGTCTGTCAACACACAGTTTGAGGCCTGATAAACGTGAATACGCTCACCACGAATAACGATCAAAAAGTCAGCGTCAGGGATAAAATATTACTTACCGCGCATGAGCTCTTTTATTCCACCGGGTTCAGAGCCACGGGCGTTGATACGCTTATCAAACAGGCAAAAGTGACTAAAGTGACGTTTTATCGCCATTTCCCGAGTAAGAGTTTGCTTATTCTTGCCTATCTGCACTATCGGCACGAGCTGTGGATTACCTGGTTTGAAACCACGCTTCGACAATATCTCGAAGAGGGGCGGGCTGCATCGGACGCATTAGCTGCAACGCTTAACGGGTGGTTTATTTCCCCGTTGTTTCATGGCTGTGCGTTTATTAATGCCAGCGCAGAAGCAAAATCAGAAGACAATGAAAGTGAAATAAAAGCCATTTGCCGCAACCATAAATCTGAAACCCGGGAAAAAATTGCCACCCTCACCGGTATTGCCGATGAGGCTATTAACACGCAAATTTTAATGCTGATAGACGGTGCCATCATACATGCGCAAATGGGCATGGATACCAAAGAGGTGGTCAGTCAGTTGCGAAGGGGACTTGAAGCGCTGATACCGCGCTAATTACGGCTTTGCGTGCGCAGCCAAACCTCGGGAATGGCTGCGCCGTACGATTCAGATCTTAGTGAGGCTTTGCAGGAAATCGTCCACCTGCTGAGGAGTGGCTGAATCGGCCTGATAGAGGATATCGAGCGTCACGTTTTTAAGGCCACAGAAGCCAAACACCCCTTCAACAATCTGGGTCTGAATAGCTCCGGAATAACCGTGCTTATCGAACCCGGCCAGATCGCTGCCCGCCGTTGCGACCAGGCGCACGGGCACATCACGTAAATTACCCACGATGCGACCATCTTCAGCCACTTTATAGGCCCAGTTCACGGTCAGCACCCGATCAAACCAGCCTTTCAGAAGGGCGGGAACGGACCACCAGTATATCGGGAAGACAAATACCAGCATATCCGCGCGCTCGACACGCTGCTGCTCGCGCAGCACCTCGTCCGGCAGCGCACTGACATCGCCGTGGTAGAGGTCAAGGTCGGGTCGAATCATGGTCGGGGAAAAACCTTCGGCATGCAGATCGGCTATTTCAACCTGCGTACCCTGTTCCTGTAACTTCCCGGCAATTCGCTGCGCGAGGGATTGGGATAACGAATTTTCGATCGGGTGAGCCGTCACGATCAGGGCAGTATTGATGACGTTTGATGCAGACATAGAGACCTCAACAGGGTCAGTGAAGATGTCTATATGTTACTATTGGTAACTTGGCTGTCAATCTGGCAGGGCACTCATTTTGTGCTGTCCAGGTAGGTATTGAGGACGCCAGTCATCGCGCCGCTGAGCATCTCTTCGGCAACGTTACGCGCGAGGATCCCATTTCCGGCAGCCGTACTGAGCGCATCCGCGGCCCCAATAATGGCCGTCAGGGCCGCTTCACCTGTTACTCCTTGCAGCACAATAAAAGGGGAAAGCGCCATCCGCAGGCAGTCTGCGCAGTCGGCCACGCAGGCCTCGCGGAAAATCTGCAGCGCCCGCGAGCCGGACAGAGCCGCCGCTATGGGGCCCGTTTCGGGGCCCGCAGAGATCGCGCAGTCGATATACGCGGCGCTGAAAAAACGGATCGTCTGTGCCAGCGTTTTATTGTCTCTGCTCAACGTCTCGCGGAATTTCTTAAGCTGCCTGTCGCTGAAGTCCTGATAGAGCGCCATCAGCAGCCCTTCACGATCGCCAAAATGATCGTATGGAATGGGTTTGGTGACGTTGGCGCGCTCGGCCAGGAAACCCAGCGTAAGGGCCTCAGTGCCTTGCTGGCGCACAATTCCGCGCGCGACTTCCAGCAGCTGTGCGCGGCGTTCTTCTTTTCTTAAGCGCTTAACAACCATCTTTTCCTCAAATCAGTTAACTACTAAAGGTAGTTTACACGTCTTACTGAACGGATGAGAAGCTCATTGCGAGGCTTTTTCCCGCTGAGCCATGTCGAGCACGCTGGCGCTTGCCGGGTCGAACAGCGCAAGGCTCTCAATCTGGTTGAGCATAATCACCTTTCTGAAATCCATCGCACTTCTGGGCTCAGAGTCGAGGGTGATGTCATGCCCGTCATACCATTTGCTGTAGTTATTTTCGATGCGAAAATTCATCGTCTGGCGATCGCGATAGCCACTCAGCATGGGAATAAGCACGATATTGGCCGTTTTCTCATATTCCAGCGTCGCCGTATGGATCATGCCGACATAGATACGCCCCGACCGTAGCGTCACCTGCGCCAGCTCGCCTTGCTCCATGCACTGATAAAGCAGTTGTTCAATCCCGCTCGCCTGTGCCAGGCGCTTATAGAGCTTTTTCCTGCCTTCACCGTCCAGTCGGGCGCTGCCCGCCCAGTTTGAGCGGTAAAGACAAAACAGGATGGCGAAGGCCAGCATCACCACTACGGGCGCCTGGATGCCCAGGAAACTCCAGTTCATAAAGTCCATCTGCCAGTCGGCATAACGCTCTGACGTAAAGTGGAAGGTGTTGTCAGCCGCGGAGAGGGCGAGCAGCAGCAGCCAGAGCAGCCCGGTGGCGATCACACCTTGCAGAACGAAGATCGAGCCGTAAAGGGCAACCAGAAAATAGACATCCCAGCCGAAGGATCGCTTGATTTTGAAGCGGGTAGAGAGGTCGCGGCTGGTGTACCAGTACCCGCAGACCATCAGCACCATAAATATCGCCGTTCCCATATTACGCCCTCTTTAACGCGTTGACGTGGCGCAGAAAATCCTGGCGTACCTCGTTGCTTTTGTAGTTCACCGAGGCGTTGCCATCCTGGTCGATAATAATCCGGTCGCCATCCTCAACGGCTTCAATAATTTCCTGCTGACTCATCACCTGAAGTAACGATTCCGGGCTGGAGAAAAGGGAGAGAAAGAAACGTCTCATCGCATGGCATCCTTATGAATAAAAAGGATAAGCCTGGAAGAGAACGGGGGAATTTACCTTAAGGTTAACCTGAAAAAAAAGCCCGATGGCGGTCAGACCTTATTTCGCCTCAGATCCTTGCAAGAAAGTGACTAGCTAACCACATGATAATTAACTAAATAAAAATATATTTCCGGACAAACTTGGACAAATAACACGAATTGTGTAAGTTTTAAATATGCGCTTACGCTACGTTGTTTACCGCCAGGATGTGACCCATGAATCTTTTGCCTGACGTCATCAGTCGGTTTGTTGATTACTACACCGCGCTGGATTCGCAGCCGCCCTCGGCGCTGGCGGGGCTTTACCATCCCGATGCCACGCTTATCGATCCGTTTGGCGAGCACAACGGCCTGTTCGCCCTGCAACGCTATTTCACCCATCTGCTGGCGAATGTCGAACACTGCCGTTTCACGCTTGATTCCACTTTGATCGGCGAACAACGCTTTGTTGTCACCTGGACCATGCACTGGTCGCACCCGCGCATTGCCGGTGGCGAGCCCCTCGAACTGCCTGGCTGCTCCGTGGTAGACGTGGAACAGGCTCGGATTATTCGCCAGCGGGACTACTACGATGCCGGAGAGATGATCTACGAACATCTTCCCTTGCTCGGCTGGGCGGTCCGCGGCGTGAAGCGGAGGGTGAAATCATGATGACGGTCTTGATCACCGGCGCCAGTTCAGGCATTGGGGCGGGGCTGGCGCAATCTTTTGCCCGTGACGGTCACCATGTCATCGCCTGCGGGCGGGATCCGGCGCGTCTGGAAGCCCTGCATCAGCACAGCTCAAACATTACGGTACGCCTGTTCGATATGACAGACAGGGACGCCTGTCGCCAGGCGCTGACGGGCTGCGCGGCCGACCTGACGATCCTCTGCGCCGGAACCTGCGAATATCTGGAACACGGCGTGGTGGACGCCGCGCTGGTGGAGCGGGTGATGACCACTAACTTTCAGGGGCCAGTCAATTGCCTCGCCGCGCTGCAACCGCTGCTTGTGGCCGGTAACCGCGTGGTGCTGGTGAGCTCTATGGCGCACTGGCTGACGTTTCCACGCGCTGAAGCGTACGGCGCGTCGAAAGCCGCACTCACCTGGTTTGCTGACAGTCTGCGTCTCGACTGGGAGCCGAAAGGGGTTGCGGTCACGGTGGTGTCGCCCGGTTTTGTCGATACCCCGCTGACCCGCAAAAATGATTTTGCCATGCCGGGCAGGGTGAGCGTTGAAGAGGCGGTAAAAGCCATTCGCCGTGGCCTGGAAAAAGGGAAAAACCACATCGCGTTTCCAGCGGGATTTGGTCTGACACTGCGGCTGCTTTCCGGGCTGCCAGTGTTCTTACAGCGTGCACTGCTGCGCAGGATGGTGCGCTCATGAAGATCGCCATAATCGGCAGCGGCATCGCCGGGTTGACCTGCGCCTGGCGGCTTGCCGGGCATCATGAGGTCACCCTGTTTGAAGCCGGTGCCACCCCCGGCGGCCATACCGCCACGGTTGACGTGCCGACGCCACAGGGTACCTACGCCATCGACACCGGTTTTATCGTCTACAACGACCGCACCTATCCGCGCTTTATGGGGCTGCTTAGCGAGCTGGGCATCAGCGGGCAAAAAACGCAGATGAGCTTCTCGGTACACAATCCGCAAAGTGGGCTGGAGTACAACGGCCACACCCTGACGACGCTCTTTGCACAACATCGTAACCTGGTGAACCCGGCGTTCTGGCGTCTGCTTGGGGAGATTGTCCGTTTTAACCGCCTGGCGAAACAGGCGCTGAAAGAGGTCTTGGAGCCCGGCGCGACGCTGCAAACGTTCCTGGAACAGCATCGCTTTACGCCGTTCTTTGCGCGTCATTATATTCTCCCGATGGGGGCGGCCATCTGGTCGTCGTCGCTACAGGAGATGAAACGTTTTCCGCTGCCGCTCTTTTTACGCTTCTTTGAGAATCATGGTCTGCTGGATATCACTCAGCGTCCGCAGTGGTACGTGGTGCCCGGCGGCTCACGGGAGTATATCCGCGCCATTCTGCACCAGCTTGGCGACCGGTTAACGCTGCGCCTCAACGCGCCGGTGCAGCGGGTAAGCCGTGATGCACAGGGGGTCACCCTCCATCTTGAAGAATCGAGCCACCGTTTTGATCAGGTGATTTTTGCCTGTCACTCAGCCCAGGCGCTGGCCATCCTCGACGCACCTTCCGCCGCTGAGCAGGAGGTGCTGGGCGATATAGGCTGGCAGCGTAATGAGGTGGTACTGCACAGCGATCCGCGCTGGCTGCCGGTGCGTCAGCGCGCCTGGGCCAGCTGGAACTACCGCCTGAGCGACCAGGATCAGGCCAGCGCCTGCGTAACGTACAACATGAATATCTTGCAGGGGCTGCCCGCCGGTAGCCCGCTGTTCTGCGTCACCTTAAACCCGGAGACGCCGGTGGACGAACGCTTCGTGCTGCGGCGCTTTGTGTATGAACATCCACTGTTTAACCCGCAAAGCTGGCGGGCACAGGCACGCCGCAGCGAAATCAACGGTCACCAGCGGAGCTGGTTCTGCGGCGCGTACTGGTACAACGGTTTTCATGAAGATGGTGTGCGCAGCGCGCTGGACGTCGTTAATGCGATAACCGCCGGGGAGGGAAACCGATGAACAGTTGCCTCTATCACGGCGTATTACGCCACCGCCGTCTCCAGCCGAAAACGCATGAGTTCAGCTACGGCGTCTTTATGGCCTGGCTCGATCTCGACGAGCTGGAGAAGTTGCCCACCGTTGGCGTGCGGCGCAACCGGTTTGCCGCCGCATCGTTCCATGATGCGGATTATCCGCTGGGTTCGCCGCTTAAAGAGAACGTGCTGAATCGGCTGGAAAGCCTCACCGGAGAACGTCCGCAGGGGCGGGTGATGCTCCTGACGCAGCTACGCTACTTCGGCTTTCATTTTAATCCCGTCAATTTTTATTACTGCTATGACCCGGCAGAGACGCTGCGCTGGGTGCTGGCCGAAGTGCGCAATACCCCCTGGAACGAACGTCATTATTACGCCGTCAATGGTCAGGATGCGCAGCCCACGGAGAAAGCCTTTCACGTTTCTCCGTTTAACCCCATGGACATGATTTACCACTGGCGCTTCAACAACCCGGATAACACGCTGCATATGCACATTGAAAATCATCAGGCGTCAAAGGTATTTGATGCCACGCTGGCGCTTCGCCGCGCGCCGCTGACCCGTCCGGCGCTGCGTGGACTGCTGCTGCGTATTCCGCTGATGACGCTCAAAACCGTTTTCGCGATTTACTGGCAGGCGCTGCGGCTGTGGCTTAAGCGCGTGCCTCTGTATAACCATCCTGTCAGCAGGAGTGAACGCTCATGACCGATCCCGTCTTTGCGCTTGAACCCGATATCCCGCGCAACGTCCGCGTCGCGCGCTGGCTGCTCTTTCGCGTGCTGAGCGGCCTTCGTGGCGGCTCGCTCACGCTACGTGAAGGGGCGCAGACCTTTCATTTCGGTGAGCTGTCTGCCGCGCTGCATGCCGACGTGCAGATCCTCAGTCCGGGCGTCTACTGGCGCGTCCTGACCGGGGGCAGTCTGGCCGCAGCAGAGGCCTGGATTGACGGCGAGTGGGAAACCACGCAGCTCACGCCCCTTCTGCAACTGCTTGCGCTAAACAGCCAGGTACTGGGGCGGATTGAAAAAGGGTTCCGCCTGCTCGGCAGACCGCTGGAGCGGCTTCGTCACTGGACGCGGCGCAACTCCCGGGTGCAGGCGCGGGAAAACATTGCGGCGCATTACGATCTGGGTAACGCGTTTTATGCCCATTTTCTGGACAAGGAGTTGCTCTATTCCAGCGCGCTGTTTAGCGGGGAGGAGCAGGATCTTGGCGACGCGCAGCGGGCGAAAATGGCGCGTCTGTGCGAACAGCTGGCGCTGAACCCCAGCGATCATCTGCTGGAGATTGGCACCGGCTGGGGGGCGATGGCGGAATACGCGGCCCGTCACTACGGCTGCCGGGTGACCACTACCACGCTGTCGCAGGAGCAGTATCGCTGGGCGACAGAGCGGATTGCCCGGGCCGGTCTGCAGGACCGCGTTGAGGTGTTGCTCTGCGACTATCGCGATTTAACCGGCGAGTACGACAAGCTGGTGTCGATTGAGATGATTGAAGCCGTCGGGCAACGCTATCTGCCAACGTTCTTCCGCACCTGTCAGGCGCGTCTGCGTCCGGGTGGGCGCATGGCGATTCAGGCCATCACCATTCAGGATCAGCGGTATCGCGATTACAGCAAAAGCGTGGATTTTATTCAGCGGTATATCTTCCCCGGCGGCTTTTTGCCGAGCATAACGGCGATGAACGCGCTGATGACGCGCCACACCGATTTTGTGGTGCGCAACCTGTTTGATATGGGGCCGGACTACGCGCGCACGCTGGCACACTGGCGTCAGCGCTTTCTCCATGCCTGGCAGGAGATTGAAAAACTGGGATTTGATGAGCGGTTTCGCAGGATGTGGCTCTATTACTTTGGCTACTGCGAAGCCGGGTTTAACGCCCGCACCATCAGCGTGGTGCAACTAACCGCCGAGCGCGTATGAAACGTTACGTGCAGGTTTTCGCCATGGCTATCGCGTTCGATCTCTACTGGACGCTGGTGGTGCTGTTTCGCGAACGTGGCCTGATTATCTGGTGCGCGCTGGCGATCTTCGCCTGCCTGATGTTGCCGCCTGCACACCGTGTTTATGCCATTCTGCTGGCCGCGGCGGGCAGTCTGCTGGATGCGCTCTGGGCGCTGACGGGGCTGATCGCCTTTACCGGCGAGTCGCTGATGCCCCTGTGGATGGTGGCGCTGTGGTTGATGTTTGCTACGGTCTGGACGCAGCTGACGCGCACCACAACGTTACCCGGCTGGCTGCTGATGCTGCTGGCTTCCGTGGGCGGTCCGGTGGCGTACCTGATAGGTGAGCGACTGGGGGCGATCACGTTTCTGGTGCCGACCTTTATCGTCGTCAGCTGGATGGCGCCGGGCTGGCTGGTGCTCATGCTGTTTTATCACCTGCTGATGGGGAGAGAACAATGAGAGCCGCGCGACTGTTCCTCTTACTCCTTACCCTCACGCCTTTGGCCCAGGCAGCCGACTGGCTGAACTGGCGTAAGGTGGGGGATGCCACGCTCACCTGGGGGCCTTTCACCGTTTATACCTCCCAGTTGCGCACCCCTGAAGGGCGCTACACCGGCAAGATGCAGGATCAGGCGCTCATTATCACCTACGCGCGTGACATCGACAGTGAAGATCTGGTCGAGGCAACCCGCGACCAGTGGCGAGCACAGGGGGTTTTGCAGCAGGAGCCGCAGAGCGAAGCCTGGCTGCGGATGCTTGCCTCGCTGTGGCCGGATGTCCGGCCGGGCGCGCAGCTGGCGTTCGTGCTCAACGACAAGCAGGGACAGTTCTGGTACCGCGCGCCTGCCGCATCGGGAACTTTCAGACCCCTGGGTCCGCCTCAGTCGCAAGCGTTCAGTAGCCGTTTTCTGGGGATCTGGCTGGATCCCCGCACGCAATACCCTGAGCTGCGTCAGCAGTTAATCGGAGGACAACAATGAAACGTTTTTTGATCATGGCGCTGGGTGTGACGATGTTGCTGGCAGGCTGCAGTACGGACGTGACGGAGTACCGCCAGCAGCAGCCGCGGCTTGATATCTTCCACTATTTCCAGGGCAAAACGGAAGCGTGGGGGATGGTGCAGGATCGCAGCGGGAAGCAGATCCGCCGCTTCCACGTGGAGATTGCCGGGGACGTGATTGGCGACACGCTGACGCTGAATGAACATTTTGTCTACGACGATGGCGAAAAACAGCAGCGGGTATGGCATATCCGCCGCGTGGCGACCGATCGTTATGAGGGCACGGCGGGCGATATTGACGGCGTGGCGACAGGGCAGGCGGCGGGCAATGCCTTCAACTGGCGGTACAGCATGAACGTGAAGGCCAACGGCAGCACCTGGCTGCTGCACTTTGACGACTGGATGTACCTGCAGGATGGCACACACCTGTTTAATAAAACCGAGATGAAGAAATTTGGCGTCACCGTCGCCACGGTGACGCTGTTCTTTACCCGCAAGGCGTAACGTTACTCGCGGGTAGGGACGGTTCTACTGCCTGAGTAAATGAAAAACAGCGCAATACCCAGGCAGAGGACGGCGGCCAGTCGGCTCATCGAAAACGGAATGGCCGCATTGCCCAGCCAGCCAAAGTTATCAATCAGCATACTCATGGTGAGCTGACCAAAAATCACCGCGACCGTGGCGACGGCGGTGCCGATGCGCTGCACCGCCAACACCATGATCACAATGTACGGCACGCCAAACATCGCCCCGAGAAGCTGCCATTTCGGCACGTCCAGCAGGGTGACTGTCTGTTTTGGTTCAAAAAAAAAATCAGCAAGGCGGTGACCAGCGCGCCAACGGAGAACGTCAGGAACGCGCTTTTGAATACGCCCACGCGGCTGCCGAGTTGCCCGTTGATCGCAGCCTGAACGCTCAGCGTTGCGCCGCCGCACACGGCCAGAATAATCATCATCAGTGTCATCGTGTTACCCCTGTGCGACCAGAATCAGTGCCGCAATAATAAAACCCAGTGCGACGATCCGTTTCGCGTTGATCTTCCTGTGCGGTGTGCCCAGCAGACCGTAATGGTCGATCAGCAGGCTTTTAAAAACCTGCCCCGCCAGAATGCCAATCATCGTCAGGGCGATGCCGATGGCCGGGGTGGCGAGGGTCAGGATCACCACGTAAACCGGGCCAAGAACCCCGCCGAGCAACTGCCAGCCAGGCTGGGCAAAAAACGACGGGCTGTTGCGCGGGCTGAAGAACAGCATCAGCAGAAACGTCAGCGCGGCGCCGACGCCAAAAATGCTGAACGTGGCCCATAAATCACCGACTTTTCCACCCAGCGGCCCCAGCAGGCCAGCCTCTACGGAAAGCCCCATCCCCCCGGCAATCACCAGTAAAATCAAAACAAGCTGCATTGTTATTCCTCCGTTTTGCAGGCGGAGAAGATTACGTCGGTCTGGTCATGAGAAAAATGCCATAATGCAGGAAACACCTTTGCAGGATATGCACGAATGTACGACGCCGGGAGCATGAACCTCCGTTCGCTGAAGATTTTTATCGCGGTTTTTGAAGCCGAAAATTTTTCCGTGGTCGCGCGCCGCGAGGGCCTTTCCGCCTCGCAGGTTTCGCGCATTATCCACCAGCTTGAGGACGCACTCGGCCAGCAGCTTTTTTACCGCAATACCCGGGCGGTGATCCCCACAGAAAGTGGTCATCTGTTTATCCGCTATGCCAGGGAGATGATGACGAGTTTTGAGGATGCGCGTCGGGAGCTGGATGCACGTTCAACGGAGCCTTCCGGCACGATCCGCATTAATGCACCGGTCTTTTTCGGCCAGCGGCACATTGCGCCAGGGCTGCCTGGTCTGACGGCGCGCTATCCGAGGCTGAATATCGAGCTGACGCTGACCGATGATTTTATCGACCCGCACAAGAATGCCGCCGACGTGATCTTTCGCATCGGCGTGCTGACGGACTCCACCTTTCACGCACGCATTTTTGGTCAGCAGCGCTACCATCTGGCCGCCTCGCCGGACTATCTGCGACAGCACGGCGCGCCGCAAGGGCCGGACGATCTGGCGCATCATAAATGCCTGGTCTACCGTGGTTCGTCGGGGCCTAACCGCTGGCTGTTGCGCGGTGCGGGGGAGGAGTGGGTGCACTATCCGGTGGTGCCATTAATGACGTCAAATAATGCGGAATCGCTGCTTGCTGCCGCGCTGGGTGGGATGGGAATTGTGCTGTTTCCGGACTGGCTGATTGGCGACCGCGTGCAGCAGGGCGAACTGGTCGCACTCCTGCCAGGGCTGGAGTGCGCCATTCATACGGAGCCCCTGAATATTGCGGCGATCTACCCGAACGCGCGGCATCCGCCCCTTAACGTCAGGGCGGTGATTGATCATTACGTCGGGTGTTTCGGTACACCGCTCTACTGGCAAACGCAGGGCAGGTGATTACGCGCCAAGTTCGTTGCGGATGATCGCGGCTCCGGCGCTCAGCGCCTTCAGCTTACCGTTGGCAACCTGACGGGAAAGCGGCGCCATACCGCAGTTGGTTGACGGGTAAAGCTTGTCGGCATCGACAAACTGCAGCGCTTTACGCAGGGTGTCAGCCACTTCTTCCGCGGTTTCAATGGTGTTGGTTGCCACGTCGATGGCGCCTACCATCACTTTTTTGCCGCGGATCAGTTCCAGCAGATCCATCGGCACGCGGGAGTTGTGACACTCCAGCGAGATGATGTCGATATTCGATGTCTGAAGCTTAGGAAACGCCTCTTCATACTGGCGCCATTCTGAGCCAAGGGTCTTTTTCCAGTCGGTATTGGCCTTGATGCCGTATCCGTAGCAGATGTGTACCGCTGTTTCGCATTTCAGCCCTTCAATGGCACGCTCCAACGCCGCAATCCCCCAGTCGTTGACCTCATCAAAAAAGACATTAAATGCCGGCTCATCAAACTGAATGATATCGACACCTGCGGCCTCTAACTCTCTTGCCTCCTGATTGAGGATTTTAGCGAACTCCCAGGCCAGCTTTTCGCGGCTTTTATAGTGCGCGTCGTAAAGAGTGTCGATCATGGTCATCGGCCCCGGCAGGGCCCACTTGATTGGCTTATCCGTGAGCTGCCGTAAGTATTTTGCGTCGTCCACGAACACCGGTTTTTGACGCGCCACGGCGCTGACCACCGTCGGCACGCTCGCATCGTAGCGGTTACGAATGCGCACGGTCTGACGGTTTTCAAAATCCACGCCGCTGAGGTGTTCAATAAAGGTGGTCACAAAGTGCTGGCGCGTCTGTTCCCCATCGCTGACGATATCAATCCCCGCGCGGATCTGCTCATCAAGCGATAAACGCAGTGCATCCTGCTTACCGGCCAGTAACTCCTGATCCTGTAATTTCCACGGTGACCACAGCGTTTCAGGTTGTGCAAGCCAGGTTGGCTTAGGCAGGCTGCCAGCGGTTGACGTCGGGAGCAATGTTTTCATATGTATAACCCTTTTAAATTCGATTAATTAACGCGCGTAGTTATCAGACCACTGCTCGAGTACGTGTTTGTAAGGTTTGATAAATTGTTCTTCCGTGAATTTACCCTGCTCAATGGCCAGCTGGCTGCGTTCGACACGGTCGTAAACAATTTTGGTTAAGGAGTGATCCTGCTGATTCAGGTCGGGGCGATAGCAGTGTCCTGCCGCCGAGTTAGCGTTATAAATTTCCGGGCGATAGATCTTCTGGAACGTCTCCATCGTGCTGATGGTGGCGATCAGTTCAAGATTGGTGTAATCACTGAGCAAATCGCCGGTGAAGAAGAAGGCAAACGGCGCCACGCTGTTTTCAGGCATGAAATAGCGTACCTTCAGGCCCATTTTCGCGAAGTACTGCTCCGTCAATGACTCGCCATCCGGCGTGTACTCAATGCCCAGCACCGGGTGCTGGTTACCCGTGCGACGATAAGTGTCTTTGCTGGACACACTCAGGCAAATCACCGGTGCTTTTTTGAAATTCTCACGGTATTCAGGCGAATTAACAAAATGGCGGAAGATATTGCCGTGCAAGACACCAAACTTCTCCGGAATGGTGAAATGGGGCTGGTTTTTATTATGCTCCAGCAGCAGGACGCTGAAATCGTAATCGCGTACGTAAGAGGAGAAGTTATTGCCGACAATACCGTCGATGCGTTCGTTGGTTTTTTTATCGACGATTGTGGTTTGCAATATTTCAATGGCCGGGAAGGTTTTCTCCGCACCAATATTCAGATCCACAGAGACGATCTCAAGCTCGACCGCGTAACGATCGGCATTGGGGTTATCCCAGCGCGCCAGGGCGTTAAAGCGGTTATTGATCATCACCAGGGTATTACGCAGGTTCTCCTGACGCTTTTCCCCACGGGCGAGGTTGGCAAAGTTGGTGGTCGTACGCGTATTCTCTGACGGGTTATAATTTTCATCGAAGCAACTGCGCTTAAGGGTAAATGTAAAAGCTTTGCTCATCTTGGTTATGCATCCTAAGTTCATGTTGCCAGGAAGTTATCAATGCATAATTTATGCCTGACGCGGTGGCGCAGGGGAAGTGACTTAATTTCACAGCAACATGAGCGAACTTCATGAAGGCTCAAGGGGCATGCACCCCTTGATGTCAGGCTGAAGGGCGTTCGTTCCAGGCGTCGCTGTGCATGATGTTCCCATCGACGATACGCCAGGTAATTTTTTCATACTGCAGGCTTACGCTTTCAACATGGTTCATTTTATCGTTGGCCGCGATTTTCACGTTCGGCACGCTGCAGTTAACACCGGTGACCTTTACATTCTCCATTCATACGGTGTAATAACAGACCTCCTGTCCAGCATCATTAATATGATAGAACTTAATTTCAGCACTTTTTAGCGCTTGCCCGGTAGAAGCTGCTTTATAGAGATAGGGCGTGGAGCTATCAACTTCCTTTTCAATCCGCATGGATGAATGTTGACGCGTGCCGGTGATCTTACCGTTAGCACTATCTACCGGGAGATTTAGACCATGACTTAGCCCTATGATCTCAATGCTACCTTCACGGTCCTGAACGTCTACGGATCCTTTAATATGTGCTCCGCCATCGTCTTTTAGCCATATATAGGGGGGGGCATTCTTTATTTCCTTATTCTATTGATTAGCAGCATTGTTAATCGGTAAATAACCGTAGTAAGGGTAAATACAGTTAAAATATCGATATACGTATATGTGTCATATAGTGTTTCAGCATTAACATCACCATAAATAAAATCACATACGGAAGAAGCCACGTCATGATTAAGATAGAATTCAGCAGGCTCCAGCGTGCGACCTACCATCAGGCTAATGAGTAGAAACCCGATCGTTTTGAATAGTCTGATGCTCCATTTACGGGCAGGTGTTGGTATAGCCACTATTAATCACCTCAACCCAGCCGCGTGCCATAAGTGAACGCATACAGGGAACCTGAATAAGTTCGGTACTCATCAGAGCATTGCGGATCAATGCGTAATCAGAATTATGGGCAATCGTGATACATCCTTCTGATTGCGTACCCGGATGCAGACGAAATAATCCACGATATACGTTATCAATCCAGGTTCCATCGTCGATACCCCAGTCATCCTTGTACAGAGCAAACTACTCATCACGGCCAAACTCTGCACCGGATCGGACTTTGTTCCACTGGTCCTGCAACTTAGCTTTTAACCCTGATATGAAGCCTCCGGTTCCTCTGTCAACTATCCAGTATTTTCCCGGAGGAATAGGTCCCGAGCCTTTAACAGCGCCACATAGTCCATTGTTTCGATAGATTCCCTGCCCGGAATGCGCCATAAACACGCCTACGCCGTGCAGGTTAAAAGGCGCATAGTCAGCACCGTTAAGCAGCATTGTTCCTTTTAAGGCCATATTTTCTCCGTACCCTTATAATAAGAGAAAGGCAGCCTACGCCTGTAGAGGGTACAGATACTGAACTCACATCATATTTATGAGTTGCTCATTTTTTTTAAGAAAATGACCTGACAATTTTTAATCACTCGTTAGGCGTTAACGTTAATAAATGCTGAATGAATAATGAACCAGCCTCAGGCAACTAAACGCCATGCCTACTTCTCTAACACACGCTCCGCAATTCCCGCTATAATCCCCAAAATTTCCAACCGGTTTAAACACACTCATGACAAAACTCACCTTACAAGAGCAGATGCTGAAAGCGGGCTTAGTCTCCAGCAAGAAAATGGCCAAAGTTCAGCGCACGGCCAAGAAATCCCGCGTGCAGGCGCGTGAGGCCAGAGAGGCGGTAGAAGAGAACAAAAAAGCGCAGCTTGAGCGTGACAAACAGTTGAGCGAGCAGCAAAAACAGGCGGTGCTCGCCAAAGAGTTTAAGGCGCAGGTGAAGCAGTTGATTGAGATGAACCGCATCACGGTGGCAAAAGGCAACATCACCTTTAACTTCACCGACGGCAATCTGATCAAAAAAATCGAGGTGGATAAGGCAACCCAGACCCAGTTGATTAACGGTCGTCTGGCCATCGCACGTCTGGTGATTAACGCTAATGGCGACTGCGAATACGCCATTATCCCGGCGGTGGTGGCGGATAAAATTGCCCAGCGCGATGCCGACAGTATTGTGTTAAACAGCGCCCTGAGTCAGGAAGAGCAGGATGAAGACGATCCGTATGCCGATTTCAAAATCCCTGACGATTTGATGTGGTAATACGGCTCAGAACGGTGCGGCGTGACGGGCGTTAACCGGCTCGCCGCTCACCGGATGAATAAAATTCAACTGACTGGCATGCAGCATCAGCCTCGGCGTTGTTCCGCTGCCAGGCCACGTCCGTCCTCCATATAAATCGCAGCCTAAAATCGGGTGGCCCAGCAGCTGACAGTGAATGCGCAACTGGTGGGTTCGCCCCGTTTCAGGCGTCAGTTCTACCCGCGTGAGCGGCATCGCCGCGTTTTGATGCAGGCGTTCCACCACCCGATAGCGGGAACGGGCGGGTTTGCCGTTAACGGCACAGATCGACATCAGCGGAAACAGCGCCGGGTCCTTGGCAATCGGCGCATCAATCACCCCTTCATCGTTTTCCACGTGGCCGCAAAGCAGGGCGCTGTAGACTTTCTCCACGCTGCGCTGGCTGAACTGCTGACACAGCGCGGCGTTGATCGACTTATTACGTGCAATCACCATCAGGCCGGACGTGCCAAAATCCAGGCGATGCACCAGCGTGCAGCCAGGAAAGTTTTGAACCAGACGATAGTGCACCGAATCGAGATTTTGCGGATTCTTGCCCGAGAGGCTAAGCAGACCGGAAGGTTTATTGATCAGCAGCAGATGTTCATCCTGCCAGAGGATCTCAATGTTGTCATGACACGGTGGGGCAATAAAAGAATCAATAATCGCAGACATCAGGCCGCCCGGCTGGAGAGTGGGAGCGGATGATAACGAAATGCGGGAGAAAAGAAAAACCCTCTCACCGGGCGGTGAGAGGGGGAAATCTTAGGCAGCCACCAGGCTGTCGATCGCGGCTTTCGCGTCGGTCTGTGCTTTGGTCGCCACTTCAGGACCGTAAGCGATACCTTCTGCAAACACGAAGTTCACGTCGGTGATCCCGATGAAGCCCAGGAACAGGCTCATGTAAGGCGCAACCAGGTCGGTTGGGGTATCTTTATGAATACCGCCACGGCTGGTCAGCACGATGGCACGCTTGCCTTTCACCAGACCTTCCGGGCCATTTTCGGTGTAACGGAAGGTAACGCCAGCGCGAGCCACCAGGTCGAAGTAGTTCTTCAGCTGGGTTGGGATGTTGAAGTTGTACATTGGGGCGTTGATCACGATAACGTCGTGCGCCTGCAGTTCAGCAATCAGCTCATCAGAGAGCGCCAGGGCTTCCTGCTGGCGTGGGCTCAGCGGTGCATCGCCTGGACGCAGCGCGCCAACCAGCTCGCCATCCAGCACAGGAATTGGGTTTGCAGCCAGGTCACGCACGGTGATTTGGTCTGCGGAATGGTGTTCACGCCACTGTTCAACGAAGTAATCAGACAGCTGACCAGACTGAGAGTACCCTGCCAGAATACTGGATTTCAAAACTAATACTTTGCTCATGGGTGATTCCTGTTTTGCATTTGATTGAAGGGGGTTGCCCCGTTGCTTGTTGACACTTTATTCACAATCCTGCCACAGAGATAGCGCAATATATCGAAGCCTATGTTCGAATTTTTTGAATAAGGCGTGGAAAGCGCTGATGTGGTACTCTATAGCAATCATTACAAAGAGATTTTATCCGGCAGTGCACTGCCCGTTAATGCTATGACAGAACAACAAAAACTGACCTTCCCGATGCTCCTGCAACAGCTTGATTCACTGATGCTGCGCGATAAACAGCGCTTTGCTCGCCGCTTGCACGGGGTGAAGAAGGTTAAAAATCCTGATGCACAACAGGCCATTTTCCAGGAGATGGCGAAAGAGATTGAACAGGCGGCAGGGAAAGTTGTGCTGCGCGAAGCGACTCGTCCGGCAATTACCTATCCGGAAAATCTGCCCGTCAGTCAGAAGAAGCAGGAGATCCTCAACGCCGTGCGCGACCACCAGGTGGTGATCGTGGCGGGGGAGACCGGCTCGGGGAAAACCACACAGTTGCCGAAAATCTGTATGGAGCTCGGCCGCGGGGTGAAGGGCCTGATTGGTCATACCCAGCCGCGTCGTCTGGCGGCGCGTACCGTGGCGAACCGTATTGCCGAGGAGCTGCAAACGGAGCCGGGCGGCTGCATCGGTTATAAGGTGCGTTTCAGCGACCATGTGAGCGATAACACCATGGTCAAGCTGATGACCGACGGTATCCTGCTGGCGGAAATTCAGCAGGATCGTCTGCTGATGCAGTACGACACTATCATTATTGATGAGGCGCACGAGCGCAGTCTGAACATCGACTTCCTGCTCGGCTACCTTAAAGAGCTACTGCCGCGTCGCCCGGATCTGAAAATTATCATCACCTCCGCGACCATCGACCCGGAGCGTTTCTCAAAACATTTCAATAACGCACCGATTATTGAAGTCTCCGGCCGTACCTATCCGGCAGAAGTGCGCTATCGCCCGATCGTGGAGGAGGCGGAGGATACCGAGCGCGACCAGTTGCAGGCAATTTTCGACGCCGTTGACGAACTGGGCAATGAGAGCGCGGGCGACATTCTGATCTTTATGAGCGGCGAGCGTGAGATCCGCGATACCGCCGACGCGCTCAGCAAGCGCGATCTGCGCCACACGGAAATTTTGCCGCTTTACGCTCGTCTCTCCAACAGCGAACAGAACCGCGTGTTCCAGCCACACAGCGGGCGCCGCATCGTGCTGGCAACCAACGTGGCGGAAACCTCGCTCACCGTGCCGGGCATCAAGTATGTGATTGATCCGGGTACGGCGCGTATCAGCCGCTACAGCTACCGCACCAAGGTACAGCGTCTGCCGATTGAGCCGGTTTCACAGGCGTCGGCCAACCAGCGTAAAGGGCGCTGTGGACGTGTGTCGGAGGGGATCTGTATTCGTCTCTATTCGGAAGACGATTTCCTCTCCCGCCCGGAGTTTACCGACCCGGAGATCCTGCGCACCAACCTCGCTTCCGTCATCCTGCAGATGACCGCGCTGGGGCTGGGCGATATCGCCGCTTTCCCGTTTGTCGAAGCGCCAGACAAACGCAATATTCAGGACGGTGTACGCCTGCTGGAAGAGCTGGGGGCGATCACCACCGACGAGCAGTCCACCGCGTATAAACTGACGCCGCTGGGACGGCAGCTCAGCCAGTTGCCGGTGGACCCGCGTCTGGCGCGCATGGTGCTGGAAGCGCAAAAACACGGCTGTGTGCGCGAGGCGATGATCATCACCTCGGCGCTCTCCATTCAGGATCCGCGTGAACGGCCAATGGACAAACAGCAGGCGTCGGATGAAAAACACCGTCGCTTCCACGACAAAGAGTCGGATTTCCTTGCCTTCGTGAACCTGTGGAACTACCTCGGCGAGCAGCAGAAAGCGCTGTCATCTAACCAGTTCCGCCGTCAGTGCCGCGTGGATTTCCTCAACTACCTGCGCGTGCGCGAGTGGCAGGATATTTACACCCAACTGCGCCAGGTGGTGAAAGAGCTCGGTATTCCGGTGAACAGTGAACCGGCGGAGTACCGAGAGATTCACATCGCATTGCTGACCGGACTGCTGTCCCATATCGGCATGAAGGACGCCGAAAAGCAGGAGTATACCGGCGCGCGCAACGCCCGTTTCTCCATCTTCCCCGGCTCCGGGTTGTTCAAGAAACCACCCAAGTGGACCATGGTTGCTGAACTGGTGGAAACCAGCCGTCTGTGGGGGCGTATTGCCGCGCGTATCGATCCGGAATGGGTGGAGCCGGTGGCGCAACACCTGCTGAAACGCTCATACAGTGAACCGCACTGGGAGCGCGCGCAGGGGGCGGTGATGGCAACCGAAAAAGTGACCGTCTACGGCCTGCCGGTGGTGGCCGCGCGTAAGGTCAACTACAGCCAGATTGACCCGGCGCTGTGCCGCGAGCTGTTTATCCGCCACGCGCTGGTGGAGGGCGACTGGCAGACGCGTCACGCCTTCTTCCGTGAAAACCTCAAGCTGCGTGCTGAAGTGGAAGAGCTGGAGCACAAATCCCGTCGTCGCGACATTCTGGTGGATGACGAGGCGCTGTTCGAATTTTACGACCAGCGCATCAGCCACGATGTCATTTCCGCCCGTCACTTTGACAGCTGGTGGAAGAAGGCCAGCAAAGAGACGCCGGATCTGCTCAACTTTGAAAAGAGCATGCTGATTAAAGAAGGGGCGGAGTCGGTCAGTAAGCTCGACTACCCGAACTTCTGGCATCAGGGCAACCTTAAGCTGCGGCTGACCTATCAGTTTGAGCCGGGAACGGACGCGGATGGTGTCACCGTTCATATCCCGCTGCCACTGCTAAACCAGGTGGATGAGAGCGGCTTTGAGTGGCAAATTCCCGGCCTGCGCCGCGAGCTGGTGATTGCGCTGATCAAATCGCTGCCGAAACCGGTGCGGCGTAACTTTGTTCCGGCCCCTAACTACGCCGAAGCGTTTTTAGGCCGCGTCACGCCGCTGGAGATGCCGCTGCTGGATGCGCTGGAGCGTGAGTTCCGCCGCATGACCGGTACCACCATTGACCGCGAAGACTGGAACTGGGATCAGGTGCCCGATCACCTGAAAATCACCTTCCGCGTGGTGGACGATAAAAACAAGAAGCTGCAGGAGGGCCGTTCGCTCACCGCGCTGAAAGAGGCGCTGAAAGGCAAAGTGCAGGAGACCTTGTCCGCGGTGGCGGATGATGGGATTGAGCAGAGCGGGCTGCACATCTGGAGCTTTGGTCAGCTCCCCGAAAGCTACGAGCAAAAACGCGGCAACTACAAAGTGAAGGCCTGGCCTGCGCTGGTGGATGAGCGCGACAGCGTGGCGATCAAGCTGTTTGATAACCCGCAGGAACAGCAGCAGATGATGTGGCGCGGGCTGCGCCGCCTGTTGCTGCTCAACATCCCGTCGCCGATCAAGTATCTGCACGAGAAGCTGCCGAACAAAGCCAAGCTGGGGCTGTACTTTAACCCGTACGGCAAAGTGCTGGATCTGATTGACGACTGCATCTCCTGCGGCGTGGACAAGCTGATCCACGAGGCCGGCGGTCCGGTCTGGTCAGAAGAGGGCTTTGCTCAGCTTCATGAAAAGGTACGCGCGGAGCTGAACGACACCGTGGTCGATATTGCCAAACAGGTCGAGCAGATCCTCACCACCGTGTTCAATATCAACAAACGCCTGAAAGGGCGCGTGGATATGACCATGGCGCTGGGGCTGTCGGATGTCAAAGCGCAGATGGCGGGCCTGGTGTACCGAGGCTTTGTCACCGGCAATGGCTTCAACCGTCTCGGCGACACGCTGCGTTACCTGCAGGCGATTGAAAAACGGCTGGAGAAAATGGCCATCGATCCGCATCGTGACCGTGCCCAGATGCTGAAAGTGGAAAACGTGCAGCAGGCGTGGCAGCAGTGGTTAAACAAACTGCCACCGGCACGTCGTGACGATGAAGACGTTCAGGCGATCCGCTGGATGATCGAAGAGTTACGCGTCAGCTTCTTTGCCCAGCAGCTCGGTACGCCGTATCCGATTTCGGATAAACGTATTTTGCAGGCGATGGAGCAGATTTCAGCATAATGATAAAGTGTTTTCCCTCCCCCTGATTCTCTCCCCAGAGTGGGGGAGGGGAAGATTAAAAAATACTCATATATATGCATGCGATTCCAATGTAAGGACATCAACAACAACTTTATTTCTACTTAAGTGAAGAAAAATAATGGCAATTGCTAATATATAATTCATTGAAAAAACATTTTGCACAGAATATAACTTTCAGTAATAAATTTAGATGCTGAAAGCGATGCGCTATATGAACTATACTTCAAGTTAGTTTAAGTAAATTTAATTATGCTTGTTGTGGGTATGATATTATAATCTGCATTCAATGAGGGGATTATACTCAGAGAACGCGTTTTGCGCTTAATTATCATATTGACGAAAAGGACGAGTCAATGATCAAAAAAGTTATTCTAGCTACGGCTATATCTTTATGTATCTCATCTGCTTATGCAGGTGAAACCGCTGTTTTAAAGGTAACGGGCACGCTCACTAATTCCGCATGCACGCCAGAATTGAGCAACGGCGGAGTTGTTGATTATGGCACTATTCATCTTGGTGAATTGTCTCCTGACACGAATAACCAATTAGGGCAAAAGGAGATTAATTTTTCAATTAATTGCACTGCGGCCACAAAAGTAAGTTGGAGCGCAGCAGACGATCGTACTGATTCTCGCGCAAATATTACCGTTAAAAATGGGCGATATGGCGGTGCAGATGCTTCTGAAAGTTATTTCCTATATGGTGTTGGTAAAACAGGCACGGGTGTAAACATCGGTAACTACTCTTTATTTATCAAAGATTTTAAAGCTACAGTAGATGGTGAATCGAAAGATGTCATCATTCATAATACAGGCTGGAATACTTCTACATGGGCTAATGACGGAACTGCCGTCCGCAATGATACGATCACTAATGTCAGTGTCGCGGATCCAGGTACGCTAGAACCTGTTGCCTTCACCACAGCGGTATTCCCGTTAGTGACAGCATTAGCGATTAAAGATACGACATCTTTGGGTATTATCGATGATACGTCTCTCGATGGTCAGGCTACGATCACGCTAAAATATCTTTAATTTTTTGTAGTGGTATTCGCAATAAAAAAAGGGACTCATGGCGTCCCTTTTTTGTTGTCAACCCTGATGGATAGTCCATACAGGTCTCAGCCGTTTACCATCGCCAGCGTAAACCCATCCCACCCCTTAACCCCGACCGTTTGCAGCGCGGTGGTGGTTAAGCGCGGATTGTCCCCCATCATCTCGATAAACCGGCGAACACCCTGCACGCGCGAGTCGTCGCTTTGTCCGTTAATCACTTCGCCATCGCGCACCACGTTATCGCCGATAATCACCGTGCCGGGGCGGGAGTAGTGCAGCGCCCATTCGAGGTAGCCGGGATTGTTTGGCTTATCAGCATCAATAAAGATCAGGTCGAACGGCGGAACGTCGCCAAAATTTTCCAGAGAAGTCAGCGCCGGGCCTTCGATGAGTTCAATGCGTTGGTTGAGACCGGCAAGCTGAATATTCTGCCGCGCCACGCGGGCATGCGTGGAATCGGCCTCAAGCGTAATCAGCTTTCCGTCCGGCGGCAGGGCGCGCGCCATCCAGATTGAACTGTAAGCACCCAGCGTACCGATCTCCAGAACGCGCCGCGCCTGCGTCATGCGCACGAACAGTGCCAGCAGTTGCCCCTGATTGGCCGCAACATCGTGTTCGGGGAGTCCGGCGCGCTGGTTGTTTTCCAGTACCTTGCTCAGTACCTCATCTTCAGGAATAAGCGACGAAATCATGAAATTATCAACTGCAGACCACTGTTGTTGCATAGATTGTCTCCTTGGGTTTTACTCCCTCTCCCACAGGGAGAGGGCCGGGGTGAGGGCATCAGCGTGCAAACCGGGTTCACACGCTCTCCCAACCGCCGCCCAGCGCTTTATACAAATCAATCTGCGCCAGCAGCAGGTTATTTTTCACCTGCACCACGTTGGTTTGTACCGAGTAAAGTGTACGCTGTGCGTCGAGCACATCCAGATAAGACGAATAGCCGTTGCGATAGCGGTTCTGCGCAATGCGCAGCGTCTCCTGGGCCACCTCCTGCTGGGCCAGCAGTTCGCTCAGCTGTTCCTGATAACGCGTAATGGCGTCAAGGCTGTTGTTCACTTCGGCAAACGCATTGCGCACGGTTTTCTCATAGGCGTACAGCGCCTGATTACGCTGCGACTGGGAGATATCCACCTGCGCATTCAATGCCTGGCGGTTCAGCAGCGGGGCGAGAATACTGCCGCCTGCGCTCCAGAGCTGTAACGGGTTGTCCAGCAGGCCGGAAAGAGTGCGATCCTGAATCGATCCGGTCGCCGTCAGGTTGATCGACGGCAACAGGCTGGCGCGCGAGGCGGCAAGGCTGGCATCGGCCGCAATAAGCTGATGCTCGGCCTGAACGATGTCAGGTCGTCGGTTAAGCAACGATGACGGCAGCTGTGAAGGCAGCCTCTGCGGGGTAAGCGTGCTGAAGCTTTCACTGCGCGCCACCTCGCCCGGGTTACTGCCCAGCAGCAGACTCAGGGCATTCTCTTGCTGCGCGAGCTGATGCTGCAGCAGCGGCACCTGCGCCCGGGTGGCCCGCAGCTCAGAGTCAGACTGCATCAGCTCCAGGCGCGAACTGTAGCCCGTTTCAAACTGCCGTTTAGCAAGATTAAATGCCTCTTCGCGTGATTTCAGCGTGGACTCGGTGACGCGAAGCTGTTCGTCAAGCGAGAGCAGGGTGACATACCCGGAGGCCACCGACGAGGCGACAGTTAAATCCGCGGCAGCGGCGGCGGCTTTTTGCGCCTCCAGTGAGGCCTGCGCGGCATTGGCCGTGCTGCGGTTGACGCCCCAGATATCCACATCATAGCTGGCGGTGAGGCTGCCTTTGTACAGCGTACTGTATACCGGTAACCCCGTGGCGGCCGATTGCGTCCGGGCGCGGGTGCCGGTTATGCCCGCATCCAGCGACGGAAACAGGCTGCCGTCAGCGGCATAGACTCTTGCCTGATACTCATTGATCCGTTCGCGGGCGATCAGCACGTCGCTGTTATTTTTCAGCGCCTGATCCACGTAGCGGTTGAGGTTGTTGTCGTGAAAATTTCGCCACCACAGCTGTTCAGGCGCGCTGACGGGGCCGGATGCCGCCCGCCACTGGGCAGGAATATGCAGTGATGGTTGGGCAGGTTTTACATCCACCGACTGGCATCCGGCAAGCAGAACGGCAACCAGCAGGCTGGCTAGCGGGCGAAGGGTCATTGCTTCGCCTCCCGCGTATCAATGGTCACCTGTACCGACATGCCAGGACGTAGCAGTGCTGACTCTTCAGGTTTACCCAGCACTTCGATACGCACCGGAATACGCTGGGCGATTTTGACAAAGTTCCCGGTGGCGTTATCCGGCGTGATGGCACTGAATTCGACGCCGGTCGCCGGGGAGATGCTCTCCACGCGGCCCTGATAGGCTTTGTTGTTGAGCGCATCGACGGTAAATTTCACCGGCTGGCCAATGCGCAACTCCGCCAGCTGGGTCTCTTTAATGTTGGCGATCACCCAGTGCTGCGGCGGTACCAGGGTGGTGAGATGGGTCCCGGCCGTGACATACGCGCCCAGACGCACCGCGATCTGCCCCAGCTGGCCGTCACGCGGCGCCACAATGCGGGTGTTTTGCAGGTCGATTTGTGCCAGCTCCAGCGCCGCTTTGGCGTTTTCCACATCCGCCTCCAGCGCACCGCGATTCACAATTACCGTCTGCAGATCCTGGCGCGACATCTCAAGCGTCGCTTTTGCCTGCTCAATATCGGCGCTGCCCTGGGCCGCGCTGGCCAGCGCCGCGTCGCGTTCGCGGATGGAGAGCGATCCGTCCGCCGTCAGATCTTTTACACGTTTTAAATCCGCCTGGGTTTTCAGACTTTGGGCGCGGGCGTTTTTCAGGGCCGCCTCGTTACGGGCAATCACCGCTTCCGCGCTTTTACGCTGCTGCAGGTTATTATTCAGGGTGGCAATTTTCATCGCCAGCTGCGCCTCGGCCTGATGCACGCGCTGGCGATAGATGCGGTCATCAATCTGCAGCAGCAGGTCGCCTTTTTTCACCTGCACAAAATCCTGCACCTTCACGTCGGTGATATAGCCATTGACCTGCGGACTGATGAACGTGGTCTGGCCGCGTACGTAAGCGTTGTCAGTAAACTGCGCGTGGCGGGTGAACGGGGGGAGCTGCCACGCGTAAAGGATCACCAGCACGCCGACAATACCGATGGCAGCGGCGGTGAAAATTGACACAATGCGTACATTTTTGCGGGTGTTGGCCTGCTCTTTGGCGGCATCCTGCTGACTCATAAACTCTCCAGAAATATTTCAATTATTTGTTGCCGGTGGCGTTCTTAAGCGCCATACGGGCAGTGATGCGCAGGCGCAGCAAGCGCCATAAAATCCAGATCAGCGTGGCCGCGGCAATACTCGCGGTCAGTAAATAGGTGTCGTTGTAAGCCAGAATGTTTGCCTCAAGCGCGGTCACCGTCTGCAACTGGGTGATCGCCTGCGTGCCCAGCAGGGCACTGTCGCCAATCAGGCTTTTGTACATCTGGGTATAAAGCTGAATCCGCTCGTTAACCAGCGGATTGAGCGTAGTGAGCTGGTCCGCCAGCAGGCTGGAGTGATACTTTTCGCGCCAGGTCTGGAAGGTACCGAGAATAGCCGAGCCCAGCAGGCCGCCGAGGTTCTGGCTCATGCCGAACATTACCGAGAAGCTCACCAGATTACGCGGGTCGGCGATGACGCCGCCAATGGCGGCCAGCATTGCGGGGGCGAGGAAGAAGGCACTACCAAAGCCCAGCAGGAACTGGCTGAGCATCAGTTGATCCGGGCGGGTCAGGTTGTTGGACTGGCTGTCCAGCAGCGAGGCGACAATCATTAGCACCAGGGAGGTGATAATCGGCCACGCCAGTTTGGTCGGCTTAATGGTCAGACAGCTGGTGACGATCCCGCAGACGATCCCGGCAAATATGGACCACGCCAGGTGCGTCATCTGCTCGTTCTGTAACCCCACGTACTGCAGCCAGCCGATGACGCCGGTGTTTTGCTCGGCCAGCACGATGCGGATCAGCAGCATAATCAACCCAAGGCGCACAATACTGCCGCTCGACAGCCAGCGGGTGTTCAGCAGCGGGTTACTGCGGTTATGTTCAAACACGATAGCGGAAACAATCAGCACCAGTGAGAGCGCCAGCGACCAGCCGATCCACGGCGCTTCAAACCACCAGTCCAGACGGCCCAGCGACAGCACCGCGCACAGCAGCGCCATACCCGGTGCCAGTAAAAAGAAGGTGATAAAGTCTTTTTTCTCAAAGACCTTACGCCGATCGCCCGGCGGCAGTTTCAGCGCAATCACGCACGCCAGCGAGATGAGGGCCAGCCCCAGCTCGAAGAAATAGAGTCCGCGCCACTCATCAAGCTGCAACAGCTCGGTTGAAAAGAGCCGCGCCAGCGGAATGGCCAGTGACGAGCCGGTGATGCCAATGGTCAACGCCTTCAGGCGGTGTTTTGCCGGCCAGGCCTGGATCTGGTAATAAATGCCCAGCGAGCTGAGCGCGGCGGCCACCATCCCGTGTGCAGCGCGCACCATCAGCGCCGAGCTAAGATCGTTGACAAACAGGTGGAAAAAAGTGACCAGCACATACAGCACCAGAAAACCTTCGGTGAAGGCGCGCAGACCGTACTGCTGGCGGAATTTCACCAGCAGCAGGTTAATGGAGATATTGGTCATTACATAGACCGCCGGTAGCCAGGCGATCTCGGTTGACCAGGCACCGAAGGTGCCCTGCAAATTTTGCAGGTTGGCGGTGACCACCGCATTCCCCAGGGCGCCCGTCAGGCAAACCAGCAGACCGACAACGCCATAGGCAATCCGCTTTGGCGTGCTGTGCTCCGGCGTGGAGGGTGAACCCAGCAGGGCGGGTTTCTCGTGTGGCTGCCACTCGCGAGGAGCATAAGGGTCGCGTTCGGGCAGGCGCATAACGTCGTTTACCTTTGATAAAATGGAAGAATTAACAGGCTGGCGATTCTACGTCTGCCGTAAAACATAATACAAGTGAATATGATTTACGCATGTTAATCAAATGTTGAACTGAAGGTTTTAGGAAAAAGAGCGGCCTTATCTCTGGCACTTTAGGAATCAACGCCTGTTTTGACGCGGCAAGTGCGGTACGCTAATCCAAATGCTGTAAGGAGGTTACGATGATACCGACAATTTTTCCCTGTTTGCCCGGCAGCACGCTCAGTGCCGTAAACACGGTTGGGCAGTGGCTGGCGCAGGATGACCTGCAACCGGGTCAGTCCGTGGATATGGTGATTCTGGCGGGGAATGCCGTCATGCCAACCATCGAAGCTGCCTGCCGTCTGGCGGCGGAGCAGGGGGTGCCCATGATCATTAGCGGAGGCATCGGACACTCCACGACATTTCTTTATGCCGCGATTGCGAAACATCCGCGCTATCACACCATTCCCACCACGGGCCGGGCAGAGGCGGCCATCCTGGCGGATATCGCCCGTGAATTCTGGCAGATCCCGGCAGACCGGGTTTGGATGGAAGATCAGTCAACGAACTGCGGGGAGAACGCCCGCTTTAGCCGCGAGTTAATGAAGCACCATCAGTTTGCCCCTGAAAGGGTGCTGGTGGTGCAGGATCCAACCATGCAGCGCCGCACCATGGCAACGTTCGCCCGCGTATGCCGGGACGAACCCGTATCGCCGGAATGGGTGAGCCACGCGGGCTTTACGCCCGTACTGCAAAACGGTGACGATGGACTGGAGTTCAGAGATTCCGGTGAAGGGCTCTGGCCGGTGGAACGCTATTTATCGCTGGTGCTGGGGGAACTGCCGCGCCTGCGTGACGACGTTAACGGTTACGGTCCGGCAGGACGTGATTTTATTGCCCACGTGACGATACCTGATGAGATCGAGGCGGCGTGGCAGGTGCTGCGCAATGACATTGTTCTGACCGACGCCCTGGTGAGCCGCGCGTTGTTATGATCCGCTGCCCGTTTGCGAAAAGACTCACGCAAACGGGCATTTCAGGCGGCTGTTTTTGAATTACAGCGCCGCAAACTTATCAAGCGTGCGCACCAGCTGCGTCACAAAGCCATACTCGTTGTCATACCAGGCGACGGTTTTCACCAGTTGCAGTTCGCCCGCCTCGGTCACTTCGGTTTGCGTGGCGTCAAACACCGAGCCAAAGTGCGAGCCAATCACATCTGACGACACAATCTCTTCATCGGTATAGCCAAAGGATTTATTCCCCTGCGTCGCTTTTTTCAGTGCGGCATTCACCTCTTCAGCGGTGACCTTTTTGCCCAGAATGGCGACCAGTTCCGTTACCGAGCCGGTCTTCACCGGTACGCGCTGGGCGTGACCTTTCAGTTTGCCGCTAAGGGCCGGGATCACCAGGCCAATCGCTTTGGCAGCACCCGTGGTGTGGGGAATGATGTTCTCCGCCGCCGCGCGTGAGGCGCGCAGATCTTTCCCGCGCGGACCATCCACCAGCGCCTGAGTACCAGTGTAGGCGTGAATGGTGGTCATGGTGCCCACCTTAATCTCAAAAGCATCGTGCAGGGCTTTTGCCAGCGGGGCGAGGCAGTTGGTGGTGCAGGAGGCGACAGAGATAATGGTATCACTGGCGTCAATGGTGTCGTCGTTAACGTTAAACACAATGGTTTTCATCTCACCTGCTGGCGCGGAGATCAGGACTTTTTTGGCGCCAGCATCCAGATGCGCTCTGGATTTTTCTTCCGACGTATAAAAACCGGTGCATTCCACGACGATATCCACCCCAGCGGCTTTCCAGGGGATATGTCTGGCCTCTTTCTCGGCGTACACCGCGATCGTCTTGCCATCTACAATCAGCGCGTCTTCGGTAAAATCCACGCTCCACGGGAAGCCGCCGTAGTTAGAATCATGCCGGAGCAGATAGGCCAGTACTTTGGGAGAGGTGAGGTCGTTGATGGCGACGACGGTGTTGCTGTCCTGGGTTTCAAGAAGGCGACGAAGTACGAGGCGTCCAATGCGTCCAAATCCGTTAATGCCAATTTTACTCATGGTTTTCTCCTGTAAACGTGTCGATGCGACAGTTTGAACTTATCCAGGCTTAGACCATGAGGGGCGGGGCAGCAATTGAAGATGATTCATGCCCCGGGAAGTATTTGAAAATCCATACAGAAAAGTTAATGAATTTTTAAGGAAAGGTCGTTATGTTGGCGCGGTAACTGTTTTTTATCGGAAAATCACATGCGCACTAAATATACAGGCCTGCAAATCGGCATTCACTGGCTGGTGTTTCTGTTAGTTATCGTCGCCTACTGCGCCATGGAGTTCAGAGGCTTCTTTCCGCGTACCGACCGACCGCTGATCAATATGATCCACGTCTCATGCGGGATCGCTATCCTGGTTTTGATGGTGACACGTCTGCTGGTGCGCCTGAAGTTCCGCGCGCCGCCGATTGAGCCGAAACCGAAAGCGATGATCACAGGCCTTTCGCATCTGGGGCATCTGGTGATTTATCTGCTGTTTATTGCTTTGCCGCTGATTGGCCTGGTGATGATGTATAACCGTGGAAACGACTGGTTTGCCTTTGGCATCGCCATGCCGCACGCGGCGGAATCCAACTTTGATCTGGCTGATGGGCTAAAAGAGTGGCACGAGACGCTGGCGAACCTCGGCTATTTTGTCATTGGCCTGCACGCAGCGGCGGCGCTGATGCATCACTATTTCTGGAAAGATAATACGCTGCTGCGCATGATGCCGAAAAAGCGGCAATAGCCCTCAACACTTTTGCCGCCTTTCTCGCCGGGTGGCGCTGCGCTTACCCGGCCTACAAAACCCGTTTTTTATTGCAGCAGAGCACGCTCTTCAGCTGTTAATGCCAGCCCCTGGGTTGACCCGGTCTCTGACGATTTCACCGCCGCTTCCAGCACCGCCATCACCGCTAACGCCTCGACAGGATGAACCGGATTGGCAATCTTCCCAAGCAGAGCATCGCGCACATTAATGTAATACTGGCGCTGATCGCCTTTCGGCGTAGTAATGGTCTGCGGCGCACCGTCAGCCCCAAAGAACACCATACTGTCGCTGTCCTCACCCCAGGTTTCACTTCCCGGAACGATGCCGGTCAGCAGCTGGGCTTCCTGCTGATCGATACGGGCCTTCACTACGCTGCCCTTATCCCCATGGACGGTAAAGCGCGCGGTACCCCCGGCGACCAGCATGCTGGCGTGCAAAATAACCTTATGATCAGGGTAGTTTAAGACCACATGCGCCCAGTCGTTCACTTCTGCGCCGTCGCGCAGCGTCGCGATATTCCCCTGCACCGAGTGAGGCAGACCAAAGAGCTGTAGCGTCTGGTCGATCAGGTGCGGCCCCAGGTCAAACCACAGCCCGCTTCCCGGTACGTTTTGTTCTCTCCAGCGCACGCGCACTTCCGGGCGGAAGCGGTCAATGTGCGACTCAAACAGTTTCACCTTGCCGAGGGTGCCCTGTGTGATAACGTCCTTAATGCCCAGGAAATCGCTGTCCCAGCGGCGGTTGTGGAACACGGAGAGCAGAAGCTGCTTCTCATCCGCCAGGGCAATAAGATCGCGCGCTTCCTGCATATCGAGCGTGAAGGGTTTATCCACCACCACGTGTTTTCCGGCGTTCAGGGCCAGTGTGGCCAGCGGAGCATGGGTGGCGTTAGGGGAGGCGATCACCACCAGGTCAATATCCGGGTGCGTAATGGCCTCTTCCGGGGTAGCAACCACCTGCACATCCGGCAGATCGCGCTTAACTTTTTCCTCATCACGGGAGGAAACCACCGCCAGCGTAAGCCCGTCCACAGACTGGATGAGCGGGGCATGGAAGGTTTTACCGACAAAACCATACCCGATCAGCGCAATGTTGATTGTCTTCATTTTACTCATGACCTTCTCCACGTTAATGAGCGCAAACCGTGACGGGCACGGTGCTCTGGTCCCCAAGCTCAGGCCAGGGACGATCTAAAAACAGTTGATGAATTTCGTCTAACCCGCACACCAGATACGGCTCACAGCGGTTGACTTTCAGATGGTCTGCGACGATCCAGTGCGTCTGGCTGGCAGCAAGCATCGCCCGTTTAACTTCTGCATCGGCTTCCGTCCCGGCACTCAGACCGAGTGATGAATGAAGGGCGCAGGCGCCAAGGATGGCGATATCCGCCCGATACCGTGAAAGCAGGGAGAGGGTGGCACCGCCAGCAAACAGGCGTTGCTTCTGATCCCATTTCCCGCCGAGCAGGATCAGCTCGATATCCTCCCGGTCGCTAAAAGCGTGGGCGATATCCAGCGAGGTGGTGATCACCGTCAGCGGCCCCTGAAGAAAAGAGGCCACCGCCATGACCGTACTGCCCGCATCCAGAAACAGCGTAGAGCCCGGCGGAACCTGCTGTGCCACCTGTTTTCCCAGCCGCTGCTTGGTCGCCGGCAGGAGCGTATTTCTGCCCTGGCGATTCATGGCCGACAGATTGAGCGCGATAGCGCCTCCGTGGTTCTTCTGCGCCAGCCCTTGTTTTTCGAGGTCCGTGAGATCGCGGCGAATGGTATCCGCAGAGACCTGCAGCTTTTCTGCCAGCTCAGTGATGCTGGCCTGTCCCTGCTCGCTGATGATGTCGAGCACATATTTTTGACGCGCGGTTTTGTGCATGGCAGCAATCCTGCAAAATGTCGCAATAGTTCGCATAATACAGCATTTTGTCGCAGAGAAAAGGGCAACCACACATTAGTTCAGTTGCGTGATAATTGAGCTGTTATTGATTAAATATAAGTGAACGGTTTCTAAGGGTAATCAATATGTTATGACGATGTTTTATCTGGCCGTTTGGACTTTGTAACCAGTTAATTTCGCTTTAATGGTTTGTTGTTCTATTAAAAAACTATTTAAACCAACAAAATTCCTAAAAAATGCATTTGCTAGGTTTTTTATGCCAATAAATAGGGCGAGGCTACTTAAGTTGACATTTCTTTGAAAATCTTTGTGTCTGACGCGCGTGGAAATTAACGCAAAAATGTACATCCGGGGATTTTTAAATTTCACTTAAATAACAATGACTTTATTAGTTTCATTTGAAAGGCCATTTTTAAGAGTTTGTCCAGAAACCCCATGATTTTTCTTAATTGTAACACCACATTAACATTGTGGGTGTAGTTGCCTATACCACATTTTGTTATGCTGCGAATCAGTTAAGAAGTAAGTAAATTCTTAATTCATATTAGGCTAAGGTCGGCTCTCATCTCCAATGGAAATGGGTATAGGGGGCTATTACCCGAAATTCAGTACGGGGGATTAATAATATTTTTCTGATTATCTATACCTCTTTTTGGGTAAAGGGTTAAACCATTCGCAGACTCAGGGAGATATAAATGATGAGAGAGCGAAATTATAAGTGGGTCCGATTATCCGCAGTGCTGGTGTTAATTTCGGCATGCATTAATACGGCCTATGCCAATAGCGGCCCGTTGGGTTTTGCCACGGTGCCGACGACAACATTAAAAGAAAGTATTCTTTTTGCCATCGATCGCGATCCGTCGGTCAGCCAGCAGGCGGCACAATTGGGTATTGGTCAGGCGCAAATAGATGAAGCACGTAGCGGATGGATGCCGCAAATATCGCTGAACGGCAGTACGGGCCATAGCCAAACCACCGATTCCAGCGGTTCACTGAGAAATTCAGCGGCATGGGGATTAAGCCTTACGCAGCTCATTTATGACTTTGGCAAGACGAATAACAGCATCAGCCAGTCTTCAGCGCGACGCGATAGCTATCGTTATCAGCTGATGGAGACGCTCACAGCCGTGGCGGAAAAAACCGCGCTGAGCTACGTGGAGGTCAGACGTTATAGCGATCTGTTGCAGGCGGCTAAAGAGAATGTGCAGGCCCTCAAAAACGTGGAGCAGCTGGCGAAACTGCGCGCGGATGCAGGCGTAAGCTCAACCTCCGATGAGCTGCAGACCCGCACGCGAATCGCCGGTATGCAGGCGACGGTGGAGCAGTACAACGCCGCGCTCAACAGCGCCCGCGCAAGGCTCGCGGTGTTGACGGGCATGCAGGCTGAAGCCTATTCACCGGTCCCTGAGAAGCTTGCCGTAGAGCAGAATGCCGTCAACCAGATCGATTACTCGCTGATACCGGCGGTAATGGCCGCGCAGAATATGGAGCGTTCAGCCCAGTATGGGGTGGAAACCGCAAAATCTCAGCACTGGCCAACGTTAAGCCTGAAAGGAGGCCGCACGCGCTATGAGTCGGATAACCGCGCTTACTGGGATGACCAGATCCAGCTCAATATCGATGCACCGCTGTATCAGGGCGGCGCCGTTTCGGCACGCGTTCGTCAGGCTGAAGGCACCAGGGCGATGGCCTCCTCTCAGGTCGATCAGGCGCGGTTTGATGTGCTGCAAAAAGCCTCCGTCGCGCAGGCAGACTGGACCGGCGCGCGTGGAAGAATGGCCGCCGGAAGCCTACAGCTTGAAAACGCGTTACGTGCCCGTGCGGTCTACAAAAACGAATACACCCTGAGCAAGCGGAGCATTAATGATTTGCTCAGCGTAGAACAGGATGTCTGGCAGGCCACGTCTGCCAAAATAATGGCCGAATATGATGGCTGGAGCGCGGCAATTAATTACGCCTCTGCTGTTGATAATCTCATGACGCTTATTGGAGTAGAGAAAAACGCTGCCGCAAAATTACCCGATTTGAGTTGAAAAAAGCCGCGCCTTTCTGCGCGAAATAAATCTGAAAATAATGGGTGAAATTTCCCAGGGATAGCTACATCCATCTGGTGGACATATCCACAGGAATCCGAGCACCTGCAAGGAGAGAAATATGAGTAACGTAAAAGTTGTAGATGTCATCATTCGCAAGACAGCGGAGAAAACGAAATTAACCGGCGAAGGAAATCTGTCGGTCTCCATTTCCTCTCCGAGCGTGATTGAAATCCAGGGTTCTGCACAGGACGTGGTGCGTTACGTCCGCCAGGGGAAAGACCTTCTCATTTATATGAAAGATGGCAGCGTTATTCGCTGCAATAACTATTTCGTTGAAGATCCTGAAACCCATAACCAGTCTGAACTGGTATTTAACGATAATCAGGAATTAACACATATCTCTTTTGTCGATGCCGGGGAAGCGTCAGGCGCAGCCGTTACTGAATTAACCGCGCAAGCCACACCGATTAGCAGCATTGAACCTTTCCTGACCCAGGAGAGCATATTGAGTGATGCGCCATGGGGCTGGATTGCGGGGGCGGCGTTAGGCGGCGGTGCTATTGGGGCACTGCTGGCTCACGGTGGTGACGGCGAAACAAAAACAAAAGTTATTGATAATACGAAAGAAGTTGAGAGCGCAACGCCAACCTTCATGCTCACCGATCTTGCGGGCGACAAGCAGGGCGTGTTGAGTGCAGATGCGATCACCGACGATAACACGCCAACCTTTAGCGGTACCGGGCAACCGGGCGCGACCATTCAGATCAAAGACAGCAGCGGCAATACGCTTGCCAGCGCGATGGTCAGTAAAGACGGCACCTGGACGGTAAAACTGCCGACCCAGACAGACGGAGAACATACCTGGTCAGTCGTGCAGATCGACGGCAGTAAAACGACCTCCGCAGGCAGCATCACCGTGACCGTTGATACTGCCGTGGCGAGCGTGACGCTGGCAACCACGGCGGGGGATAACGTCATCAACGCCAGCGAGCAGTCCGCAGGCTTTACGCTTTCTGGTGCCAGCAAGAACCTGGCGCAGGGAACACAGCTGACCGTTACGCTGAACGGCGAATCCTATACGGCTGAGGTGGGTGCAAACGGCGCATGGAGCGTGAAGGTGCCTGCGGCGGATGCGCAGGCGCTGGGCGACGGCACCTGGACGGTGAACGTCAGCGGCAAGGACGCGGCGGGCAATACCGTGAACGGCAGTCAGACGATTGGCGTGGATACTGCGGCACCGACCATCGCGGTCGATACTGTCGCGCAGGACAATATTATCAATGCCGCTGTACTCCATCAGCCGCTGACGCTGAGCGGGAAAACCACGGCGGAAGCCGGTCAGATTGTCACGGTGACAGTGAACGGTAAAAACCATACCGCCACGGTGGGCAGCGACGGTACCTGGTCCGTCACGCTGCCAGCCAGCGAGGTGCAGTCGCTGGCGAATGGTGAACACACCCTGACGGTGAACGTCAGCGATAAAGCCGGGAACGGGTCATCCACCCAGGCTCATTTCACCGTGGATACTGTCGCCCCGGTCGTGACCATCAATACCGTCGCGGGCGACGATATTCTCAACACCAGTGAGCAGGGCCAGGCGCAGATTATTTCCGGCCAGGCGACCGGAGCCGCAGCAGGTGATGTGGTCACCGTAACCGTTGGCGGCCAGAGCTTTACCGGCGTGGTGCAGGCGAACGGCAGCTGGAGCGTAGGCGTACCGGCGTCAGTCATTGGCGCGCTGGGGGAAGGTAACCACAGCATTGCGGTTTCGGTGACCGATGCGGCGGGCAATACCGGTAACGCCACCCACGGCATTACCCTGAGCGGTAACCCACCGGAATTCACCTTGAATGCCATCAGCCAGGATAACGTGCTGAACGCGCAGGAGGCGATGCAGCCGCTGAGCCTGAGCGGCACCAGCAACCTGCCAGACGGCAGCGTGGTAAACGTCACGCTGAATAACGTGAGCTATCAGGCCTCCGTTAATAACGGCATCTGGTCAGTTCAGGTGCCGGTGTCTGACGTTCTGAACCTGGCAAACACCCTGTACACAGTCAGCGTGAGCGGCACCGATGCCGCCGGTAACAGCGGCTCCGCCGAAGCGACGCTGCTGGTTGATACCGTACTGCCGCAGGTGATTATCAATACCTTCGCCGGTGACAACCTGGTCAACAACGCTGAAGTGGCGGTGGATCAAACCCTGAGCGGGCGTGTCACCGGCGCGGCGGCGGGCGACACGGTCTCTGTTTCGGTGGGCGGTAAGAGCTACACCGCTACAGTAGGCAGCGATCTGACCTGGAGCGTGACCATTTCGTCAGCCGAACTGAAGGCCTTTGGCGACGGGGCGTTAACCTTTACCGCTTCTGTCACCAACGCCCACGGCAACACCGGCAGCGGCGAGCGTGATATCAACATCAACGCCGAGCTTCCTGGCCTGCGGGTAAATACCATTTCTGGCGATGACGTGATCAACGCCATCGAGCAGCAGCAGGATCTGACCGTGACCGGCTCCAGCACCCACCTGGCAGCGGGCACGCACGTCACCGTCACCATCAACGGCGTCGAGTATGTCGCCGTGGTCAACGCCAATGGCAGCTGGCAAATCGGCGTCCCGGCGTCCGATCTGCAGGGCTGGACGGCCGGAGATATCACCGTTCACGTCAGCGCGACAGATGCCTGGGGAAATACCGTTTCAGCTGAGCACCCCATCGAGCTGGATCTGAACGCCGTGGCGGTGACCATCGATACCGTCAGCAGCGATGACATGCTGAATGCGGCTGAAAAAGGTACCGATCTTGTGCTGTCGGGCCAGACGCAGGGCGTAGAGGCCGGGCAGACCGTGGTGGTGAAATTCGCCGACCAGACCTTTACCGCGCAGGTGCAGCAGGATGGCTCCTGGAGCCTGACCGTGCCGGCCAGCGCCATGGAGACGCTGATTGACGGACGCGCGCAGGTCAGCGTCAGCGTGACGAACGTCAGCGGCAACAGCGCCGACGCGTCGCGCGTGGTGACCGTGGATACCTTACCGCCGTCCATTACGATCGATAACCTGACCGACGACAACATCATTAATGCGGCCGAAGCGCATCAGGATCTGATCTTAAGCGGCAGCAGCAATGCTGAGGCGGGACAGACGGTTACCGTTACACTGAACGGCAAGCACTATCAGACCACGGTCCAGAGTGACGGGACCTGGACGGTGAACGTACCGGCTGTGGATGTCGGCGCTCTGACCGACGGCACCGTCACGGTAACGGCAACCGTGAGTGACGTGGCAGGCAACAGCAGCAGCGCAGACCGCGTTGGGCTGGTGGATGCGACCGTCCCGCAGGTAACCATTAACGATTTTGTCACCGATACCAATACCGTTAACCAGCTCGCGCATTCACAGGCGCAGATCCTGAGCGGGTCGGTCACCGGTGCGGCAGCGGGTGACCTGGTGACCATCACCCTGAATAACGTGGAGTACACCACCGTGGTGGATGCGGCGGGGAACTGGAGCCTCGGCCTGCCAGCCTCCGTTGTACAGGGTCTGACAGACGGGACCTGGACCGTTAACGTCTCGGTGACCGATCGCTCCGGTAATACCGGCAGTAGCGCAGTGGACGTAGTGGTCAACACCGTGACGCCGGAAATCGCTATCAATACCCTGGCGGCGGACGATGTGATCAATGCGACTGAGAAAGGCGAGGATCTGCTGCTTTCCGGGACCAGCAACCAGCCGGAAGGGACGACGATTGCCGTTAGCCTTAACGGCATCACCTACACCGCGACCACCGACGCCAGCGGCAGCTGGAGCGTCACCGTACCTGCCTCTGCGGTCAGCGCGCTGGGCGAAGCGCATTACACCGTGACTGCCAGCGTCACCGACAGCGTGGGCAACAGCGCCTCAACCACGCACGATGTGCTGGTGGACAGCTCGCTGCCGGTTGTGACCATCAACGCGCTGGCGGGCGATAACATCGTTAACGCGGCGGAAGTGGCCGCGGGGCAGACGTTGACCGGTAAGGTTACTAATGCTGCTTCAGGTGACACTGTCACCATTATTCTCGGCGGCCAGACCTACACCACAACAGTTCAGGACGATCTCACCTGGAGCCTGCCGTTAACCCAGAGCCAGTTAACCGCGCTTGGCAACGGCGAACTGACCGTATCGGCCAGCGTCACCAACGTGCACGGCAACACCGGCTCTTCCTCGCTGGACTTCACCATCGACGCCCAGCTGCCGGGCCTGCGTATTGATACGGTCGCAGGCGATGACGTCATCAATATCATCGAGCACGGTCAGAACCTGATTGTGTCGGGCACCAGCACCGATCTGGCGGCAGGCAGCACCGTTACTGTCACCATTAACGGCAAGGATTATTCCGCCTCGGTACTGGCGGACGGCACCTGGCAGGCGGCCGTGCCTGCGGCGGACGTCTCCCAGTGGGCTGACGGTTCACTGACCATCAGCGCCAGCGCGCAGGACACCTCCGGCAACCCGGTCACGATTGGCACCGTCGTTGATGTGGATCTCAGCCCGGTCGCCATCAGCATTAACAGCGTGACCGCTGACAACGTGCTGAACGCGGCGGAAAAAGGCGAAGACCTGGTGCTCAGCGGCACCTCAGCCAACGTTGAGGCGGGACAGACCGTGATCGTTACCCTGGGCGAGAAAACGTATACGGCGACGGTAGACGCCAACGGCGACTGGACCACCACCGTTCCGGCAGCGGATCTGAGCAGCCTGAAGGACGGCGATGCCAGCGTGCAGGTGAGCGTGACCAACGTTAACGGCAACAGCGCGTCGGCGGGGCGCGAGTACAGCGTGGATACCACCGCGCCGACGGTCACCCTCAATACCATCAGCGGTGACAACATCCTGAATGCGGCAGAGGCGGCGCAGGATCTGGCCCTCAGCGGTACCTCCACCGCCGAAGCGGGCCAGACGGTGACCGTGGCCTTCAATGGCAACACCTATACCGCGCAGGTGCAGGCAGACGGCAGCTGGACGCTCGACGTCCCGGCGGCCGATCTGGCGGGCATCGCCGACGGTAATGCCACGGTCACGGCATCCGTTTCTGATAAAGCCGGCAACCCGGCGAGCACCGATGCGGCCGTGCTGGTGGATACCACCGTGCCGCAGATCGTGTTTGACGTTGTGGCGGGTGATGACATCCTGAATATCGCCGAACACGGCCAGGCGCTGATCGTCTCAGGTAAGGTCACGGGTGCCCAGGCGGGAGACGTGATTACCGTCACCCTCAACGGCAAAGACTACACCGCCATACTGGACGCCTCCGGGAACTGGAGCACCGGCATTCCGGCCACGGACGTCGGCGCGCTGGTAAGCGGCGATCAGACCCTCTCGGCAACCCTCACCGATAAAGCGGGTAACAGCACCACCGCCACGCATGATGTTACGGTCTCCCTGACCGCGCCGGTTATCGCCATCAACACCCTTGCGGGCGATGATGTGATTAACGCGATCGAAAAGGGCGAAGATCTGCTGCTCTCCGGCACCAGCAATCAGCCGGACGGCACCGCCATCACCGTAACCCTGAACGGTATCAGTTATACCGCCACCACTGACGCCAGCGGCAACTGGAGCGTGACCGTTCCGGCAGCCAACGTCTCGGCGCTGGGTGAAGCCAGCTACACCGTGACGGCGAGCGTGACCGATACGGCAGGCAACAGCGCGAGCGCAAGACATAACGTGCTGGTGGACAGCGCGCTGCCGGTTGTCACCATTAATGCGGTTGCCACCGACGACGTCATTAACGCCGCGGAAGTGGCGTCTGGCCAGACGCTGAGCGGGAAAGTGAGCGGTGCCGCGAGCGGTGACACTGTCACGCTTTCCATTGGCGGCAACAACTATACGACAACCGTTCAGGACGATTTAAGCTAGTCGGTGAATGTGCCGTCTGACGTGTTAACCGCCATCGGCAACGGGGAGCTGACCGTGACGGCCAGCGTCACCAACGGCCACGGCAACACCGGTTATGGCGAGCGTGACATCACCATTGATGCCAACCTGCCGGGCCTGCGTGTGGACACCGTGGCGGGCGATGATGTGATTAACAGCATCGAGCACGGGCAGAACCTGATTATCACCGGTACCAGCGAGGGGCTGAGCGCTGGCTCGGCGTTGACGGTCACCGTCAACGGTAAAACCTACGCGGCCACGGTGCTGGCAGACGGCACCTGGACGGCAGCGATCCCTGCCGCAGACGTCAGCGCGCTGAATGCGGGCACGGTCACCGTGACCGTTGACGGCCAGAGCAGCGCCGGTAACCCGGTGACTATCAGCCATAACGTGACCGTGGATCTGGCGACAGTGGCGATCAGCATTGACGCCATTGCCACCGATGACGTGATCAATGCGGCAGAAAAAGGGGCGGATCTGGTGCTCTCCGGCTCCACCACTAACGTGGAAGAAAACCAGACGGTTTACATCACCTTCGGCGGTAAGTCTTACACCGCCACCGTGGATGCCAGCGGCAACTGGACCGCCACCGTACCATCGGCTGATTTGGGTAGCCTGAAAGATGGCGACGCCAGCGTGCAGGTGAGCGTCACCAACGTCAATGGCAACAGCGCGTCGGCAGGCCGCGAATACAGCGTGGATGCCACCGCGCCGACGGTTTCCATTGAGATTGTCAGCGATAACAACATCATCAACGCGCTTGAAGCGCAGCAGGATCTGGACATCAACGGCGTGACCAACGCCGAAGCGGGCCAGACCGTCACCGTGACCCTGAACGGCGTGGATTACACCACCACCGTACAGGCCAACGGCAGCTGGAGCGTCACCGTGCCGTCTGCGGACCTGGGCAGCATGGTGGACGGCAACTACACCATCAGTGCCGCCGTCTCCGATAAAGCAGGCAACCCGGCCTCTGCGGATCGCGACGTGCTGGTGGATATCACGGTTCCGCAGTTGACCATTAACACCGTGTCCGACGACGACGTGATCAACAGCGCCGAGCATGCGCAGGCCCTGATGGTGACCGGTTCCGTGACCGGCGCCGAAGCGGGCGATGTGGTTACCGTCACCATTAACAACAAATCGTATACCGCCACCGTGGATGCCTCAGGCAACTGGAGCGTGGGGGTACCTGCGGCGGACGTCAGTGCGCTGACCGCGGGCGATTACACCATCACCGCCGCGTTGACCGATAAAGCCGGTAACAGCAATAGCGCGACCCATGACGTGGAGGTGAACCTGTCCGCCCCGGTGCTGACCATCGATACCGTGTCCGGTGATGATGTGATCAACAGCACCGAGAAAACGCAGGATCTGACCATTACCGGTACGGCCACCGGCCTGACGGCAGGTGCGGTTGTTACCGTGATGCTCAACGGCAAAGCGTATAGCGCGACGGTGGATGATAACGGTCTCTGGAGCACCACCGTTCCGGCGAGCGAGGTGGGGCAACTGGGTGAAGCGCTTTACAACGTCACCGCGTCAGCCACGGACAGCGTTGGCAACAGTGCCAGTATCTCGCACACCGTGAACGTGGAATCCGTTCTGCCGGGCGTGATCATCAATACCGTCGCGGGTGACGACGTCATTAACGCGGCGGAGCTGGCAACCGGGCAGACCATCAGCGGTACCGTGGTGAATGCCGAAGCGGGCAATACCGTGACCGTGACGTTGGGCGGCAACACGTACACGACCACGGTGCAGAGCGATCTCACCTGGTCTGTCAACGTACCGGAATCCGATCTGACGGCGCTGGGCAACGGCGAACTGACGGTGAGCGCCAGCGTAACCAACAATGTGGGCAACAGCGGCTCCGCTGAGCGCGATATTGCTATCGACGCCAATCTGCCGGGCCTGCGTGTGGACACCGTGGCGGGCGATGATGTGATCAACACCATCGAGCACGGACAGAACCTGATTATCACCGGCTCCAGCGACGGTCTGACGCCGGGTACGGGGTTAACCGTCACCGTGAACGGCAAAACCTACCCGGCGACGGTGCTGGCCGACGGCTCCTGGAGCGCAGCGGTTCCGGCGGCGGACGTCGGGGCGCTGGCTGCAGGCACGGTCACCGTGACCGTTGAAGGTCAGAGCAGCGCGGGTAACCCGGTCTCCATCAGCCACGATGTCACGGTGGATCTGGCAAGCGTCGCCATCAGCATTGACGCCATTGCCACCGACGACGTGATTAATGCGGCCGAGAAGGGCGCGGATCTGGTGCTCTCCGGCAGCACCTCGAACATGGAAGCGAACCAGACCGTCACGATTACCTTCGGCGGCAAGAGCTACACTGCCACCGTGGGGACAGACGGTAAATGGACCGCCACCGTGCCAGCGGCGGATCTGGCCGGTCTGAAAGACGGCGATGCCAGCGTGCAGGTGAGCGTCACCAACGTCAATGGCAACAGCGCATCCGCAGGGCGTGAGTACAGCGTGGACGCCACCGCGCCGTCCGTGACCATCAACACCCTGGCGACGGACGACATTCTTAATGCGGCAGAAGCACAGTCTGACCTGATCGTCTCCGGCACCAGCACCGCAGAAGCGGGCCAGACGGTGACCGTGAGCCTGAACGGCAAGGACTACACCGCAACGGTCGGTTCAGACGGTAACTGGACGCTGAACGTCCCGGCAGCGGATCTGGCGACGCTCAGCGACGGTAGCGTGACCGTTACCGCATCGGTCAGCGACAAGGCGGGTAACCCGGCGTCGGTTGATCATAATCTGACGGTGGACATGACCGTGCCTCAGGTGACCATCAGCACCATTGCGGGCGATGACGTCATTAACGTGGCTGAACACGGCCAGGCGCAAATCATCAGCGGCATAGCCACCGGCGCGGCGGCGGGCGATAAGGTCACCGTGACGATTGGCGGCCAGAGCTACACCACCGTGCTGGACGCGGCGGGCAACTGGAGCGTGGGGGTACCGGCCAGCGTCATTTCCGGCCTCAGCGACGGCAGCGTGACCGTGACTGCGTCAGTCACTGACGCGGCGGGCAATACCGGCACCGGCACCCATAGTGTGACCGTCGATACCGGTCTGCCTTCGGTTAATTTCAACACTATCAGCGATGACAACGTCCTGAACGCGGTGGAGAAAGGCCAGGATCTGAGCGTCAGCGGCACCAGCGCCAACCTGGCAGAAGGCACCGTGGTGACCGTGACCCTGAACGGTAAAAACTACACGGCCACCACAGCGGCAGACGGTACCTGGAGCCTGACGGTTCCGGCCGCCGATCTGGCGGGTCTGGGTCAGGCGAACTACACCCTGAACGCGACCGCCACCAACGGCGTGGGCAACAGCGTGAGCAACAGTGCGAACCTGCTGGTCGACACCGCACTGCCAACCGTCATCATCAACACCGTGGCGGGCGACAACGTGATTAACGCGGCGGAAGTGGCGGCAGGCCAGACCATCAGCGGCACCGTGGCGAATGCCGAAGCGGGCAACACCGTAACCGTGACGATTGGCGGCAACAGCTACACCGCGACGGTGCAGAGCGATCTGAGCTGGTCCGTAAGCGTGCCTTCTGATGTTCTGACCGCACTCGGCAACGGCAGTCTGAGCGTGAGCGCGACCGTCACCAACGGCCACGGCAACACCGGTACGGGCGAACGTGACATCACCATCGACGCCAACCTGCCGGGCCTGCGTGTGAACACCGTGGCGGGCGATGATGTGATCAACACCATTGAGCACAACCAGAATCTGATTATCACCGGCTCCAGCGACGGGCTGACCCCAGGCACCGCGCTGACCGTGACCGTCAACGGGAAAGACTATTCCGCAACGGTGCTGGCAGACGGCACCTGGAGCGCGGCGGTCCCGGCGGCGGACGTGAGCACGTGGCCGGAAGGCACCGTGAAGATCAGCGTCACCGGCGACAGTACGGCGGGTAACCCAATTACCATCAGCCATGATGTCACCGTGGATCTGGCAACGGTGGCCATCAGCATCAATGCCATTGCCTCCGACGACGTGATTAACGCGGCGGAGAAGGGCCTGGATCTGGTGCTCTCTGGTGCCACCACCAACGTGGAAGCCGGGCAGACCGTCACCCTGAGCATGGGCGGTAAAATCTATACTGCGCAGGTCGATGCCGATGGCAACTGGACCGCTACCGTGCCAGCGGCGGATCTTGCCGGTCTGAAAGACGGCGATGCCAGCGTGCAGGTGAGCGTCACCAACGTCAACGGCAACAGCGCGTCCGCAGGGCGTGAGTACAGCGTGGACGCCACCGCGCCATCCGTGACCATCAACACCCTCGCGACGGACGACATTCTTAATGCGGCAGAAGCACAGGCCGACCTGACCGTCTCCGGCACCAGCACCGCGGAAGCGGGCCAGACGGTGACCGTGAGCCTGAACGGCAAGGACTACACCGCAACGGTCGGTTCAGACGGTCACTGGACGCTGAACGTCCCGGCGGCGGATCTGGCGGCGCTCAGCGATGGCAGCGTGACCGTCACCGCATCGGTCAGCGACAAGGCGGGTAACCCGGCGTCGGTTGATCATAATCTGACGGTGGACGTGACAGTTCCGACGGTGACCATCAGCACCATCGCGGGCGATGACGTCATTAACATCGCAGAACACGCTCAGGCGCAAATCATCAGCGGCATAGCCACCGGCGCGGCGGCGGGCGATAAGGTCACCGTGACGATTGGCGGCCAGAGCTACACCACCGTGCTGGACGCGGCGGGCAACTGGAGCGTGGGGGTCCCGGCCAGCGTCATTTCCGGCCTCAGCGACGGCAGCGTGACCGTCACGGCGTCCGTCACTGACGCGGCGGGCAATACCGGCACCGGCACCCATAGCGTGACCGTGGATACCGGTCTGCCTTCGGTTAATTTCAATACTATCAGCGATGACAACGTCCTGAACGCGGTGGAGAAAGGCCAGGATCTGAACGTCAGCGGCACCAGCGCCAACCTGGCAGAAGGCACCGTGGTGACCGTGACCCTGAACGGTAAAAACTACACGGCCACCACGGCGGCAGACGGTACCTGGAGCCTGACGGTTCCGGCCGCCGATCTGGCCGGTCTGGGTCAGGCGAACTACACCCTGAACGCGACCGCCACCAACGGCGTGGGCAACAGCGTGAGCAATACGGCGAACCTGCTGGTCGACACCGCACTGCCGACCGTCACCATTAATACCGTGGCGGGCGACAACGTGATTAACGCGGCGGAAGTGGCGGCGGGCCAGACCATCAGCGGTACCGTGGCGAATGCCGAAGCGGGCAACACCGTAACCGTGACGATTGGCGGCAACAGCTACACCGCGACGGTGCAGAGCGATCTGAGCTGGTCCGTGAGCGTGCCGGAGTCGGTCCTGACCGCGCTGGGCAACGGCGATTTAACGGTATCAGCGACCGTCACCAACGGCCACGGCAACACCGGTACGGGCGAACGCGATATCACCATCGACGCCAACCTGCCGGGTCTGCGTGTGGACACCGTGGCGGGCGACGATGTGATCAATAGCATCGAACATGGTCAGAACCTGATCGTCACCGGCTCCAGCGACGGGCTGGCGGCGGGCACAACGCTCACCGTGACCCTGAATGGCAAAACTTATGCGGCTTCCGTGCTGGCAGATGGTACCTGGAGCGCGGCGATCCCGGCTGCAGACGTCGGGGCGCTGGCTGCTGGTACGGTCACCGTCACCGTTGCAGGCCAGAGCGCAGCAGGCAACCCGGTGACCATCAGCCATGACGTCACGGTCGATCTGACCGCGGTCGCCATCAGCATTGACACCATCGCCACCGACGACGTGATTAACGCGGCGGAGAAAGGTGCGGATCTGGTGCTCTCCGGTAGCACCAGCAACGTGGAAGAAAACCAGACCGTTACCGTCACCTTTGGCGGCAAGTCTTATACCGCCACCGTCGATGCCGACGGCAACTGGACCGCCACCGTGCCATCCGCGGATCTCGCGGGCCTGAAAGACGGCGATGCCAGCGTGCAGGTGAGCGTCACCAACGCGCACGGCAACAGCGCGTCCGCAGGGCGTGAGTACAGCGTAGATGCCACCGCGCCAGGCGTCACCATTGATACGGTTGCTGGCGATAACGTCATAAACGGCAGCGAAGCATCCGCTGGTGTGACTGTCTCCGGCACGACCACGGCAGAAGCCGGGCAGACGGTCACCGTGACGCTGGGCGGCAACAGCTATACCGCCCAGGTACAACCGGATGGCACCTGGAGCGTCAACGTACCTTCCGCCGATCTGTCCGCACTGGCTGATAATGGCTATACGGTGCAGGTGAGCGTCAGCGATACGGCGGGTAACCCGGGCAGCGCGAGTAAAGCGATTACGCTGGATACCACACCGCCGACCGTCAGCTTTAACGTGGTGGCGGGCGATGATGTCATCAACAGCGTGGAACATGCGCAGGCGCAGATTGTCAGCGGCACGTCCACCGGCGCGAACGTAGGCGATAAGGTCGTCATCACCTTGGGTTCAAACCAGTACACCACCACCGTTGATGCCAGCGGTAACTGGAGCGTGGGCGTACCGGCGAGCGTGATTTCTGCGCTCAATGACGGCACCGTGACCCTCAGCGCAACCATCACCGACAGCGCGGGCAACAGCAGCACCCAGACCCACGACGTGGTGGTCAATACCGCCTCCGTGGCGCTGACGGTTAATACCCTCAGCGGCGATGACGTGATCAACGCAGCAGAAGCCGCTACGTCTCTGGTGATTAACGGCTCCAGTGCCCAGTTTGCCAGCGGCACGGTGGTGACCGTGACCCTGAACGGCAAGAGCTATACGGCCACCATTCAGAGTGACGGCAGCTGGAGCACCACCGTACCGGCGGCCGATGTGGGTGCGCTGGCCGATGGCGCGAACTATCAGGTAGCGGTTTCTGCGCAGGACAGCGCGGGCAACAGCGCTTCGGCAACGCACAGCATCAGCGTGGACACCACTGCGCCAGTGGTGAGCATTGCAACGCTGTCGGGCGATGACGTGCTGAACGCAGCGGAAGCGCAGCAGCCGCTGACCGTCCACGGCTCCTCCAGTGCAGAGGCGGGCCAGACCGTCACCGTGACGCTGGGCGGCAAAACCTACACTGCCACCGTGGCGAATGACGGCACCTGGACGCTGGATGTTCCGGCCACTGACCTGGCTGCACTCAGCCAGGGCGCGCTGACGGTGACCGCGTCGGTCAATGACAAAGCCGGTAATCACGGCCAGACCACGCACACCTTAACGGTGGACACCGTCGCGCCGGCCGTCACCATCAGCACCGTGGCCGATGACGATATTGTCAACAACGCCGAGCAGCTGGCCGGCCAGACCATCCGCGGCACCACTACGGCGGAACAGGGCCAGACAGTGACCGTCTCCTTTAACGGCCACAGCTATCAGGCGACCGTCGCGGCAGACGGTACGTGGTCGGTCTTCGTACCGGGCCGAGATTTCCTTGGCCTGAGCGACGGGGATTACACCCTTACCGCCTCGGTGAGCGATAAGGCGGGCAACCCGGGCAGCGCCACGCACGACGTGACGCTGAACGGCGAAGTACCGACGATCGTTATTAACACCTTTGCCCAGGACGACATCGTCAGCGCCGCCGAACACGGTACGCCGCTGGTGATCAGCGGTACTACCGACGCGCCAGCAGGCCAGACGGTGACGGTGACCCTGAACGGCAAGTCCTATACGACGACCGTGCAGAATGACGGCAGCTGGAGCTATACGCTCGGCAGCGCAGATGTTTCCGCGCTGGCAGACGGCGGCGCGTATGTCATTAACGCGCAGGTGAGCAACACCATCGGCAACAGCGCCAGTGACAACCACACCGTTACCGTGGATCTGACTGCGCCGTCGATGGGGATCAGCATTGATTCCCTGCAAAACGACACCGGTCTGAGCGCGAGTGATTTCATCACCAACGACAGCCAGATTATCATCAACGGTTCCCTGACCGCGCAGCTCGGCAACAACGAGAAGGCGCAGATCAGCCTGGACGGCGGGGCCACGTGGAGTGATCTGAGCGTCACTGGCACGACCTGGCGCTACACCGATAGCCGCACTCTGACGGACGATACGTACCAGTACCAGGTGCGGGTGATCGATAACGCGGGCAACGTGGGGGCAACGGACAGCCAGGACGTGGTGATTGATCTGACCGCGCCTGTGGCAACGAGCATTACGGTTGACTCCATCTCCCAGGATACCGGTCTGTCCGACAGCGACTTTATTACCAGCGATACGCAGATCAGCCTGAAAGGGACGCTGGGCGCGGCGCTGGGCAGCGGTGACCACGTCCAGATCAGCCTCGACGGCGGCCAGAACTGGACCGATGTTAGCGTCAGCGGTTTGAGCTGGACCTATGTGGATGGCCGTACGCTGGCCGACGGGGATTACAACTACCAGCTGCGCGTCATTGATGATGCGGGGAATATCAGCGCTACCGTAAGCCAGGTAGTGACCATCGATACCGTTGTGCCGGACGCCAGCAAAACGATCGCCATCGACAGCATCAGCGATGACACCGGCCTGAGCAGCAGCGACTTTATCACCAGCGATACCTCGCTGACGCTGCACGGCTCGCTCGGCGCGACGCTGGCCGACGGGGAATATGCCCAGATCAGTATTGACGGCGGCGTAACCTGGCAGAACGTGATTGTCACCGGCAACAGCTGGTACTACGTGGATGGCCGCACGCTGGCTAACCAGACCTACGACTACTACGTTCGCGTGGTGGATGCCGCAGGTAACGTGGGTGCCAGCGCCCATCAGCAGGTCACCGTTGACACGGTGGCCCCGGATGCGGCGATTACGGTGAGCGTGGATAACATCACCGTGGATACCGGCTTCGACAATAATGACTTCCTGACCAGCTCGACATCCTACACCCTGCACGGCACGCTCGGTGCTGAACTGGGAGCGGGTGAGTACGTTCAGGTGAGCATGGATGGCGGCACCACCTGGGTCTACGCCACCGTGAGCGGCACGCAGTGGAGCTATAACGACACGCGCACGCTGACCGACGATAGCTACAGCTACCAGGTACGTGTTGTCGACCAGGCGGGGAACGTCGGGGCTACCTCGTCGCAGGTGGTAACGGTGGATACGCAGGCGCCGCAGTACGGCGTCACTATCGACAGCATCAGCGACGATACCGGACAGTCCGGCAGTGATTTCATCACCATGGACACCACGCTGACCATTAACGGTTCGCTCGGTAGCGCGCTGGCAGGCGACGAGCGCGTGCAGATCAGTCTGGACGGCGGGAATACGTGGGTTGACACCACGGTCACCAACCAGCGCTGGAGCTACACCGATACCCGCGATCTGGATGACGGGGACTACACCTACCAGGTGCGGATTATCGACCAGGCGGGTAACGTTGGCTCCACCGCGTCGCAGGTGGTGACGGTCGATACTACGCCGCCAACCACCGTGGGTACCGTGGTGAGCTACACCGACGGTGAAGGCGAGCGTCAGGGCACTTACGGTACGTCGGTGGCGACGGATGATACCTCACCGCTGATCAACGGCACGCTGAACCGCGCCCCGGACGACGGTGAAATTGTGCAGCTCTATCGCGACGGCATTCTGCTTGGTCAGGTAACCATGAACGGCAGCGCCAGCTGGTCCTTCCAGGACAACGGCCTGAGCGATGGCAACCACACCTACATTGTGCGCGTCACCGATAAAGCCGGTAACTACACGGAATCGGACGGGTTTGTGCTGAACGTCGATACCAGCGTGCCGACCACCACGGCGGCAATTACCGCCCAGACCACCTCCGATACCACGCCGATTGTCAGCGGTACGGTATCCGCAGACCTGGTTAACGGTGAATATCTGGTGGTGACGGTGAACGGGAAAACCTACACCTCCCAGACCGGCGGTGCGGTAGTGGTCGACCCGGATCACAACACCTGGTACCTGCAGATCCCGGACAGCGATGCGCTGGGCGTGGCGAGCTATAACGTCACCGCTCAGGTGAAAAGCAGTGCGGGCAACGGTAATACCACCGGTATTGCCAACGGCAGCCTGGTGATTGATACCACCACCGTGAATACCGACTGGGCGACCACGGCGGGTAACCTGAATAACTCGACCATGACCGTCGGCACGAACAGCAGCGGCCTGTGGAATATCATTGCTAACGGCCAGTCTTACTCCAGCAGCGATAGCTCGACCTATGCCGGCAATACGCTGAGCAACACCCGTGGCTATTACGTGGTGAGCCAGACCGCCGCTGACTTTGACCGTAACGGCACGCAGGATATCTTTGCGACGGAGAACACCTACGCGGGTTCTACGCAGGTGATGTGGACCTACGATGGCAGCACCTATAACGCCAGCCAGCTGGCGATGGGGACCACCATCTGGTACGGCGGCGTGGTGGCGTACGACAAAAACGGGGATGGTTACCTGGATCTGGCGTACGGCGATGCGGGTATGGACTCATTGACCTATCTGGTGAACAACAACGGCGTCCTGTCGCCGGATGGCACCGGCGGTGAAGGTGGGTTCTACGGTCAGTTTGACTCTGGACGTGAAATCTCCGGCGTCGACCTGAACAACGACGGCACCGTAGACATTGTGCAGCACACCAACCGCAGCGGCGCGTACTCGTTAACGGTGATTAATAACAACGGCAACGGCACGCTCTCCATCGGCCAGAACCTGACCAACGTGTTTGTGGTTAACGCGGCGAATACCACCACGGCAGCCTCCATGACGTGGGCGGACTTCAACGGCGATGGCTACATGGATCTGTATCTGGGCAGCAGCTACAACAACACCGGCGGGGTGATCTACTACAACAACGGTGCAGGGCAGCTGTCCACGACCAAGAGCGCGGTAGAAGCTTCTAACGCCACGGCGGGGTATCTGTCCGTGGCGGTGGACTGGAACGGTGACGGGCAGATGGACATCATCAAGCTCAGCACCTACGGCGCGTCACAAACCGCAACCCTGTTCACCAACAACGGTTACGGTTCCACCTGGACCTCGAGCCAGCTGGCGTCTGGGCTTGCCAACGTCACTGGCGTGGCCGCGGTGGATTACAACTGGGACGGCGCACAGGATCTGCTGGTGTCGCAGCAAAACGGCAAGGTGGTGCTGGTGCAAAACAGCAAAACCATTGCCGACGGCACCGCGATGCACCTGCACATTGTCGACAGTGAGGGTATCAACGCTTACTACGGCAACACGGTCAATCTGTATAACGCCGCGGGTGTGCTGGTGGCCTCGCAGATCATCAACGCCCAGTCCGGTATCGGCTCGAACGATACCTCTGCGCTGGTGAGTTTCTACGGACTGGATCCGAATGAGTCCTACTCGGCCGAGATCGTCAAGATCACTAACGGCGTGTCGGATAACGTCACCTGGAGCGGCCTTGAGGCGGGCAACGGTAAGGAGGGCTACGTGCTCACTGCCGAAGCGGCCACCGGCGGCCACAGCGGAACGATTACCGGCACCGGGTATAACGACACCTTTATCGCAGAGGATGGCACCTATACCTATAACGGTTCCGGCGGCTGGAATACCCATTCCGACTACGACACCTGGAGCAACACCGGCGGGATGGACGTGGTGGATTACCGCAATGCGACCTCCGGCGTGACCGTTGACCTGCGCCTCTCTACCGCGCAGGACACCGGGTTCGGGACGTCACGACTGCTCAACATTGAGGGAATTAACGGCTCGAACTTCGACGACGTCATTACCGGCAACAGCGGTGATAACCAGTTCGAAGGCCGCGGCGGGAACGACACCTTCAACATCGGCAGCGGCGGTCACGATACGTTGCTCTACAAGCTGATCAACGCAACGGATGCGACGGGCGGTAACGGTCACGACGTGGTGAACGGCTTTACGGTCGGCACCTGGGAAGGGACGGCGGACACGGATCGTATTGACCTGCGCGACCTGCTCTCCGGCAGCGGCTATACCGGCACCGGCTCGGCGAGCTACGTGAACGGCGTGGCCACGCTGGACAGCAGCGCGGGCAATATCAGCGATTACATCCGCGTGGTGCAGAACGGCAGCAACACCGAGATCCAGGTGGACCTCGATGGGACGGGCGGCCAGTTCTCGCCAACCGCCCTGGTGACGCTGAACGGCGTGCAGACGGATCTGGCGACGCTGCTGGCGAACCATCAGCTGTTAATTGCGTAAAACTACGCCGCGGGGAGCGATCCTCGCGGCCTTTTGCGTTTCTTTACATGAATAGCCATAACCCTATATTTCACAAGATTATTTTGCGGGCTCGTTTAGAAAGTGTTCGATTCTTAACCATCCCGTGAAGGTATCATTTCAGTGCGAAATTATCGCCCTGAACAGGACGTAGCATTATGAAGACACATCCACAGTACGAACCCTGGCTGCAGGGCATGCTCACCATCGCGAAGCACTATCGGCTGGACTTTTCGGCGGAGCACGTTCGGGTCACGATTAACCATGAAAGTCAGTCTCCGCGCCAGCTGGTGCTGGAGGAGATGGCGCGCCAGCTTGGGCTCGGGATGCGTGTGGTGGCGGCTGAAGCGGTATCCCTCGACCCGTGGCGTCTGCCGCTGCTGGCGGAGTTCACCGGTGGACAGATCGCGGTTATTAACCGCATGGACAACGACGGCAACGTCAGCCTGCAGTTCAGCGGCGATGGCGGGCTGGAGACAACATTAACGCGGGAAGCGCTCGGCGCACGGCTGAAAACACTGCTGGTGTTGCGCCCGCTCGAATCCACGCCGGATGCCCGCGTGGATGATTACATCAAACCCTATGAGAAAAACTGGTTCTGGCAGCTGGCGCTGAAAGACTGGCGACGCTACAGCGACATCATGCTGGTGGCGCTGGTCGCGAACGTGCTGGCGCTCTCCGGTATGGTCTTCTCCATGCAGGTGTACGACAGGGTGGTGCCCTCGCAGTCTGAAGCCACGCTGTGGGTGCTGTTTGGCGGCGTCATGCTCGCCATCGTGTTCGAATTCATTATGCGTATGCTGCGCGTGCATATTTCGGATGTGGTAGGTAAGCGGGCGGATCTGCGGATCTCCGAGCGGGTGTTTGCTCACGCGCTGCGGATCAAAAACGGCGCCCGCTCTAAATCGACCGGGTCGTTTATCGCCCAGATCCGCGAGCTGGAGTCGGTGCGCGAGCTGATTACCTCCACCACCATTGCGGCGATTTCCGATCTGCCGTTCTTCCTGCTGTTTGTGTTCATTCTTTGGATGATTGGCGGCCCGCTGGTGCTGGTGGTTCTGCTTGCCGTGCCGCTGCTGCTGATCCCGGGCCTGCTGGTACAGCGCCCGCTGGGAAAACTCTCCAGCGAAGGGATGCGCGAATCCGCCATTCGTAACGCCACCCTGGTGGAGGCGGTACAGGGCATTGAGGACATCAAGCTGATGCGCGCCGAACAGCGTTTTCAGAATCAGTGGAACAACACCAACGATGTGGCGGCCACCGTCGGAATGAAACAGCGCTGGCTGACCGGGCTGCTCCTGACCTGGACCCAGGAGGTGCAGTCGATTGTTTACGCGGTAGTGTTGCTGGTGGGGTGCTATCTGGTCATCAGCGGTGACATGACCACCGGTGCGCTGGTGGGGACCTCGATTCTGGCCTCGCGCACCATCGCGCCGCTCTCACAGATTTCGGGCGTGCTGTCCCGCTGGCAGTCGGCGAAGGTGGCGAGAAAGGGTCTGGACGACCTGATGCAGCGCCCGATTGACGATCCTCAGCAGGGTAAAAAGGTGCATAAAGCCCATCTGCGCGGGAACTATACCCTCGACGACGTGGGATTCTGGTACGACGACGAGGAAAAACTGACCGTGCTGCACATCAGCAAATTGCAGATCCGCGCCGGCGAACGGGTGGCGGTTCTGGGGCGCAACGGCTCCGGCAAAAGTACCTTGCTGCAGCTTCTGGCCGGGATGCAGGAACCGCAGCAGGGAAGCATTCTGCTGGATGACATTGCCTTAAATCATCTCGACACCGCCGATGTGCGCCGGGATATGCAGTTGCTCAGCCAGCAGGCGCGGCTGTTCTTTGGTTCCGTGCGCGACAATATTGTGATGGGCAACCCGCTTGCTACCGACGAGGAGATCCATCAGGCGCTGGTTAACAGCGGTGCGCTGGAGTTCGTGCGTAAGCAGAAAATGGGGCTGAACTACCTCATCAATGAAGGGGGGGCCGGGTTATCCGGCGGCCAGCGACAGGCGCTGTTGCTGGCGCGCGCCCTGATCACGTCGCCCAATATTCTTCTGCTGGACGAGCCTACCGCCTGGCTGGATGAGATGAGCGAAAAGCAGTTCATTCAGCACTTACAGCAATGGCTGGGCAAGCGCCGGACGCTGGTGGTGGCAACACACCGGCTGCCGATTCTGGATCTGGTTGACCGCATCATCGTGCTGGAAAACGGCAAGGTGGTGATGGATGGCCCGCGCGACGCGATCCTGCGTCAGCACGGTATGGCGCCGCAAAAGGCAGCGCAGCGTACCGTGACCATGAAACCGGCGGCCGTGGCCGAGGAGGGAATGGCATGAATGATCTATCCCGCTATAACAGCCGCCTGAAAGAGCCGCGCCTGCCGCGCTCAACGTGGGTGGCCTGGTCGCTGTTCGCGCTGCTTGCGGCGTTTATCGCCTGGGCGAGTCTGTTCCAGCTTGATGAAGTCACCACCGGCAACGGCAAAGTGATCCCGTCTTCTCACGAGCAGGTCATTCAGTCGCTGGAGGGGGGCATTATCCATAGCCTGCTGGTGCGCGAAGGTGACATCGTTGAACGTGGGCAGCGGCTGGCTCAGCTTGACCGCACCAAAACAGAATCCAGCGTGCTGGAGAGTGAGTCTCGTCTGAATGCCGCGCTGGCCACGGCTGCGCGCCTGAAAGCGGAAGTCAACGACACGGAACTGACGTTTCCGCAAGAGCTGGATGACGACGTTGAACTGGTCAAACAGGAAACGGCGCTCTTCCAGTCCCGTCGCGAAAGCCTGGAAAAAGGGCTGGCCGGTTTGCGTCAGGGGGCTGAACTGGTCCAGCGAGAGCTGTCGTTAACCCGTCCGCTGGTCACTCAGGGGGCGGCGAGCAAGGTGGAGGTGTTACGTCTGGAGCGGCAAAAAAACGAGCTAGAGAACAAAATCACCGAAATGAAAAACCAGTATTACGTGCGCGCCCGTGAAGAGCTGGCGAAAGCGAATGCGGAGATCGAAGCCCAGCGCTCGGTCATGAAAGGGCGCGAGGATTCCCTGACCCGTTTGACCTTCAACGCGCCGGTGCGCGGGATTGTGAAGGACATCGACGTCACCACCGTCGGCGGGGTTATCCCGCCCAATGGGAAACTGATGAGCCTGGTGCCTCTTGACGATCAGATGGTGGTAGAAGCGAAAATTTCACCGCGTGATGTGGCGTTTATCCATCCCGGACAAAAAGCGCTGGTGAAAATCACCGCCTATGACTACTCGATTTATGGTGGACTGACGGGTGAGGTGACCATGATTTCACCCGATACCCTTCAGGATGAGGTCAAAAGAGACGTGTACTACTACCGCGTCTATATCCGTACTGACAGTAACCACCTGACCAATAAACAGGGCAAGGAATTTCCGGTGTTTCCGGGGATGATTGCGACGGTGGATATTAAAACGGGCAGTAAATCCATTCTGGATTATCTGCTGAAACCGCTGAACAAGGCGAAAGAGGCGTTGCGGGAACGCTGACGAACAGAAAAGGGCGCTCGGGAAACCGAACGCCCCAGGATTATACCGGGGAGGTTACGTCACCCCCCTGGCGTCGCTCCTTCGGAACCACGTTGATGTAATGCGTGACATAGGCAAAATATAACCCGGCATAATTTTCGACGAGCTGCATAAATGCAGGATAAATGGTCATGCGGCCATCCCCTCTGTCTTTAAGATAACCTGCCTCTTGCGCGGATTTAATTATGCGCGCCACGTGGATACGTGAGACAAAAAACGCTTTCGCCAGCGTACCGGGCGAATAATCAATTATCGCGCCATGTGCGGTTTTGTTTTTAATAGCCTGCAAATATAAATACAGCATAATCATTCGCCCTCCATCTTTATCAATAAATAACCCCACTTCCGGTAACACGGCTTTGAAGGTTAATCCGCGAAACAGATACTCAGCCGCCCGACGGAAAAAGTTATTTCTCAGAATATCGTTATCTAACAGGTTAAGGTCGATGTTAAATGTCGGGTAAAGAATACTGACGGGTATAAATGCGCCGCTCATGTAACGTTTTAGTTCATCCAGTCCTTTTTGCGTGGGGGCGATGCGCGTCTTTCGGCGATCCTCCATACAGCGCCAGGTCTTAATCCGCCCGGTAGTTCTCAGTAAGGTGATGATAGCAATAACGCTGTTGGGACTGGCGATTTTGTATCGCGAACATAATGCTTTTATCTCTGAAACAGATTCGGCCTGATTACCGAATATAAAACAACACATGGCAAGAATAATATTGAACCGTGATTCCTGGAGCATTGTTTTGTAGAACAAGGGTTGTTTTTTATAGATGCTGTCATTGATTTTGTAGTGTTCTATTATTGCCTCGCTAAACCGCGGGTTGTTCTTAATAACATCCCTTCGATGTAGCAAGGCCCTGGATGAGATATGATTATCCATAGCATTTTCTCTTTTTGAGCAAGCCGACGTAATGAAGTGTCCAGACTTCTTTTTCGGAATTTTCATTATACCTTGCGGGGAAAATATTTTCCGTCGTTATTTGCAAAGATTGTTATATTTGCACAGCATATGGATCCAGGCGGTGATTAACGCAAAGATGTTGCAGGGCGAGACGTTGATAACGGTTTATTAACCTACGGGGGTAAGATAAAATTAACCTGTTACGCAGGTTATATTCAGGCTTGTGACATTTCCGCATGTTTTTAGTCTCGATGTGCTGGTCATTATTGACCAGGGCAACGGTGTTTTTGTACCCAGGAGCGCATTATGATTCAAAACAATTCTCACAATAATCATGATTGTCATGCACAGGAATTTGTTATTTCAGCCTGCAGTTTTACGTTCCAGGGGTACCGTCTGTTACTGAAAGAGCAGGGAGGGGTGGCGTCACAGGTGCGTTTTGAGGATGACGTCGCAAATCGGGAAGATGTCTACACTATTATCAAAAATCAGGACGCTAAAATTACGGTCTTTCTCGGGGAAGAGATCGTGGATCTTTTGCAGAGCCTCAGGCACCTTGCCGATCTTCTTAACACGCTTCCCGTCATCCGCCCGGTCACTCTGTATGGCAATATACCTGACAGTTGGCTGTACGGGACCTTGCGTAGTTTATTGAATAACAATCAAAAATTATCTCTGATCCGCATCGCCAACAGCGGCGATATTATTGCGCGTGTTCAGAAAAAAAACGACGCATGCAGGGACAGATCTCGCTCATTGCAGGATCATCAGGCGGACTGTAGCTTTAAAGACCGTCAAAAAGGGCTCACAAACAGAGAACTTGATGTCTTATTACATTTCTACCGGGGCATGTCGGTAAATAAACAGTGCAAAAAATTTGGGCTGACGAATAAAACGGTATATACACATCGCAAGGCCGGTTTAAGAAAGCTGCAATTAATCCAGTTGTGGTATAAAAATTCTCAGGGTTTTTCTGCGTCAGGGAGTGGGGAACGGCAGGGCAAAATATAATCACTGTCCAGTACTGAGGTGGATGTCTTTAATGCGCTGCTTAAAAGGGAGATATTTCCTGCGTATCAAATCATCACCGATGAAAATAAAAAGGGTGTGGGGTTTGAGATTTTATTACGCTGGAACAAGAACGGTAAAATTATCAAGCCTGCCCATTTTCTTACCGGGGTGAAAAATCGTGAACTATGGTTGAATATCACGGCGCTGGTGCTTCATGCCGCTGTTTCTGGCATCAACAAATATAACGGGAAATATTATTTTTCGGTGAATATACCGCCGGAACTCGCGGCCGGAAATGCCTTGCCCGAGATGGCCAAAAAAGCCATCAAGATGCTGCTCAAACCCCAGTGGGCCGCGAACCTGGTCTTTGAATTTGCTGAAGATATTGATGTGACCAAAGATAAAACCATCCCAGAAACCATGCGTCGCCTGCGCAGTACGGGGTGTCGGTTATTCCTGGATGATTGCTTCTCCAGCCATCAAACCATGTTTCCGGTGAGGCAGGTTCATTTTGATGGTTTAAAGCTTGACCGGGATATTGTCGGAAAGTTTGTCGCTAATGACAATGATTACAAGCTTATCAAAGCGATTCAGATATACAGTGACATGACCGGCAGCGAATGTATTGCAGAGGGGGTGGATAGCGAAGAGAAATTTGAAAAGCTGGTGGCGTTAGGCGTAAAAAGTTTCCAGGGATATTATCTTTCCCGCGCTGTGAAGGAAGAGGAGTTAGATCGCATGGTAAGATTGTTTAGCTAATAAAATAAGGCCCCGTGGGGCCTGAGATTATTTACGGCCGAGTAACAGGCCCAGAACAATACCCACAGCACCAGCCGCAATCAGGCCGGTTAACGGGTTATTTCTGACTGCCTCAGTGACATCAGAAACGGCATCACTGGCCTGCGCAGCATATTTTCGTGCTGCCCCTTTCACCTGATGTTTAGGGGAGTCAACGAATTCACCAAACTGCTGCTGAGCAGAGCCCGTCAGTTCGTCGAGTTTATTTTTGGCTTTATCACCAGCATACTGTGCGTTTTTATCAGCGTCGAAATCAGACATTGTTACCTCCTTTTGTGGATAATTAAAGGATAGCCGCTATTTCAACATCTGAGAGCCGTAATGCGGATTCTGGCGCGTTTTAGGATATGTCTCCCTTCGCGCCGCCTTACTCGTCAGACTCGTCTTTGCCGTAAAATAGTTTGCCAATTTTGATGAGAGGACGCCCCTGAGACTTGCGGTGAAGGTTGCTGTCACGTAGGGAATATACGCACCCGCAGTACTCCTGCTGATAGAACTGTTCGCGCTTGCTGATCTCAATCATCCGCGACGATCCGCCTTGCTTGCGCCAGTTATAATCCCAGTAGACCATGCCCGGATAGTGGGCTGCCGCGCGCTGACCGCAGTCGTTAATCTGCTGCATATTCTTCCAGCGCGAGATGCCAAGGGAGCTGCTGATCACACTGAAACCATTTTCCGCCGCAAATAACGCCGTGCGTTCGAAACGCATATCGAAACACATGGTGCAGCGGATCCCACGCTCAGGCTCCCATTCCATCCCTTTTGCGCGTTCAAACCAGTTGTCCGTATCGTAATCTGCATCAACAAAGGGCACGCCGTGTTTTTCCGCAAAACGAATATTCTCTTCCTTACGGATGAGATACTCCTTTTGCGGGTGGATATTGGGGTTATAGAAGAAGATGGTGTAATCAATGCCCGAGGCCTGAATGGCCTCCATTACCTCGCCGGAGCAGGGCGCGCAACAGGAGTGCAGCAGCAGTTTGTCAGCGCCGTTTGGCAGGGTAAGTTGAGGACGAATGAAGGGGGCTGTGCTCATGGTATTCAACAATATGTTAATGAAATTTATGGAATTGTAGCATAGATCCCGCACAGCCGGGATCTCTGCACAGTGCGCACCGTTTACCCGGCAAATTTCAGCAGCGCTTCTCCATCCAGGCGATAGCGCACCCACTCGGACTGCGGGAGCGCGCCAATGCTCAGGTAGAAGTCGATTGCCGGCTGGTTCCAGTCCAGTACGCTCCATTCCAGACGACCACACTGGCGTTTTACGGCGAGCTGCGCGATATGTTTCAGCAAGGCTCTTCCCGCGCCTTTACCGCGATAATCCGGGGATACATACAGGTCTTCCATATAGATACCGTTGCGGCCAAGCCAGGTTGAATAGCTGGTGAAGAACACGGCATAGCCAGCGATCTTACCTTCATACTCCGCGATCAGCGCTTCGGTTTTACTGTCTGCGCCAAAGAGGGTTTCGCGGATCTCGTCCGGCGTGGTGATCACTTCTTCCGGTGCTTTTTCATAGACCGCCAGCTCATAGATCATGGCGTAAATGGCCGCCGCATCCTCGGGGCGGGCCTGACGAATGGTAATGCTCATGGTTGTTCCTGCATGTTTTGCGATTGATGGCGCTAAGCATACGGAGTATTGTCCGAAGAATTAAGTGCAATGAAATCAACAAATGATGAATATTATGCATCCGGCCCTGAGACGCCTTGATTTAAACCTGCTGCCCGTTTTCGACGCCATTTACCGTCACCGTTCGGTTCGCCTGGCCGCCGATGAGTTAGCGATGAGCACATCGGCACTGAGCCATGCGCTGTCACGTTTGCGAACGACGCTGAATGATCCGCTATTTTTCCGGGAAGGGCATCGCATGTCACCCAGCGTGTATGCCACACAGCTCGCGCCGTCCATTGCATCTGCTTTGTCGTTTCTTAATCATGAGCTTACCCCGCAGCCGGAGTTTGAAGCGGCCAAAAGTAGCGAGAGTCTGCACATTGCGATTACAGATTTTACCGCGCTTTGTATATTCCCGGCCCTGATGCACACGTTGCAGGATGCCGCGCCGGGTTTGCGTTTTGAGCTGCGCTATCTGCCACACAGCCCGGCGCTGACGGAGCTGCTGGCGGGCGAAGTGGATCTGGCGCTCGGTTTCAGCACGGCGGAGGAGATCCGCCATCCTGAACTGGAGGAGATAAGCTGGTTTGAAGATGAGTATGTGGTCATCAGCAACGCAAGCCGGACGCGTCTGACGCTGGAGGATTATCTCGCGGCCCGCCATCTGGTTGTCACCCCCTGGAATGAGAAGCAGGGCGTGCTGGATTTACGGCTGGAGGAGTTGGGCTATACCCGGCACATTGCGATCAAAACCCCGTCAATGCTCAGCGCACCGTTTATCGTTGCGCAAAGCGATCTGCTGATGGCCATTCCCCGGTATGCAGCCGAAAAGCTGAAGGCGGCCGTGAATATCAACATTTTTACCTTACCGTTCGCCATTCAAAAATTTGACGTGAAAATTTACTCCCATAAACGCAGCGGTCAGCGGGGCGCAACCCGCTGGCTGAAAGAAGAGTTGCAAGCGCTGGCGCAACAGGGTGATAAATGATTAATGAATATATTGTCTGAAATATGAACGCGCACCTGCCGCAAGTCATCGGCAGGCGCGCGGGGGCCATAACTGATAGGGGTTCAGTTGGTATCTCAGTAAAATATATGTTAAGCATGCGGTCCCTGTAACAGGGGACAGCGGATCCAAAAGCTAACTTATTAAATGATTAGCTATCGCGGGGCACTCTTATTATCAAAGGGGTTGTCTCAAATCCGTGCGGGCATTTGCGCGCATTGCAATGCTCAGCGTATGAGCAGTCTTCAGAATCCAGGTTTTTATTAAAAGGACAGGCCATTTTGTTTTTTATTTCGTCCCACAGGTTCTCATTGTATGGCGAGACGTTATAAAGGGATATGTGGTTGAACACCCCATTTACAAAAATTCCATTTTTTGTTGTATGTATTCTGTCTCCGGGCAAAAGATAGATGTCACTCTCGTACCAAATTATTAATCTTAATAATTTCAAACCAACAATGTGCGAATAAACGATTCCTGTGTTAGGGCAAATGACAGAACTTAATACTCGCCACGACATCATACTCTTCTCCATAAGATATTTTTACCTGGATTTAGGTTTAGCACGTGATCAGATATCGATCAATATTGTAACTCATTGATATTGATCGTTATTTTAAAGTGTTGTGATTTTTCTCTATATATAACAATGGCTTGCGCAATATGGTTTCGATAATTATTTTGAATTATAAATCTTACATCAAAGAGGAGTGGTTTGTTTTTGACCGTTTACAGGTTCTGAACGCAAAAAAATAAGATTCCGTAGAAGCCTTTATTATTAAGGGAAATTTAATCATGGCGGAAACCATTTCATTTCAACATGTTACCAGGTTTAAGGTTTAGAAGTTTTTTTGAATTATTATCAATGCTGCTTATCGATTCCAGCGAATAAAGGGTACTGGTGACGCTTTTTTTTGGCTTAGCCATAGAAAATGGCTGAATTCGAATGTAGAGGCCAGCATTTCAAAGAGAAATTATTCAGAATTACTTATGTATGATAATGCGATTCAAGAGCCTGATAACCCTATGAAAGCTGTTGTTTACATAATGTTGCTTTAAAAGGTACCATACCCCCCTATAGTATCAGGAGGCCGTATGCCGCACTCACCCGAAGATAAAAAACGTATCCTCACTCGCGTTCGTCGCATTCGGGGCCAGGTTGATGCCCTTGAACGCGCGCTGGAGTCGGGCGACCCCTGTCTGGCTATCCTGCAGCAAATTGCCGCCGTGCGCGGTGCTGCCAATGGCCTGATGGGCGAAATGGTCGAAATTCACCTCAAAGATGAGCTGGTAACGGGGGAAACCACGCCGGATCAGCGAGCCGTGCGCATGGCAGAAATCGGCCATTTACTGCGCGCTTATCTAAAATAAACCCACACACCACACAATAAGGGAAGACACTATGAAATCTCGCGCAGCCGTCGCATTTGGCCCTGGCCAGCCGCTCAAAATCGTTGAAATCGACGTTGCACCGCCGAAGAAGGGCGAAGTGCTGATCAAAATTACCCATACCGGGGTGTGCCATACCGATGCCTTTACGCTGTCGGGCGACGATCCGGAAGGCGTTTTCCCGGCGGTGCTCGGCCATGAAGGGGGCGGTGTGGTGGTGGAAGTGGGCGAAGGCGTGACCAGCCTGAAGCCGGGCGACCACGTAATCCCGCTGTACACCGCAGAATGCGGCGAGTGTAAGTTCTGTAAATCCGGTAAGACCAACCTCTGCCAGGCGGTTCGCGCCACTCAGGGCAAGGGGCTGATGCCGGACGGTACCACCCGTTTCTCCTATAACGGCGAGCCGGTTTACCACTACATGGGCACCAGCACCTTCAGTGAATACACCGTTTGTGCGGAGATCTCACTGGCGAAGGTGAATCCGCAGGCGCCGCTGGATAAAGTCTGTCTGCTGGGCTGCGGCGTCACCACCGGGATTGGGGCAGTACACAACACGGCGAAAGTGAAAGAGGGCGACACCGTGGCGGTGTTCGGTCTTGGCGGGATTGGTCTGGCGGTGATTCAGGGTGCGGTCCAGGCGAAGGCCGGGCGGATCATCGCGGTGGATACCAACCCGGAGAAATTCAAACTGGCGGGTGAAATGGGCGCGACCGATTTCGTGAACCCGAAAGATCACGAAAAACCGATTCAGGAGGTCATTGTTGAGATGACCGACGGCGGCGTGGACTTTAGCTTCGAATGTATCGGCAACGTGAACGTGATGCGTTCTGCGCTTGAATGCTGCCACAAAGGCTGGGGCGAGAGCATTATCATCGGCGTGGCCGGTGCGGGCCAGGAGATCAAAACCCGTCCGTTCCAGCTGGTAACCGGGCGCGTATGGCGTGGCTCAGCGTTCGGCGGCGTGAAAGGGCGCACGCAGCTGCCGGGGATGGTTGAAGATGCGATGGCCGGGAAAATCCAGCTCGATCCGTTCATCACCCACCGTTTACCGCTGGAGCAGATCAACGAGGCGTTCGATCTGATGCATGAAGGTAAATCCATTCGTACCGTTATTCATTTCGGCGACAAGTAACTCTTACGCCAGCGGTTTTTCGCCGCTGGCGTTTCTTTAATAATCTTCTCTAAAGTGTGACCAGTGCGGCGTTTTTAGCCGTAATCTAAATCTCAGCCGTGCCGATGACTATTTAACAGGCGTGTTTTTACGCATCTTACCTACAAGAGAGTCGACGGTCATGGACAACACTACTTCGATGCCAGCGCAGCGCAAGCTGGGCTTCTTGCATCACATCAGGCTGGTTCCGCTGTTTTCCTCCATTCTCGGTGGCATTATTCTGCTATTTGCCTTGAGCGCAGGTCTGGCGGGGTATTTCCTTTTACAGGCCGACACCGATCAGCAGGATGTCACGTCTGAAATTCAGGTGCGTATGGGGCTGTCGAATAGCTCAAACCATCTGCGAACCGCGCGTATCAATATGATCCACGCCGGGGCGGCGAGCCGTATCGCGGAAATGGATGCGATGAAGCAAAACATCGCTGAGGCGGAAAAACGGATCAAACAGTCTCAGGAAGGGTTTAATGCCTACATCAATCGCCCGGTTCGTACGCCTGAGGATGAAGCGCTGGATGCCGATCTGAAAACACGCTATGACGCCTATATCGCAGGCCTGCAGCCGATGCTTAAGTTTGCTAAAAACGGCATGTTTGAAGCCATCATTAACCATGAAAACGAAAGCGCCCGCCCGCTGGATGATGCCTACAACGCCGTGCTGCTGAAGGCGATAAAGATCCGCACCGAGCGCGCGAACGCCCTGACGGTTAAGGCACACAGCCGCACCCAGCTGGGTCTGATGTTTATGGTGGGCGCGTTTGCCCTGGCGCTGGTGCTGACGGCCATGACCTTTGTCGTGCTGCGTCGCACGGTGATCACCCCGTTGCAGCGCGCCGCGAAACGCATTGAAAATATCGCCAAAGGCGACCTCACCATGCCGGACGATGTGGCCGGACGCAGCGAAATTGGCCGCCTGACGCGCGACCTGCAAACCATGCAGCACTCGCTGGAGAACACTGTCGGTACCGTGCGTCAGGGGGCGGAAGAGATCTATCGTGGCACCAGCGAAATCTCCGCAGGCAACACCGACCTCTCTTCCCGTACCGAGCAGCAGGCGGCTGCCATTGAGCAGACGGCAGCCAGTATGGAGCAGCTCACCGCAACGGTGAAACAGAACGCCGATAACGCGCACCATGCCAGCAAGCTGGCGGAAGATGCCTCCGGTAAAGCCAGCCGTGGCGGCCAGATGGTCTCCGGGGTGGTTAAAACCATGGGCAATATCTCTACCAGTTCGAAGAAGATTTCCGAAATTACTGCCGTGATTAACAGTATCGCCTTCCAGACCAATATTCTGGCGCTTAACGCGGCGGTAGAAGCAGCGCGTGCGGGTGAGCAGGGGCGCGGGTTTGCCGTGGTGGCAAGCGAAGTTCGTACTCTGGCAAGCCGCAGTGCGAATGCCGCCAAAGAGATCGAAAGCCTGATCAACGAATCCGTTTCGCTGATTGACCAGGGCTCGGGCGAAGTCGTCGCCGCCGGTAATACCATGAATGAAATCGTCGAAGCGGTTAAACGCGTCACGGACATTATGCTGGAGATCGCTGCCGCGTCTGATGAACAGAGCCGTGGTATTGAGCAGGTGAGCCAGGCGATTTCTGAGATGGATAAAGTGACCCAGCAGAACGCCTCGCTGGTGGAAGAGGCTTCCGCCGCGGCGGCGTCGCTGGAAGAACAGGGCGAGCGTCTGACCGAGGCGGTGGGTGCGTTTCGACTGAGCGGCGCGAAGCAAGGCCGGGCGGCAACGTCTGAGCCAGTGGCGAAGAATGCGCCGCTGCGTCCGACGGCAGCGGTTTCCGGGGATAACTGGGAGACGTTCTGAGTGGCGTGTTGTGTCGGGTGACGGCTTCGCCTTACCCGACCTACAAATAAAAAGGGACCTTTCGGTCCCTTTTTTCATCGCTTACTTTTTATCGGGTAACGCATACGCGATAACGTAATCACCGCGATCCGGTGACTGGCGGGCGCCGCCAGCGTTAATGACGATGTACTGTTTACCGGTTTTCGGTGAAACGTAGGTCATCGGCCCGGACTGGCTGCCGACCGGCAGACGGTCTTTCCAGATCTCTTTTCCGGTGGCGGTATCGAACGCGCGCAGGTAGAAATCCTGAGTGCCGGCAAAGAACAGCAGGCCAGACTGGGTGGAGAGCGACGCGCCAAGGGTTGGCATCCCGATAGGGATCGGCATATGCATGCGAATACCCAGCGGGCCGGTATCTTCCACGGTGCCCACCGGAACCTGCCACACCAGCTTGCCGGATTTCAGGTCAACCGCGGACATCGTGCCAAACGGCGGTTTCTGGCATGGAATACCCAGCGGTGACAGGAAACGCTCGCGCATGGCGCCGAACGGCGTGCCGTCCATGGGCACAATACCCATCTCAATCCCGCTGGCGTCTTTCGCCACGCTGGCACGCGGTACCATGTAGTTGGCCAGACCCAGGCGCATATCGTTGACGAACATCAGCCCGTTGTTCGGATCGACTGAGACGCTGCCCCAGTTCATCCCGCCCAGTGAGCCAGGGAACTGCAGGGAACGATCGAGACCCGGCGGGGTAAAGACCCCCTGATGGCGCATCTCTTTAAACTGGATGCGGCACAGCAGCAGGTCGACAGGCGTCGCGCCCCACATGTCGGATTCGGTCAGGGTCTGGTTGCCAATCATCGGCATACCGACGGAATACGGCTGCGTCGGGGAGTAGCGTTCGCCCAGCACGTTACCCGCCGGGACCGGACGTTCTTCCACTTTCGCCACCGGTTTGCCGGTTTCGCGGTTGAGCATAAAGATCATGCCCTGTTTACTGGTCTGCACCAGAACCGGCGTGGTTCCGCCTTTACCGTCTGGCAGATTGTACAGCAGCGGTTGAGAAGGCAGATCGAAGTCCCACAGGTCGTGATGGGTGGTCTGGAAATGCCAGCGGACCTGGCCGGTGGTGGCATCAACGGCAACGATGGAGGAGCTGTATTTATCATCCAGCGCGGTGCGTTCTCCGGCCCAGAAATCTGGCGTGGCGTTACCGGTTGGCAGGTAAATCAGGTTCAGTTTTGCGTCATAGGACATTGCAGACCAGACGTTCGGTGTACCGCGCGTGTAGGTCTGGCCTTCCGGCGGCAGGCCGGTCAGGTCCGGATTACCCGGATCCCACGCCCAGGCCTGTTTACCGGTATGAACGTCATAGGCGCGCACCACGCCCGGCGGTTCGCCGGTGGAGAAGTTATCCGCCACGCGTCCGCCGACCACCACCACGTTTCCTGCCACCAGCGGCGTGGAGGTTTGCTGATAGTAGCCCGGTTTTATCTCACCCATACCCACGCTCAGATCCACGGTACCTTTGTCACCAAAGTCTTCGCAGGTTTTACCGTTATCGGCGTTGATGGCAATCAGGCGGGCATCGGTGGTGGGCAGGAACAGACGGCGCGGGCAGGCGGCGGGCTGCGCATCTGTCTGTGACGTTGTCACGTTTTGTGAATCTTCAAAATAGCCCAGCCCACGGCAGCGCTGCCAGTTCGGGGCCGTGGCTTTGGCGTCGTAACGCCACTTCTCTTTCCCGGAATCTACATCCAGCGCCAGCACTTTGCTGTACGGCGTACAGACGTAGAGCGTGTCGCCAATCTGCAGCGGCGTGTTCTGGTCTTCCGCACCGGAGCCGTTGCTCTGGGGGATATCCCCGGTATGGGCAACCCACGCGACTTTCAGCTCGTTAACGTTCTGCTTGTTGATCTGGTCGAGGGCCGCAAAACGATCCCCGTGGGTGGTATTACCCCAGTGTTCCCAGTTCTTCTGCTGTTCGCCAGCCGCGACCGGTTTCACCGGCACCGGCTCATTCGCCGCCACCAGCGTTTGGGGTTTAAACATCCAGCCCAGGCTGACCAGCATTGCCACGGCGAGCAGCGCCGCCACGCCAAAGGCCGGGCCTTTTTTCACCGGCGTCGCACGGTTTGCCGCACGCAGGAACGGCCAGACGAGGGCACACAGGAATGCCAGAACCGCAAAGGTGAAGAGGCGTGAGAAGAGCGGCCAGAAATCCCAGCCGGCATCGCTTACCGCCCAGAACAGCGACGCGATAAACGCGATGCCATACAACACAATCCCGCTGCTGCGGTTGATGAAAATCAGGATCGCGGCAATCACCATTACCACGCCCATGATCAGGAAGTATCCACTTCCGCCTACGGTGACGAGTTTAAAACCCAACCCGCCAACGGCCAGACCGACGATCGCCATCAGTCCGGCAAGGAGCCACTGCAGGATACGGGGTATCCCACGTGGCGCGCTGCCAAATGCCATCTCTTTCTCCTTAAGATCCCCCGCTGCTCAGCACGACAACGTGCCGGAAGTGTACCAGGTGGGTAATAAATGCAGTGGGAATAATGATTAATACGCTTGAATTCGGGGTTGATAAAACATTTACGAACCATTTGGTGAATTCGTCGCTATGATAAAACTGTTAAATTGTTTTGCGCAATTGTTAATAAATGATTTCGCATTAAATGATTAGAACGCAGAAATGACCCTCGTCCCGGGGGGAGAGGGTCAGGGCAAGGGGAAAGGAATCAGGCAGGCATCGATTTACGTATCGCGCTCAGCAGCGTCTGTGCACCTGAGGAGAGCGGCGTATCAACGCGGGTTAAAATGCCAATCGGTTCGCCGGCGCCGGGCGAGGTCACCGGCAGTGCGGTGAGCGTGCCCTGGCGTAAATCATCTTTAACCGCACCGGAGGGGACGAACCAGACGTAGTCATAATCCACGGTAAGCTGGCGTGACAGGGAAGCGGACAGGGTTTCAATACAGCCTGTCGGCAGCGTACAGCCCTGCATCTGCAGTAACGTTTCGGCATTTTGCCGTGGAACCGTACCTTTTGGTGACACGACCACCGGCCACTCCATCACCCTGCTTAGGGTAACCGTATCCTGCAACAGAGGATGGTTGGGGCGTACCACCAGCTTCAGGGATTCCAGGAACAGCAGTTCATAATTCAGTCCCACCATCAGTTCGGGATCTGACATCCGTCCGATACCCAGATCCAGCTCGCCGGATTTCAGCCCCGCAAGCAGCATGGTGTTATTCATGGTGGCGACCTGCAGGGTCGTATGTTTTTGCTGTTTATGAAACTGACCAATGACCGGCGGCAGAATGCCCAGCGCCGCCGTGGGCAGGGCACCCACACGGACAATCTCGTGCGTCTGCTCTTCTTTACGGTTTAGCGCCTGTCCGGCGGTATTGAGCGCATCAAGCACTTTTACTGCATGGGTCAGAAACTGCTCCCCGACCAGGGTCAGTTGTGCGCCCAGACGGCCGCGATCGAACAGACGGGCACCGGTCAGTTGTTCCAGCTCGTTAAGCGTTTTTGAGAGAGCAGGCTGGCTCAGGTTAAGGGTTTCAGCCGCACGCCCCAGCGTTCCCTGTTGAGCGACGGCCACAAATGTATGCAAATGGCGCAAGCGTATGCGCTGACTGAACAGACCATTTTTTTCCATAGGCGATGTTAAAAACAGAGCGATGCGGGTGACAAGCTAAGTTGTTTAATTTTGATAACTTGATAGCAAAATATTTTTAACATTTGATCTGTTTGAGTTACAACATGTTTTTGGCGGGGGGCTGAACGTCCTTGTTCATTTATTGCACATTCGGGCAGGGAAACGTTAAATCACGCCATCACCGCCGTCGGAACACCATACCTGGCCGGTCGTAAAGGAACACTCATCTGACGCCAGCGTGACGTATAAAGGTGCAATCTCCACCGGCTGGCCCGGACGGCCCAACGGTGTGTCACCCCCAAACTGCTTCACTTTCTCCATCGGCTGGCCGCCGCTGGATTGCAGCACCGTCCAGTAAGGCCCGGGAGCCACGGCATTAACGCGAATGCCCTTCGGCCCCAGTTGTTTGGCAAGGGATTTGGTAAACACCGCCAGACAGGCTTTGGTCTGGGCATAGTCCAGCAGGACAGGGCTGGGTTTTACCGCTTGCACCGAGGAGGTGTTAATAATTGCCGCAGGGGCTTTCAGATGGCGAAGCGCCGCTTTGGTGATCCAGAACGGGGCATAAACGTTGGTTTTAAACGTGGCATCGAAATCTTCGGTAGTGAGTTCTTCCAGCGATTCCCGATACTGCTGGCGACCGGCGTTGTTCACCAGAATGTCCAGTCCGCCAAGTTTAGCCACCGCTTCCTCCACCAGGTTCTGGCAGAAGGTTTCATCCCGGACATCCCCCGGCAGCGCGACGGCGTTGCGCCCTTCGGCCTTGATCAGGTCGATAACCTCTGCGGCGTCTCTCTCTTCTTCAGGCAGATAGTTAATGGCGACATCGGCGCCTTCACGGGCGTAGGCAATGGCCACCGCGCGGCCGATACCGGAGTCACCGCCGGTAATCAGCGCTTTTTTGCCCGCCAGACGGCCGTGGCCTTTATAGCTCGTTTCCCCGTGATCGGGAACAGGTTGCATCTCAGAAGCCAGTCCTGGTGGCGTCTGCGGCTGTTCCGGGAAAGGGGGTTGCGGATAAGCGTTCGTACGTTGTTGAGTATCACTCATAGCTGACTCCTTAAGCCAATAGGTGAGTTAGGATGAAAATACAGCGTTAACGCTTCGCTGAGTTATTTCTGCAGATGATCGACACGCACCACGGAAGGCGATGACTTTTTATCAAGCGAACCGTTAATGCTGATCATCTGGTCTGGTTTGACTGTTCTGCCGTCAAAGACTGCTTTTGGGATAATAACGTCGATTTTTCCGGATTTATCCTGAAATACATACTTATCGCCGCTACCGTCAATAAGGTTGCCGCGCAGTGAAATGGTCGCGCCATCATGCATTTGTTTCGCCTGGTCGATGGTCATAATACGGGCATCATCCGTGCCGCGATAACCGCTATCCAGCGCATGCGGAGGAGGCGGCGCTTCACCCTTTTGTAACCCGCCGTTATTATCAGCCCATGCGGTTGGCACCATAAATATTAAAAAAGCGGAAATAAGTGATAATTTCATCTGATATCCTTCATTTAAGGTGTCTTGACTTATTAAGTATTGTTGCTATTCCTTTATGTGGCAAATGTGATAAGTCTTAAAAACATTCGCCATACAAAACAGAACGTTTGGTAAATAAGCGAAACGGTGATGGCTGCCATGAATGATAAAAATGAAAAGTTACCCGGGATAAATGAGAGTTATCGCTTGCTGAGTTTTGAATATGCATTTCGCCAGCTCGGATTTATTGTGTTACTGAGTATTATCATCGCAGCGATTGCCGGTCTGTTTTCAAGTGGGATAGTGAGTGACACGGAGAAAACCAATTCTGCAAAAAACCTGACCCTCAACTATGAGCGCTTTGCGCGTCGGCAAACGGAGTCGCGACTTCAGGTGACCTTTCCGGTCAACAGCGAGGGCAAATACACCGTGAGCATGACCAGCGAGAGCAGCGACGCCTACGAGCCGGGCAGCGTCTGGCCGCAGCCAGACAGCATGTACAGCCGCGGGAACACGCTCTATTTTGTCTATAATCATCTTGAAAAATCGCCACATTTTTCGGTCTGGCTGTTCATTACCCCGACCAGAGGCGGTAAATGGCACAACGTCATTCGTGTAAACAACCTGCCGGATATTCCTTTCTGGCAATTTATTTACCCTTAGGAGGCTGCCATGGATATGGTTTTTAGGGCGTTGGCGATTTACCTGTTTCTGGTGGTGGTCTTCAAAGTTGCCGGACGACGTGCGTTGCTGCAGATGACCAGCTTTGACCTTATTCTCCTGTTAATTATCAGCGAAGCAACCCAGCAGGCCCTGCTGGGGGAGGATTTTTCGGTCACGGGTGCAATGATAACCATCACCACGCTGGTGGTTGTGGATATTATTTTTGGACTGATGAAAAAGTATTTTTCGCCGGTGGAGAATATCCTGGATGGCACGCCGGTAATTCTGGTTGAGAACGGCGTGCCCTTAGCAGATAAACTCAAAAAGGTCGATGTTTCATGTGATGATATTCTGGTTTCGGCCCGGCAGAATAATGGTATTACAAAGTTAAGCGAAATCAAATATGCCATTCTGGAACGTAATGGCCATATTTCCATTATTCCTGAGAAAAAATGAGAGGCCTGATGATGAGCAATCTATACCACGACAACACCATTACCGTGGCTGAACTGACCAAAAAACTGGCGAGCAGGTTAATCGATGCCGGGCTTCGCTTAACAACCGCAGAATCCTGCACCGGCGGGAAGCTTTCCGTGGCGCTCTGCGCGGAAGAGAACACTGCCGATTTTTATGACGTGGGGCTGGTCGTCTTCAGCGATAGCGCGAAGGAGAGGATCCTGGGCGTAAGCCCGGAAACCCTCGCGCGGTTTACCGCCGTCAGTGAACAGACCGTCACCGAGATGGCGGCCAGCATCCGCGACATTGCCCAGGCCGATGTCAGTATCGCCATCAGCGGCTATGCCGGGCCGGAAGGGGGAGATGACGGCACGGTGGCGGGGACCGTGTGCTTCGCCTGGAATATTGGCGGAAAGACGGAAACGAGCAGGGTGCTCTTTTCCGGCGACTGTCAGGACGTGGTGGAAAAAGCGGTGCATTACTCGCTGGCTGAATTAGTGACGAAATTATCGGGCTGAAATAACGCGGAGGTTTTATGGCTGTGATGGTCATTACTGGCGGGACGGCGGGCGTGGGGAAAGCCACGGCGCTGCATTTTGCAAAAGCGGGCTACGATGTGGGCATTATTGCGCGCGAGGAGACAAGCCTGCACTCGACCCAGGAAGAGCTACGCCGTTTTGGCGTCAATGCGTTGGCCGTGCAGGCGGATGTGGCCGACAGTCAGGCGGTGGTGGATGCCGCCAACGAAATTGAGTATCGCCTTGGGGCGATTGATGTGTGGGTCAATAATGCCATGGGGGCGGTGCTGGCGCCGTTTCGGACCATGACGCCGGATGAATTTCGCCGCGTTACAGAAGTCACCTACCTTGGCTACGTGAACGGTACCCGTGCCGCGCTGGAGTTGATGGTGCCGCGCGATCGGGGCGTGATTATTCAGGTTGGCTCCGCGCTGGCCTACCGCTCCATTCCTCTGCAGTCCGCCTACTGCGGCGCCAAAGCCGCGATCCGGGGCTTTACCGATGCGGTGCGTACCGAGCTGATGCATGAGAACAGCCGGGTGCAAGTCGCCATGGTTCAGATGCCGGGGTTGAATACACCGCAGTTTGAATGGGCTCGGAATAAGTTTGCCTGGGCGATGCGCCCGGTTCCGCCGGTGTTTGAGCCGGAAGTGGCCGCGAGTGCCATTTTCAGGGTGGCGCAAAAACCGGTGCGCGAGCTGTGGGTGGGCAGCAGTACCATCCAGTCGATTGTCGGCCAGTTCCTCTTCCCCGGCTTTCTTGACCGCCTGATGGTGAAAAAGGCCTGGGAAGGGCAGATGACCGACACCCTGAACGCAGAAGACCGGCGGGATTATCTCGACCAGCCGGTCAACGACCTGCACAAAATCCACGGCCATTTCTCTGCTGAGGCGAAAACGCGCGCCAGCGCCGTCTCCTCTGGCGCGCCCGGGAAAGTGCTGCTGGGCTCCCTGGCCGTCGCAGGGATTGTGCTCACACGCCTGATGCGCGGCCGCAAAAAGTAGTCAGCGCAGCGCGCTACGGTTTGTCCAGAACCAGCGATAGCCGTAGCCGCCTATATTCAGCTCAACGGTTTTGTCGCTGACCAGCGTATCCTCGTAGCGTTTGTCTGCCAGACAGGCGGTCCATGTGGCGTGGCGGATCCCTCTGGAGGTGAAGGTCACCGGTTGATCGCTGAAATTAACAAAGGTAAGAATGCTGCGATCTTCAGCCTCGTAGTAAATTCCCAGCACTGCATCATTATCGATGGCGATAAGATGAAACGGCGCCACGGCAATCTCCGGGAATTCAGACCGCGTGTTGGCGATATCGATAATCCGGTGCAGTAGCGAGTTGCGTTGCAACAGCGAATCCGCCACGTTAATTTTCTGATAACGATAGGGCCCGTGGTCAATGATGGGCGCGATAAAGCTCTGCGCATCCGCGTCAGAGAAGCCACCGCCCTGAGAGGGCGCCCACTGCATGGGCGTACGCACGGCGTAACGCTCTTCTAAATCCAGATCATCACCCATGCCGATTTCATCCCCGTAGCGCATAACGGGCACCCCGGGCAGGGAGAACAGCACGGCGTGGCAGAACGCCAGCCGCTTCTGGTCGCCGTTCAGCATCGGCGCCAGGCGACGGCGGATCCCACGCTGGTACACGTTCATCTCTTCATCCGGGGCGAACGTGTCGAGGACGAACTGTTTATCCTTTTTACCGATCCCCTCCAGATCCAGCTCGTCGTGGTTACGCAGCCAGTTGGCAAAGCAGCAGGAGTCCGGCGGGACGATCATTTTCTTCACCGCATTACGCAGCGGGCGGGCGCTTTTCCTGGCCAGGCTCACGTAGAAATATTTGTTAAGCCAGAAGTTAAGCACCAGATGCAGGCGGTCGTTATTGCCAAAATAGTCCTTGTAGGCTTCCACCTCTACGTCAACTTCCCCGAGCAGGATCGCCTGCGGGTTATGTTGGGTAATCAGGCGGCGCAAATGCTCCAGGATCCACAGCCCCTTTTTCTCGTCACCGCCTCCGGCCTGGGTGGTGAGATGCGACGCGGCATCCAGACGGAATCCCGATACGCCAAGCTTGAGCCAGAAGAGGATAATGTTCTCTATCTCTTTAATTACCGCAGGTGAGGTGAGGTTGAGATCCGGCTCGTGGCGATAAAACATATGCCGGTAGTATTGGCCCGCCTCGTCATCCCATGTCCAGATGCTCTTTTCCACGCCGGGGAACATCGGAGGCGTATCGTCATCATCATTATCTGACCACAGATAATAGTCGCGAAAGGGGGATTTCGGGTTGCGCCGGGCCTCCTGAAACCAGGGGTGCGCGTCCGACGTATGCTGGATCAACAGCTCGATAATGACCTGCATCCCCAGCTCACGTGCCTGCTCAATAAAAGCGATAATATCCGCCAGTTTGCCGAACCGGGGATCGACCTGCAGGTGGTCGCTGACGTCATACCCTTCGTCCAGAAAAGGGGTAAGGTAAAACGGAGTGATCCAGATTACTGTCGCCCCCATGCGGCGTATATATCGCAACTTGGCCGTTATTCCGGCGATGTCTCCGCAGCCATCGCCGTTTAAATCGTAAAACAGTGCCGTATCAATTTGATAAATAATGGCCCGTGTATGCCATCCTGCCATCCTGCACCTCAGTGGTAACCTTCTGTATCAGAAACTTTTCCCCGAAAGACGTAGTAACTCCAGGCGGTGTACACCAGGATCACCGGAATAATCAGTAACGTCCCCACCAGCATAAAAAGCTGGCTGGCGGGCGGGGCCGCGGCATCCCACAGGCTAATGCGCGGCGGAATAATGTTCGGCCACAGGCTGATGCCCAGTCCGCTAAAACCGAGAAAGATAAGCCCAAGCGTCAACAGGAACGGACGCGCGTGGCTGGCCGGGTTGCGGGTCAAGCGCCAGATCCACAGGCTAAATACGCCTACCAGCAGAGGCACCGGCAGGAACCAGAAGAAGTTAGGCAGGGTAAACCAGCGCTCGGCCACGTACTGCCAGCCGAGTGGCGTCCAGATGCTCACCACCGCGATGACGACAATCAGCGCCAGCAGCACGTGGCGGGTCAACTCGCGCATGCGGTTTTGCAGTGCACCTTCGCTTTTCATGATAAGCCACGTGGTGCCCAGCAGCGTGTAGGCCACTACCAGCCCGATACCGCAGAACAGGTTGAAGGGGGTCAGCCAGTCGAGGGCAGACCCCACGTAGCGTCGGCCTTCTACTTCAAAACCGTTGATCACCGCGCCGACCACCACGCCCTGGCTGAAGGTGGCGAGTAGCGAGCCTCCGGCAAAGGCGTAGTCCCAGAACTGGCGGTGAGAGGGCGTCGCTTTGAAGCGGAACTCAAAGGCGACACCGCGAAAGATAAGACCGATCAGCATGGCGGTAAGCGGAATGGTGAGCGCATCGATGATCACCGCATAGGCCAGCGGAAAGGCGCCAAACAGCCCTGCGCCGCCCAGCACCAGCCAGGTTTCGTTGCCGTCCCAGACGGGGGCCACGCTGTTCACCATCACGTCGCGCTCTTTGGCATCGCCCACGAAGTTAAACAGCAGACCGATCCCCAAGTCAAAGCCATCCATAATGATGTACATCAGGGTGGCGAAGACGATGATGGCAAACCAGATAACCGAGATATCGACGCCCATCAGATTCTCTCCTCTTCCGGAACAGACTCAGCGGCAGACAGCGGACGGGCGGGGGTGCCCGAGGTGTTTGAGGTTAGCGTGTCCACCGGCTGTGGTCCTTTCTTAATCAGACGCACAAGGTAGACATAGCCCACGCCAAACACCGAGCAATAAACGACGATGAAGGCCAGCAGGCTGATGCTCATCTGCAGCGTGCTATGCAGAGAGACCGCGTCGATGGTGCGCAGATAGCCGTAGACCACCCACGGCTGGCGACCCACTTCGGTGGTCACCCAGCCAGCGAGCAGCGCCAGCAGACCGGCTGGCCCCATACAGAGGGCAAACCAGTGGAACGGGCGCGAGTGATACAGCCGGTGGCGATAGCGTAGCCACAGGCTCAGGACACCGAGGGCAATCATCAACAGCCCCATGCCAACCATGATGCGGAACGACCAGAAGACGATGGTGGAATTCGGGCGATCTTCTTTCGGGAAATCTTTCAGCGCGGGGACCTGTTTATCCAGACTGTGGGTGAGGATCAGGCTGCCGAGGGCCGGGATCTCAAGCCCGTATTTGGTGCGCTCCTCTTCCATATCCGGCAGACCAAACAGCAGCAGCGGGGTGGCTTCCCCTGGCGGATTTTCCCAGTGCCCCTCGATGGCGGCGATTTTGGCAGGCTGATGTTCAAGCGTGTTCAGGCCATGCATATCCCCGACTACGGCCTGAATGGGGGCGACCAGCAGGGCCATCCACATGGCCATCGAGAACATTTTGCGAATGGCGGGCGTGTCGTTGCCGCGCAGCAGGTGCCAGGCCCCCGACGCGCCCACAAACAGGGCGCTGCACAGGAACGCGGCAATGGACATATGGATCAGCCGGTACGGGAAAGAGGGGTTGAAGATGACGGCCAGCCAGTCTTCAGGGATCACCTGACCGTTCTCAATGGTGAAGCCCTGCGGAGTGTGCATCCAGCTGTTAGAGGCGAGGATCCAGAAGGTGGACATTAGTGTACCCAGCGCCACCATGCAGGTTGCGAAGAAGTGCAGTCCCGGTCCAACCTTGTTCCAGCCGAACAGCATTACGCCGAGGAAACCGGCCTCCAGGAAGAAAGCGGTTAACACCTCGTAGGTCAGCAATGGCCCGGTGATGCTGCCTGCAAACTGAGAGAACCCGCTCCAGTTGGTGCCGAACTGATAGGCCATGACCAGCCCGGACACAACGCCCATACCAAAGTTGACGGCAAATATTTTGAGCCAGAAATGGTACAGGGAGCGCCAGACGTCGTTTTTGGTACGCAGCCACATCCCTTCGAGCACCACCAGATAGCTGGCAAGCCCGATGGTGATCGCCGGGAAGAGAATATGAAACGAGACGGTAAAAGCGAACTGAATTCTCGCCAGATGAAACGCGTCGAGTTCGAACATGGTCCGTACCTCTGGAACGATGGGGCACGAGAATTACCAGGCAGCGGGAGCTGCCTGGCAAAACCGGTTACGGTTTTTTCTTACCGGCGCCTAGCTCGGCACCTGTTAACGGGTCGGCGTTCGGATCGGATTTTGTGCGAGCAGACATCGCCTTGACGAGCGTAGCCTGTTCGGTCGAGAGCGTCACGCTTGCACTCCCGTCTCCACCGTCAACCGCAGGTTGGGGGGCCTCAACGTAGTCGAAATGCTTATCGCTGTTCCAGCTTCCGCGGACCTCGCCACCTTCAGACATATTGTAGTACTTGTTGGTGAATTCCTCGATTGGCGGCAATTTCCCCGGCGGGAAATTATTGCGAATAGACTGAAGCGCCTTCTCGAAGGAGAGCTGGTGCGCCGCCTCTCGCGTCATCAGAAACGCCAGTGCATCTTTCACCCCGGGATCGTCTGTCACGTTGATCAGACGCTCATAGATGATTTTTGCCCGCGCCTCTGCGGCCACGTTCGAGCGCAGATCCGCCGTGGGTTCACCAATGGTATCAACATAGGCCGCCGTCCAGGGCACGCCCGCGGAGTTAGTGAGCGGGGTACCGCCGCCGTAGAGCAGGGAGGTAATATGGCTGTCGTTGCCGTTTTCGGTCATGGACCGGTACAGCTCGGCTTCGTTCTCTACCCCTTCCGCCAGCGCGCCTTTGGCCCCTTTATTCAGCATGCCGACCAGCGTCCCGATGATTTCGAGGTGGCTCAACTCTTCGGTCGCGATATCCATCAGCATATCTTTACGGCCAGGATCGTCATCACTCAGGCCCTGGGTGAAGTAGCGGCAGGCGGCCGCCAGTTCACCCTGCGGCCCGCCAAATTGTTCCAGCAGAAGATTGGCGAGGCCGGGATTCGGTTCAGCAACGCGAACCGTGTATTGCAGCTGTTTGACGTGTCGAAACATACACTCTCCTGTGGTTTATTTTTTCGCTTCGACACCTGATGCATCAGAACGCAGCAGGAACTGTTCCGTCGTTTGCGGAATATGACGAATCAGCCAGTCGGCCATCTCGCGCTCTTCGGCGAGAATGGTTTCAATGGCGGGTACAGAGGCGGTGTCGCCCGCTTTTTTGGCCGCGGCCAGCAGGGAGGTGTAGCAGGCAATTTCGAACTGTTCGAAAACATAGCCGCTGATGGAGCCTTTAACAATCTCATCGGACGGGAACATGCCGCCGATGGACTGGCCGAGCGCAGCCATTTTGCTCATCGAGTCTTTTAAAACCGAACGAGAAATATCATTACGATCGAGGATTTCCTCCAGCAATGTGATTTGCCGTTTTGTCTCATTAAGGTGCTGCTCAATACGGGCGCGAACATCAGTTCAATACGGCTGGCCATCGATTCCAGCATTGATTCGGCTTGCTTTTCCATTGCATGGGCATCGCGTAGCCAGTCATGGTAGTGTTCTACGTGATTCATATTTCGTTCCTCATTATAGGTTCGCTTATTTGGTCTCACTTTCAGCAGCCTGATCGGCACGTGCGGCACTGTAGCCAGATAAATGGCCGACAATATTGGCGTAAATACTGATGATAATGACCCATAGTACGCTATTCTTCCACCATATTACGGAAGGGATAGCAAGAATGAACCATATTATAGCTGCCGTTAAATGGCACCGTTTAATTGTCCTGGGACTGATGCTCATTATATTTAACCTGTGTTATAGCGTCATTTTTGCGCTTTTTGGTTAATATTTCCTACGGCCAGGTCGGTGAGTTTAAGATCGGTTTCTTTTTCTTCTTCCAGCGTTTCGGCAAGAAGTTTAACGGCTTTTTTATAGCCAAGTTGTTCTGCTAATGTGGCAAGGGTACCGTAACTGGCAATTTCGTAATGTTCCACTTTTTGCGCTGCAGCAATTAATGCAGCATCACGGACTTCATTCTTTTCTGTGCTTTCGATGACCTCATTGGCCTCTTCAATTAAGCCTTCCATTGCCACACATTTCATTCGCTTAAGCTTAATACCGTCTTCCTGTTCGATAATCTGATCGATACGCTCAATCTGACCCTGCGTCTCCTCAAGGTGGGCGGTGAAAGCCGCGCTGAGCTTTTCACTGGAGGCGGCACGGGCAAGTTTGCTCAGGGCTCGGGTGAGCTGTTTTTCCGCGCTGTAGGTATCGGACAGTAGATGAATAAAAACATCCTCGATACTTTTCATATTCATATATTTTGCTCCGGTTAAAACGTTAAGGGAACTGCGAGCCTTTCGGCCCGCAGCATGCTCTCTGGTATTACTGAGACAGCTTAATAAAATCAGGAGTTATCAGATTTACGGCCTCCGCCGTGACTATTCTGACCCCCTTTCTTACCTGCTTCAGATGCGCGTTGCGGATCGTTTTTGAAATTACCGCCGCTGTGCTGGCCGCCTTTACGTCCAGCTTCTGATGCTTTTTCACGGTCTTCAGCGAAATTACCGGAACCACCACGATGCTCTGCCATATTAAACCTCATAGTCATATATTGGTTATGTCAGTACGATACAGAAATATTCCGTATCACTCGTCGTTCGAGTAATAACTTTAGACGCTGTGCGGCATGCGTCAAATGCGTTTCGCCATTCACGGTTGCGTTATTTAAAAATATTGGTGGGTTTACGCTTCGTTTGGCGAAAAAATATGGATGAGTGGGAAGGACTTGTAAAAAAATGCTCGGATTAATCCTAAGTTGCCGCTAAAAACCTGAAAGGTGAGGATAAAAATTGTAGCGCCACAATTTCGTTCAATTTTTAGCCGGGATGGCCTCCAAAATTACTCCTTTATAGCCAGGAAACAGAATAATCATTAATTATAAGGAAACTCCTGGACGACGGGCCGGGGGGAAAGGAAGGGGGCCAGGTACGGCCCTGACAGGTTCGGGCAGCACACGGTTTGACCACTGTCGTCGTAAGATCACAAATCGTAAATTCTTCCCCCCGGAAGGAACGGGTTTCTCTACACTCCAGGTAATATTCACTGGAGGCATGACACCATGGCGAACACCATCACGGCTGATGATATTCGGGAACATTTTTCGCAGGCTATGTCGGCGATGTACCAGCAGGAAGTTCCGCAGTACGGCACCTTGCTTGAGCTGGTCGCGGACGTAAACCTGGCGGTTCTGGAAAACAATCCACTCTTACATGAACAACTGGCGAATGCAGATGAGCTGGCGCGCCTGAATGTGGAGCGTCACGGGGCTATCCGCGTGGGCACCGCAAAAGAGCTTTCTACCTTACGTCGTATGTTTGCCATCATGGGCATGTACCCGGTCAGCTACTATGATCTCTCTCAGGCGGGCGTTCCGGTTCACTCGACGGCATTTCGCCCGGTGGATGATGCGGCGCTGTGCCGTAACCCGTTTCGTATCTTTACCTCACTGCTGCGCCTTGAGTTGATTGAGAACGTTGCCCTGCGCGAGCGGGCGGCGGAGATCCTCTCTCACCGCAACATCTTTACGCCGCGCTGCCTGGCGCTCATCGAACTGCATGAAAAAGAAGGGGCGTTCACCGAGGCGCAGGCGCGGGAGTTTGTTCAGGAAGCGTTAGAAACCTTCCGCTGGCACCGTCATGCGACGGTCGATCAGGAGACCTATCTGGCGCTGCATAATGAGCATCGCCTGATTGCGGATGTGGTCTGTTTCCCGGGATGCCACATCAACCACCTTACGCCACGCACGCTGGATATTGACCGGGTGCAGGAGCTGATGCCGAAGTACGGCATTGAACCCAAAATTCTGATTGAAGGGCCGCCGCGCCGCGAGGTGCCGGTGTTATTGCGTCAGACCAGCTTCAAGGCGCTGGAAGAGCCGGTGCTGTTTGCCGGGGAACATAAAGGCACCCATACCGCGCGCTTTGGTGAAATTGAGCAGCGCGGGGTGGCGTTGACGCCGAAAGGTCGCGAGCTTTATGACAATTTGCTCGCCGAGTCCGGCACCGGCAAAGACAACCTGACCCATCAGCTTCATCTGCGTGAAGTGTTCAGCGCCTTCCCGGACAGCGAGCTGATGATGCGCCGACAGGAGCTGGCGTATTTCCGCTATCGCCTGACGCCAGCGGGTGAAGCGCATCGTCATGCGTTTCGTCCGGGCGACGATCCGCAGCCGTTAATTGAACGCGGGTGGGTGGTCGCCCAGCCGATCACCTATGAAGATTTCCTGCCGGTCAGCGCCGCAGGGATTTTCCAGTCCAATCTCGGGAATGAAACCCAGGCGCGCAGCCACGGTAACGCCAGCCGGGATGCCTTCGAAGCGGCGCTGGGCTGCCCGGTCTATGACGAGTTCGCACTGTACGAGGAGGCGGAAACCCGCAGCAAACAGCGTTGCGGTTTGCTCTGAAATCGTTACTCTTCAGGGGTGTGATGGAAAAAGAAGGTAGTTATGCAATATCCCTCCGCCCCTGTGGTTGAAACGCGCTACGGCGCACTGGCTGGTTTTACTGATGATAATGTTCATGCGTGGTACGGCATTCCCTACGCCGCACCACCCGTCGGCAACGGGCGCTGGCGCTCTCCGCGTCCGCCCGAGCGCTGGGACGGCGTACGCCAGGCGTCGGCGTTCTCTTCCTCAAGCTGGCAAAGCAGCGAATATTGTCAGGAGCTGGGTGGGGGCGATCCCGGCCAGTTTTCAGAAGATTGTCTTTATCTTAACGTGTGGTCGCCCGTTGACCGCGTTGAGCCGCTGCCGGTGATGGTCTGGCTGCACGGTGGTGGGTTCACGCTCGGCGCGGGTGGGTTACCGCCCTATAACGGCAGGGCGCTGGCGGAACGCGGCGTGGTGGTGGTCACCCTCAATTACCGTCTTGGTCATCTCGGCTTTTTCGCCCATCCTGCGCTGGAGGGGGAAGAAGATCGCGTGGTGCATAATTTTGCCCTGCTGGATCAGATCGCCGCTCTCGGATGGGTGCGGGACAATATCGCCGCCTTTGGCGGCAATCCCGAAAACGTCACGCTGTTTGGTGAATCAGCTGGCGCACGCAGCGTGTTGTCGCTGCTGGCCTCGCCGCTGGCGAAAGGGTTATTTCATAAAGCGATTGTGCAAAGTGGCTATACCTTGCCGGATACCCCGCGCGAGCAGGCCCTGCGAAAAGGGGAAGCGCTGGCCGCGCATTTTGGGCTGGAGAACGCGACAGCGGAGCAGCTGCGTGCTATTCCACCTGAGTCGTTCTGGCCGTTAACGGCACCGCTGAATATCGCCCCGGCGCCTGTCGCCGGAGATTGTGTGCTGCCGGAGCCGATGCTGGACGTCTTCTTTGCCGCCCGTCAGCAGCCTGTCCCCATCATGATTGGCTCCAACAGCGACGAGGCGAGCGTAATGGCGGTGTTTGGCATCGATCTCGCCGGACAAATTCAGAAGCTCCGCCGGGAGCGGCGCTTTGGTCTGGGACTGATCAAGCTGCTCTATCCAGGCGTGAAAGGCGATGAAGAGCTGGGAAGGCAGGTGTGCCGGGATATGGCGTTCACCACCATGGGCTATGTGGTGATGCAGGCCCAGCAGCGCGTCGGCGCGCCGTGCTGGCGCTACTGGTTTGACTATGTGGCCGAAGCGGAGCACGCCACCTATATCAACGGTGCCTGGCACGGTAACGAGGTGCCGTATGTGTTTGATACGCTCGGAGAGGTGGAACCTTCACGTCAGTATGTGAACGCGCGTGATTTACAGTTCGCCGCCCACGTGGCCGACTACTGGGTGAGTTTTGCCCGCGATGCCGGGCATCGTGACAGCCTGCCTGGGCCGACGCACTGGCCAGCCTGCCGTAAAGGGCGTGACGTCCTGTTACGCATTGGTGTGAATAAGCATGCAGGTTTTAAGCTTGGAAACCGCTTTATGCGCGCCCGCATGAGCCTCTTTAAACGGGTGATGAAGCACCACGTTAACCTCGATTAAGCAAACAGGCACGAAATGCGGCCAGGCCGTTTTCCGTGCCTGGCGCTTCGCGCAGCACCAGCCGGTAGCTCGCACCGGTTTTGATGCTGGTCGCAAAAGGCCGCACCAGCCTTCCTGCGCGGATGTCCTCTTCCACCAGCGTTTCATCGGCGATGGCGACGCCCAGCCCCTGAATGGCCGCCGTAATGGCGAGATCCATCGTGTCGAAGTGTTGATTTTTGTGCATAACAACGCCCGGCTCATCCTGTTTCGCCAGCCACAATGACCAGTCGGTTTTATCCCGTGTCGGGTGAAGAAAAGTCAATGAACCCAGTCCGGCTCCCGCCCGCAGCGGGCTGAGCACCGGAGTTAACGCCTCTTCGAACAGCAGATCGCCCGCGCTCATGTGCGTGCCAAACACGATGGCGGCGTCGTAGGATTCGGTTTTAAAGTTGACGTTATGATCGGTGGTGGTGGTCAACGCAATTTGCAGATCGGGCTGCTCGCGCTCTACCTCCAGCAGGCGCGGCACCAGCCAGCGCATGGCGCAGGTGGGCGCTTTAAGTCGGATCACCGTATGCTGGGCGCGGGCCCGATCGGCCACGTTCAGCATCTGTTCGAAAGCGGATTGTAGCTCCGGCAGCAGGGCGCTGCCCTGTGAAGAGAGGCGCAGCCCGCGCGCGTGGCGCTCAAACAGCGGAAAGCCAAACCACGCTTCCAGAGCGGCGATTTTACGGCTCACGGCTCCCTGAGTCAGACAAAGCTCTTTGGCGGCATGGGTAAGATTCAGGTGACGCGCGGTCACTAGGAAGGCGTCGATGGCATTGAGCGGGAGCGAACGGCGCGACATAAAAACACCTCAGCTATGCATTTTTCTCATGGCTATTATGACAACAATTCGATTGTCCCGGCAACGGCGTTGTTGTTTGAATAGTTATGCAATCCCCATGAGAAGGATAAATGATGACTCTGAAGACCGCGGTACAAACCCGTTCCAAATTACCGGATGTGGGTACCACCATTTTTACCGTAATCGGCCAGCTTTCTGCTCAGCACAACGCCATCAATCTTTCTCAGGGCGCACCGAATTTTTCCTGCGACCCGAAACTGATTGCGGGCGTAACCCGCGCAATGGAGGCAGGGCATAACCAGTATGCCGCGATGACCGGCCTGCAGCCTTTGAAAGAGCGTATCGCGGAGAAAATTGCCACCCTTTACGGCACCACGTATGACCCGGGGCGCGAGGTGCTGGTTACCGCCAGTGCCAGCCAGGGGCTCTATTCCGCCATCAGCGGGCTGGTGCATCCGGGCGATGAGGTGATCTACTTCGAACCGTCATTTGATAGCTACGCGCCGATTGTTCGCCTTCAGGGCGCCACCCCGGTCGCCATCAAACTCACGGTGCCGGATTTTGCCGTGAACTGGGATGAGGTCTGCGCGGCCATCACCCCCAAAACGCGCATGATCATCATCAATACGCCACATAATCCAAGCGGGCAGGTGTTCTCCGCGAATGACCTGCAGCAGCTGGTGGCCGTGACGCGCAATACCGATATCATTATTTTGTCTGACGAAGTGTACGAGCACGTCGTTTTTGACGATGAGCCGCACCACGGTATGGCCACACACCCGCAGCTGGCGGAGCGTAGCGTCATTATCTCTTCCTTCGGAAAAACCTATCACGTTACCGGATGGCGCGTGGGGTACTGTGTTGCACCGGCGGCACTGATGGAAGAGATTTGTAAAGTGCATCAATTTTTGATGTTTTCTGCCGATACGCCAATGCAGCATGCGTTTGCCGAACATATGACCGATCCGCAAACCTGGCTGTCGCTGGCGACGTTTTATCAGCGCAAGCGCGATCTGCTGCAAACTTTGCTGGCTGAGTCGCCGTTTAAACTGCTGCCGAGCGCGGGCTCGTTCTTCCTGCTGGCAGATTACAGCCCATTCAGCGATGAGCCCGACAGCGAGATGGTGAAACGGCTGATCGTTGAGTGCGGTGTCGCGACCATTCCACTATCCGCTTTCTATACGGATGGTACGGACAATAAATTGATTCGTCTCTCTTTTGCCAAAGATGAGGCGACGTTACGGGCAGGTGCCCAGGCCCTGTGTCGGGTTAAACCACGCTAAGGAGTTTGAGATGAAATTACGCGCGTTAGTTGTCGGCATGGGACTGCTGTGTACGTTTTCGTCATTCGCGGCCACCGAACTGCGGTACGGACTGGAAGCGGAATATCCACCGTTTGAGAGCCGCAATGCCTCCGGCGAGCTGGAAGGGTTTGACGTTGAATTGGGGAATGCCATTTGCAAAGCCGCAGCGCTGAAATGCACCTGGGTGGAAACATCCTTTGATGCGTTGATTCCGGGGCTGGTGGCCAAGAAATTTGATGCCATCAACTCGGCGATGAACATCACCGAACAGCGGCGCAAAAGTATTGATTTTACCCAACCTATCTACCGCATCCCCTCGCAGTTAGTGGGCAAGGCCGGAACCGCAGTAGAGGCGACACCTGAAGGGCTGAAGGGCAAAACCATTGGCGTGTTGCAGGGTTCCATTCAGGAAACCTATGCCAAAGAGCACTGGGAAAAGCAGGGTGTCACGGTAGTGTCGTATAAAGATCAGAATATGGCGTGGGGCGATTTGCTGAATGGCCGCATCGACGCCTCGCTGGTGATGTCCGCGGCCGGGCAGGCAGGGTTCCTGAGCAAGCCGCAGGGGAAAGGGTTTGGCTTTATCGGCAAACCGGTGTCTGACGACACCATCCTCGGCAGCGGGATCGGCTTTGGGCTGCGCAAAGGAGATGAGGCCACCAAAAAGCAGCTTGATGCCGCGATTGATAAAGTTCGTGCCGACGGCACGATCGCAAAACTCGCTGATAAGTACTTCCCGGGTATCGATGTCAGCGTAAAATAACCACCTCATTTCGCCCCGGTTGTCGATGTCGCACCGGGGCATTTTTCTTCACACTTTCCAGGCTTTCTTTACACCACTTTCGGGCCGTTCTGGTCGACAGAAAATATTTCTCACTTTGCTCATATAATCACCGGCCAACAATTGGATTCTTAACCGTTTTTGTTTAGGCTGTGCGTTCTTTCTTGCCGTCATTTCGCCGAGCGCGAAACACATTCACACGACCATAAGGACGTTTTTCCAGGCATGAATCGCAGACGTTTTTTACAAGGTTCGCTGGCAATGGCAGCCCTGAGCGGCACTTCTGGCCTTGCTTCACTGTTCTCCAGAGCGGCCTATGCCGCTGACTCTGACATCGCCGATGGCCAGAGCCGTCGTTTTGACTTCTCCGTACTGCAATCCATGGCCCATGACCTGGCGAAAACCCCGTGGGGTGGTGCGCCGCGTCCGCTGCCGGAAACGCTGGCAACCATGACGCCGCAGGCCTATAACGCCATCCGGTACGATGAAAAGCAGTCCCTGTGGAATAACATTGAAGGCCGTCAGCTTGACGTGCAGTTCTTCCACATGGGGATGGGCTTCCGCCGCCGCGTGCGGATGTTCTCCCTGGATCAGTCGACCTCCCAGGCGCGTGAGATCCACTTCCGCCCGGAGCTGTTCAGCTACGGGGATACCGGGGTAGATACTAAACAGCTGGAAGGGCAGAGCGACCTCGGTTTTGCCGGCTTCCGCGCCTTCAAAGCGCCTGAGCTGGCGCGTCGCGATATTGTCTCTTTCCTCGGCGCGAGCTATTTCCGTGCGGTGGATGACACTTACCAGTACGGCCTGTCGGCGCGTGGTCTGGCGGTGGACACCTTTACCGACACGCCGGAAGAGTTTCCTGATTTTACGGCCTTCTGGTTTGAAACTGTCAAACCGGGCGACACCACCTTTACCGTCTATACGCTGCTGGACAGCCCAAGCATTACCGGTGCCTATAAGTTCGTGATCCACTGCGAGAAGAGCCAGGTGATCATGGAAGTGGAAAACCATCTCTATGCGCGTAAAGACATCAAACAGCTCGGTATCGCGCCGATGACCAGTATGTTCAGCTGCGGCAATAACGAGCGCCGTATGTGCGACACCATTCATCCGCAGATCCATGACTCTGACCGTCTTGCCATGTGGCGCGGTAACGGCGAGTGGATCTGCCGTCCGCTGAACAACCCGCAGAAATTGCAGTTCAATGCCTTTGTCGATAAAAATCCGAAAGGGTTTGGTTTGCTGCAGCTTGACCGGGATTTCTCCCACTATCAGGACGTGATGGGCTGGTATAACAAACGCCCAAGCCTGTGGGTGGAGCCGCGTAACGACTGGGGTAAAGGTGCGGTTGGCCTGATGGAGATCCCGACCACGGGTGAAACGCTGGATAACGTGGTCTGCTTCTGGCAGCCGGAAAAAGCGGTCAAAGCGGGCGATGAGCTGGACTTCAAATATCGCCTGTACTGGAGCGCCATGCCGCCGGTACGTTCCCCGCTGGCCAACGTCTTCGCGACGCGTACCGGTATGGGTGGCTTCCCGGAAGGCTGGGCGCCAGGTGAACACTACCCGAAAGTATGGGCCCGCCGCTTCGCCATCGACTTTGTCGGCGGCGATCTGAAAGCGGCCGCGCCGAAGGGGATTGAGCCGGTGATCACGCTCTCCAGCGGTGAAGCGAAGCAGGTGGAAATCCTCTACGTTGAGCCGTTTGACGGATACCGCATTCTGTTTGACTGGTACCCGACGTCGGATTCGACGGAGCCGGTGGATATGCGCCTGTTCCTGCGCTGTCAGGGCGATGCCATCAGTGAAACCTGGCTGTATCAGTATTTCCCGCCAGCGCCGGACAAACGTAATTACGTTGACGACCGGGTCATGCGTTAACGATCGATTCCCTCTCCCTTCGGGAGAGGGTTAGGGTGAGGGGCAATGACCGCAGCAAAATTCGAAATTATCCCGGTATCAGACGCTATCGAACTTCGCGCCGTCGAAGAGCGCTACACCGCCGATCTGCACTACCTCGTTGTCAAAAACCGCACCTTTCTGCAAACCGCGTTTGACTGGGCGCAGCACGTGGGAACGGAAGAAGACACCCGACGTAACGTGCAAAGCAACCAGATGCTACATCAGCGCGGCTACGCGAAAATGTTTCTTATTTTTCAGGCGGACGAACTGGTGGGCGTGCTGTCGTTCAATTCCATTGAGCCGGTTAATAAAACGGGCTACATCGGCTACTGGCTCGATGAAGCGCATCAGGGGAATGGGATCCTCTCCTGCGCCTTGCAGGCATTTATGCGCTACTACGTTGAGCGGGGCGAGATCCGCCGTTTTGTGATCAAGTGCCGGGTGGCGAATCAGAACAGCAACAACGTTGCGCGTCGCAACGGCTTTACCCTGGAAGGGTGCCTGCGGGAAGCGGAATACCTCAATGGCCGTTATGACGATGTGAACCTTTACGGCAGAGTTTTCCCCCTATAGCGCGCCCAGCAGGGGCGTGCGGGTGATTCGACTCTCGCCGTTAACCACTTTTTCGCCGCGCAGGTTAATGCTGTCGCCGTCGAAAGCCTCAATGACGGCATCGTCGGTGATTTCAACGTGGTGCTCAATCAGTACGTCGCCGCTTATCCGCGCCCGTCCCTGAATCACGACCTTATCATCAATCATGATCGGCCCCCCGCGTAGCCACGCCTGACCGCCAATCAGCACGTGGTGCTTAATTACACAGTTGCCTTCCACCACCGCATTCTCAGCCACCTGAGAGCTGTAGCGCACGGTAGGAATGGCATCGTCGTCGAATCCAGCAATCAGGCGCGCGTTGCCGTACACTTTTGCGCAGTCGCAGACCCAGACGTTATTGATATCGTTCCCTTCAAGAATCGCCTTGTCGAACACCTCGGCACGGTGCTCAATAAAGGCATAATTGACGATGGCCTCGCCGTAGATTTGCGCCTGATGCACCACGCGCGACTGGCTGACGGTCGCGTTGTCGTAGATTTTAAGGATCTGCTCCTGGTCTGGGGTTAAGCCTTTGGCGGCGATAATCATGCTGTTATGCAGCACCCGGGCATCACCAAAAATATGGCATTCCCCCCGTACGGTGGAGTTCTGAATGGTGACGTTGTCACTTATCTGCGCACCATGGCTCACGTTTGCCCCGTCCAGCCAGCTGTTGCCGCTAATATAGGCATGGTCGCTGACGACGCACGGCAGGGTCAGACGGGCATTACCGGAGACGGTCGCACCGGCGAAGACCACGCTGTTTTCGTCGTAGATCCAGCAGTTCCCCTCCTGAGACAAGGCGCGTTCATCCTCAATCCAGCCGCCTTTCGTCCCGGCGGCTACGTCATTAAAATCTGTCGTGGCGATAATCTGTTTTAATGTAGCCGAGTGGGGCGTTTCGCCGTTTTTCCAGTGCCAGAGCCGGGTTTCATCGCTGAGCCGATACTTTTTCATCGTGTTATCCCTGGTGAGCGTCTTCACTAAACGTAGCAAACTTTCAGCTTTGCGTTGTGCTGGCATCCGAGGCGGAAACACCTTAAAATGGCATTTCAAATACATTTTAAATTTTAAAATTAATGAATAAAAATGACGAAACCCGGCAGGTACTTAACCTGCCCGCAGGTTATTTTGGCATGGTCCTTGGCATCATCGGCATGGGGTTCGCCTGGCGATACGCCAGCACCCTCTGGCCAGTTACGCGCTGGCCGGGTGAGGGGCTGGTTGCCCTTGCGGTGGTATGTTGGTTTTTACTGACGGTGGCGTTTATTACGCGCGCGGTGCGTTTCCCGCATAGCGTGCTGGCGGAAATGCGACACCCGGTGATGAGCAGCTTTGTCAGCCTTTTTCCGGCCACCACGATGCTGGTTGCCATTGGGTTTGTCCCCTGGTACCGCCCGGTTTCGCTGGTGTTATTTGCCGTGGGCGTGGTGGTGCAGCTTGCCTATTCAGCCTGGCAAAGCGCCGGGCTATGGCGCGGTAACCATCCTCAGGAGGCGACAACGCCGGGGTTATATCTGCCTACGGTGGCAAACAATTTTATCAGCGCGATGGCGTGTGGTGCGCTGGGGTATAACGATGCAGGGTTAGTCTTCCTCGGCGCAGGCGTCTTTTCCTGGCTCAGCCTGGAACCGGTTATTCTCCAGCGCCTTCGCAGCGCGGGTGAACTGCCCACCGCACTGCGTACGTCGCTGGGTATTCAACTGGCCCCGGCGCTGGTTGCCTGTAGCGCCTGGATTAGCGTCAACGGCGGGGAAGCCGATACCTTTGCCAAAATGCTGTTCGGTTATGGCCTGTTGCAACTGCTGTTTATGTTGCGTCTGTTGCCGTGGTATATGTCTCAGCCGTTTAACGCATCGTTCTGGAGCTTCTCGTTTGGCGTGTCGGCTCTGGCAACCACCGGTCTGCATCTGGGGCACAGCAGCGCGTCAGGCTTTTTCCACGCCATTGCTGTGCCGCTCTTTATCTTCACTAACTTCATCATTGGGATGCTGTTGGTTCGTACATTCATCCTGCTGATACAGGGCAAACTTCTGGTGCGCACTGAGAAAGCACGGCTTATGCAATCTGAGGAACAATAATGGCTGTCGACGAAAACTACTTCACCGAGAAATATGGACTCACCCGTACCCATTCAGAGGTGCTGTACTGCGCAGAGATCGTTAAGCCCGGTAAAACGCTCGATCTCGGCTGCGGCAATGGCCGCAACAGCCTCTATCTGGCCGCTAACGGTTACGATGTGACGGCGTGGGATAAAAACCCCATGAGCATCGATAACATCGAACGCATTAAAGCGGCGGAAGGGATAGCGAATCTGCAGACGGCGATCAAAGACCTGAACAGCCTGAGCTTTGCCGGGGAATACGATTTCATACTCTCCACCGTGGTGCTGATGTTCCTTGAAGCGAAAACCATCCCTGGTTTGATCGCCAATATGCAGCGCTGCACGAAACCGGGCGGTTACAACCTGATTGTGGCCGCCATGGATACCGCGGATTACCCTTGTACCGTCGGCTTCCCGTTTGCATTCAAAACCGGCGAACTGAGCCACTATTACGAAGGCTGGGATCTGCTTAAGTACAACGAAGATCCCGGCGAACTGCACCGCACCGACGAGAACGGCAACCGCATCAAGCTGCGCTTCGCGACCCTGCTGGCGCGTAAACCCGCTTAACGGGCGGCCAGCAGACAGAGCTGCAGGGCAGTGTGGTAAGAGGCCTCGAACGACGACAGCGGCAGAAACTCAAACCGTGAGTGGAAATTGTGCGCGCCGGTGAAGAAGTTCGGGGTTAACAACCCTTTGGCTGAAAGCGCCGCGCCGTCTGTTCCGCCGCGCATCGGGGTGGGTTTGGGGGTGATGCCAAGGGATTCCATTGCCGCAAACATCAGGTCAATGGCCCGGCGATCTTCCCCAATCGCATTGCTGATATTGCTGTAGGTATCCTCAATCTGGTACTCCACCTTTGCGGTGGGGTGTCGGGCGGCAATCAGCGCCGCGACGTCGGCAATCTGCTGCTTACGGGCGGCAAAGCTTGCCTGATCGAAGTCGCGGATATTCGCTCTCAGTACGGCCTCGTTTTGCCCAGCCTGAATGCCGTTAAACCAGATATAGCCCTCACGCCCCTCGGTGCACTCCGGGGTTTGCTGGCGGTCAAAATGGTTAATGAAATCCGTCGCCATCAGCAGCGGGTTCACCAGCACGCCTTTGGCAGACATGGGGTGCGCGGTGACGCCGGTAAAACGGATTTCTGCCGCCGCCGCGTTAAAGTTTTCATAGACAATTTCACCCAGCTCGCAGCAGTCAATCGTCCAGGCAAAATCAACGTCGAAGCGCTTCAGATCCAGCGCTTTTGCCCCCTTCAGGCCAATCTCCTCATCCGGCACAAACGCAACCACGATATCCCCATGCTGATGCGCCGACGTCAGGTTTTCCAGCAGGGTCATCACCACGGTCACGGCGGCTTTATTATCTGCGCCTAATACGCTGGTTCCATCGCTGAAAATAATCTCTTCGCCGGGATAGGCCAGAATTTCCGGGTGCTCATTGACGCGAAGCCAGATCTCTTTCTCTTTATTCAGACAGAGGTCTTCACCAGTAAAGGTTAATATTTGTGGATGAATATCCGGTGATAATCCCACGTCAACGGTATCAATATGGGTAATAAATCCAATCCGCGGCGCGCCGGGCACATTGCCTTTTTTTACCGCGGTGACCGTGGCATATTCATCGATGACAATGTCGTCTAAGCCCAGCTGTGTCAACTCTTTGGCCAGTTCTCGCGCCATCTCATGCTGGCCCGGAGTGGAAGGGAGAGTACTGACTTTTGCATCGCTCTGGCTGGTGATGGCGAGATAACGGAAAAAGCGTTGTGTTAATTGTCTGGAAAGCGGCGAGCCCATAGTGTTTTCTTCCTTATTTATTTTTCGGGTGTTTGCTCTCTCACTTTAATGTTATTTATGGAATGGCAAAAGAATTAATTAGCCGTCGAATTAAAAGACAGGAATAAATGATGAAAAGCAAACTCACAACGTTAACTCTGGCACTCGCCGCGCTCACGGTCAGTTCCACCGTGGCCGCGAAAACGCTGGTGTATTGCTCCGAAGGGTCTCCGGAAAACTTTAATCCTCAGTTATATACCTCGGGTACCAGCGTGGACGCCAGCGCGGTGCCGGTCTATAACCGGCTGGTTGATTTCAAACCCGGCACCACGGAGCTGGTGCCGAGCCTCGCGGAGCGCTGGGAGGTGAGCGAAGACGGCAAGGTCTATACCTTCCATCTGCGCAAAGGGGTGAAATTCCAGAGCAATAAGTCCTTTACGCCAACGCGCGACTTTAATGCCGATGATGTGATTTTCTCGTTTATGCGCCAGAAGGATGCGAATCACCCTTACCATAACGTCTCTAACGGCAGCTATTCCAACTTTGAAAGTCTGGAGTTTGGCAGTTTAATCACCGCGATTGATAAAGTGGATGACCATACCGTGCGCTTTACCCTGGCGCACCCGGAAGCGCCATTTGTCGCCGATCTGGCGTGGTATTTTGCCTCCATTCTTTCGGCGGAATATGCCGACGCGATGCTCAAGGCGGGCACGCCGGAGAAGGTGGACATGGAGCCCATCGGCACCGGCCCCTTTAAGCTGGCGCAATACCAGAAAGACTCCCGCATCCTGTTCACCGCCTTCCCGGACTACTGGCAGGGGAAATCGAAGCTGGATCGGCTGGTGTTTACCATTACGCCGGATGCGTCGGTCCGTTTTGCCAAAATCGAGAAAAACGAATGTCAGGTGATGCCGTTCCCGAACCCGGCCGATCTGCCGCGGATGAAGGCGAACAACGATATCAATCTCATGAGCAAGGCGGGGGTGAATACCGGCTTCCTGGCGTTCAATACCCAGAAGCCTCCGCTGGATAATGTGAAAGTGCGCCAGGCGCTGGCGATGGCCATCAACAAACCGGCCATTATTGACGCCGTGTTCCACGGCACTGGCACGGCGGCGAAGAACCTGCTGCCGCCGGGGGTATGGGGGGCCGACAGCGAGCTGAAGGATTACGAATACGATCCCGAAAAAGCCAAAGCGCTGTTAAAAGAGGCCGGTTTTGCCAACGGTATCAGCATCGATTTATGGGCGATGCCGGTGCAGCGCCCCTATAACCCGAATGCGAAACGCATGGCGGAGATGATTCAGGCGGACTGGGCGAAGGTGGGCGTGCAGACCAAAATCGTCACCTACGAATGGGGCGAGTACCTGAAGCGAGTGAAGGGCGGTGAGCACCAGGCCGCGCTGATGGGCTGGACCACGGCGACCGGCGATCCGGACAACTTCTTTGGTCCGCTCTTTACCTGCACCTCCGCGAACGGTGGTTCAAACTCGGCCAAATGGTGCTACAAGCCGTTTGATGACATTATCGCCGAGGCAAAATCGATAACCGATCATGACAAACGCGTGGCGCTGTATAAGCAGGCTCAGCAGATGATGCACGATCAGATGCCCGCGGTGATGATCGCCCATTCCACGATTTTTGAACCGGTTCGTAAGGACGTCACGGGCTACGAAATCGACCCGTTTGGCAAACATATCTTCTGGCAGGTGGATATTAATCAGTAATTTTTTACTGCCCGGACCGTCTCCGGGCAGACTTTTCGCAATTTGTGCTCTCAGCATCATTTTTTGTCACAACGCACCCGCCTGACTTTTGCTATAACTTCAAATGCATACTTGCAGATAACATGGAAAACCATCATGCGTACTCACACTTTTTTTAAAGTTGCAGTGCTTTCTGGTCTGTTGGCGCTGGCGGGGTGTTCATCCAAGGTCGCCGCGCCTGAACAATACTCCGGCTTTTTGAAAGATTACTCAGGCTTGCAGCAAACGACATCCGCAACGGGGAAACCAACCCTGCGTTGGGTCGATCCTTCTTATAACGAGGCGAATTACGACAGTATCATCTGGACGCCAATTACCTATTATCCGACACCTAAACCAACCACCCAGATTGGTCAACGTACGCTTGATGAGCTGTTAAATTATACCAATAACAAGTTGAAAACCGCGATTGGCCAACGCAAGCCAATTGTGACGACGCCGGGCAAACACAGCCTGATTTTCCGCGGGGCGATCACCGGGGTGAGCTCGCAGAAAGAGGGCCTGCAGTTCTATGAAGTGGTGCCTGTTGCGCTGGTGGTGGCAGGTACGCAGATGGCAACCGGCCATCGCACCATGGATACCCATCTCTTTTTCGAGGGTGAGTTGATTGATGCGGCAACGAACAAACCGGTAATCAAGGTTGTTCGTAAAGGTGAAGGCAAGGAGCTGAGCAATGAAAATACGCCAATGACCTTCGCGACGCTGAAGCAGGTTGTTGATGACATGGCGACGGACGCCACCATGTTTGATGTGCATAAAACAGCGAAATAATCATATACGGCCTGCAAGCGCAGGCCGTTTTTTTATGCCGTACGCAGGCGTCGGAACCAGGTTTCCGGTCTGGTAAACATCACCATATTCCCGCCCAGAATCAGCAGTAACCCGATAATGCCGTTAATGTGCCAGACGTAGCCTTCATACACCGTGGAGATGGACAGCGCCACCAGCGGGAAGAGCAGCGTACTGTAGGCCGCTTTGCCCGGACCAATGCGTCCGACCAGGGTGAAGTAGGCACCAAAGGCAATCACCGAACCAAACAGGGCCAGATAGACCAGCGCCCCCATGTAGCTCATCGTCCATTGCGGCGCGAAGCTGTCGCCTCTGAACAGCGCAATGCAGCCCATCACCAGCGTGCCGTAGAGCATCGCCCAGGCATTGGTGGTCATGGTCTCAAGCCCTCTGCGCTGATGACGCATGCTGATCATATTGCCCAGCGAGAAGCCATAGGTACCGAGTGCGGAAAGGCCAATGCCCGTCAGCAGCGATACGCTCCAGCCGCTGGCCAGCAGATCGTCCCAGAAGAGGGTGATGATCCCCACCAGACCGAGTGCGGCTGCCGTCCAGAAACGTGCCGGCGGGCGTTGCCCGAAGAAAATAAAGCTGTTGATGGCGTTATAGAGCACCGCCATGGAAAATATCACCGACTCCAGGCCAGTGTTGATATGCGCCGCGGCCGTGTAAAAACACCAGAAGTTGAAGCAAAAAACACAGCATCCCTGCAGCACGCAGAACAGATGATCCCGCAGCGCCAGTTTACGCAGGCGACGCAGCGCAAGCAGAACCACCATCATCGTGGCGCTGGCCAGCGCAAAACGCCAGAAAATGGACACCGGAGCCGCCACGGGACCCTGCTGCAGAAAAATCGCAATCCAGGTCGTCCCCCAGATAACCACCACCAGTCCGTATAACAATGCGTTCATGTTTTCTCTCTTCTCAAACCACGGAAACCCAGAGTATGGCGACGGGGGCGTTGACAGGCTTTCACCGTCCTGCGGTGGACTTGCAAAATCTTGCGCTTTTTTCTGTTCCGGGGTCTGGCAACGGAAGACAACAATTCTTAGACTGACAGTCTGATTCACAGACGCGCTAACGGTTATGTCACACGCTTACGATACCTTTGAAACGCTCCGCCAACAGAACGCCGTGCTGCGGGAAACCGTTGCGCTCAATTCCGGTATCCAGCTGGCGGCGTGGTACAACAAGCGCGACACGATCACCGTAAAAAGCAATCATCACACCCTGAGCCTGTACGTGGCGGACGGTTACGAAAGCTATCAAAAAACGCCGGGCGGCTGGAAAAACGGCGGTGGGCCGGATCGTTTTTGTCTGATGCCGAAAGAGAGTGAATCGACGTGGGATATTCGTGATGACCTGTCGTTTGTTCACCTCTACTGCACCGATGACCATCTGCGCGATGTGGGTGAAAAAATCTGGGACAAACGCCCGCTGTCGTTGACGCTGGATGAAAAAATCTTTGGCAGCGATGCAAAAATCACTGCGCTCTATCGTCAGTTTTTGCTCGGCTGTGACTGGCAGCAAAAAGCCAACCAGCTGACGCTCAGCACGGCCTCGACGCTGCTGCTGACCCATCTGCTGCAGAACTATTCGAATGTGCAGTGGAAATTGCCGGTGGTCACCGGTGGGCTATCGCCGTTTGTGCTGCGCAACGTGCTGGCCTTTATCGAAGAGAATCTTGCTCAGCCGCTCACGCTGGCTGAACTGGCGGCGCAGGCCGCGCTCAGCGAGTACCATTTCGCCCGCATGTTCCGCCAGTCAACCGGGCTGGCACCGCACCAGTACGTGATGCAGCGCCGCATGGAGAAAGCCAAAACGCTGGTGCAGCATACGGCGACGCCGCTGACGGACATTGCGCTCGCCTGTGGCTTTAACTCCGCCAGCCATTTCAGCAACCGCTTTCGCAGCGTGATGGGGATGACGCCTTCCCAGCTACGCGCGGCGAAGGCGTGATAAAACGGCGAAGCACACGCCTCCCAGCACCAGCCCCCAGAATGCCGAGCCAATCCCGAGCAGCGTCACGCCGCTGGCGGTCATCAGAAACGTGACAATCGCCGCGTCACGCTCCGTTTCGTTATGCAATGCCTGATACAAACTCCCGCTGATGGTGCCCAGCAGCGCCAGGCCTGCCAGCGTCTGGATCCAGCTCGGCGGAAGGGCCGCCATCAGCCCGGTAAGGGATCCACCGAATACGCCCGCCAGCAGGTAAAAGCCGCCTGCCGCCATCGCTGCCAGCCAGCGTTTACTGGTATCCGGATGCGCATCCGGGCTCTGGCAAATGGCGGCGGTAATGGCTGCAATGCAGATGGAGTAGACGCCGAAGGGCGAAAGCAGTAGCGCCAGCCCGCCGGTCGCGATCATCAGCGGAGATACCGCCAGTGGATAGCCCGACGCTTTCATCGTGGCAATGCCTGGCGCATTCTGCGATGCCATGGTCACCAGAAAAAAGGGCACGCCAATACTGACCAGGCTGGTGAGGCTAAACGCTGGTGCAATAAACTGTGGCATGACGAGGGAGAGGGTGAGATTGTTTGTGACAACGTCACCGCTCGCCCAGGCCACCACGCTCCCGGTGACCAGCGTCGCCACAATGGCGTAGCGTGGAGCCAGCGCTTTTGCGACCAGCCATGCCGCAATCATGCTGCCGCAGAGCAGAAAATGGCCGTCAAGGTGACTGAACGTCTGCAGGCCAAAGCGCAGCAATACGCCTGCCAGCATCGCGGCGGCAAGCGAATGGGGAATGAGTTTCATCAGGCGGGCGAAGAGTCCGGTCAGGCCGCACAGTAAGATCAGCCCATTGGCGAAAATGAAAATGCCGATGGTTTCTGCAAGCGTTATCCCGTGCAGACTGGTAGCCAGTAGCGCCGCGCCGGGGGTTGACCAGGCGGTGAGCACCGGGGCTTTATACCAGCATGACAGGGCGAGCGTACTGATCCCCATGCCGAACCCCAGCGCGGTCATCCAGCCGGCGATCTGCTGTGCGCTCGCGCCTGCCGCGGCAGCAGCCTGCCAGATGATAGCGGCCGAGCTGGCATAACCGACCAGAACGGCAACGAATCCGGCAAGAATGGCGGGAAAAAGAGGGGCTGACTGGCGCATAAAATCTCCGTTGTGCGTTATAACGTCCGCACTAAGGTAACACTGTGCGTTATAGCGTACAAGTGGTATGCTTATCCGCCTCGGGAGGAATCATGGACATCACACAACATCTTGCTACAACACTGAAGACGCAGCGCCAGGTGCGCGGCTGGAGCCTGTCAAAGCTGGCAGAAGAGACGGGGGTGTCAAAAGCCATGCTGGGACAGATCGAGCGTAATGAATCCAGCCCAACGGTGTCGACGCTGTGGAAAATTGCCACGGGGCTAAACGTTCCGTTCTCGGCGTTTATCACGCCGGAAGCAGACCGGCAGGCGGTGTTCGACCCGCAGCAGCAGGCGATGGTGGTGAAACCACTGTTCCCGTGGGACGAGACGCTGAAGTTCGATCATTTCTCCATCACCCTGGCGCCCGACGCCCTGAGTGAATCCACGCCGCACGAGGCGGGGGTGATTGAACACGTGGTGGTGATAAGCGGTGAACTGGAGATGAAAATTGACGGCGAATGGCGAACCCTTTACGCCGACCAGGGCGTGCGTTTTGCCGGGGATAAACCGCATGCCTACCGCAACAGCAGCAGCCGACCGGTGCATTTTCACTCCCTGATTCATTATCCCCGCTAAAGGCTCGCAAAACTGTTTCGCTGATGCATACTTCTGACTACAATAGCCGCCATTTTGACCATAACGGATAACGACGAAGTATGCGCCTGCAATCCCATCATCTTGAACTTTTAAGCCCGGCCCGCGACGCCGCCATCGCCCGTGAAGCGATCCTTCATGGGGCTGATGCCGTCTACATTGGCGGTCCTGGCTTCGGTGCCCGCCATAACGCCAGCAACAGCCTGAGCGATATTGCCGAGCTGGTGCCGTTCGCCCACCGTTTTGGGGCGAAAGTGTTCGTGACCCTGAACACCATTCTGCATGATGATGAACTGGAGCCTGCGCAACGTCTGATCACCGATCTCTACCACACCGGCGTGGACGCCCTGATTGTCCAGGACATGGGCGTACTGGAGCTGGATATTCCGCCGATTGAACTGCACGCCAGTACCCAGTGCGATATTCGCACCGTCGAGAAGGCAAAGTTTCTCTCCGATGCGGGCTTTTCCCAGATCGTGCTGGCGCGCGAGCTGAACCTGAATCAAATCCGCGATATTCACCAGGCGACGGATGCCACCATTGAGTTCTTTATCCACGGTGCGCTGTGCGTGGCGTATTCCGGGCAGTGCAATATCTCCCACGCGCAGACGGGCCGCAGCGCCAACCGCGGTGACTGCTCTCAGGCCTGCCGTCTGCCGTATACCCTGAAAGACGATCAGGGCCGCGTGGTCGCGTTCGAAAAACACCTGCTGTCCATGAAGGACAACGATCAAACCGCCAACCTGGGCGCGCTGATTGATGCCGGTGTGCGTTCCTTCAAGATTGAAGGGCGCTACAAAGATATGAGCTACGTGAAGAACATTACCGCCCATTATCGTCAGATGCTGGACGCCATCATTGAAGATCGCGGTGACCTGGCGCGCGCGTCTGCCGGTCGCACCGAGCATTTCTTTATTCCGTCGACGGATAAAACCTTCCACCGTGGCAGCACAGACTACTTCGTCAATGCCCGCAAAGGCGATATTGGCGCGTTTGATTCACCGAAGTTTATCGGTTTACCGGTGGGTGAAGTGCTGAAGGTCGCCAAAGATTATCTCGACGTGTCGGTGACCGAACCGCTGGCGAACGGGGATGGTCTGAACGTGATGATCAAACGTGAAGTCGTGGGCTTCCGTGCTAATACGGTGGAAAAGACCGGTGAAAACCGCTATCGCGTCTGGCCGAATGAGATGCCTGCCGATCTCTATAAAGCACGTCCTAACGCCGCGCTGAACCGTAACCTCGATCACAACTGGCAGCAGGCGCTGCTGAAAACTTCCAGCGAGCGTCGCATTGCGGTAGATATCGAGTTAGGGGGCTGGGAAGAGCAGCTGATCCTGACCATGACCTGTGAAGACGGCATCAGCGTCACGCATACCCTCGACGGTCTGTTTGAGGTGGCGAACAATGCAGAAAAAGCGCTCAATAGTCTGAAGGATGGCGTGGCGAAGCTGGGACAGACCATTTACTATGCGCGCAACATTGCGGTAAATCTGCCGGATGCGCTGTTCGTGCCAAATAGCCTGCTGAACCAGTTCCGCCGGGAAACGGCAGAGATGCTGGATGACGCGCGACTGGCGAATTATCCGCGCGGCAGCCGCAAAGCGGAAACCGTGCCAGCGCCCGTTTACCCCGAGTCACATTTATCCTTCCTGGCGAACGTGTATAACCATAAAGCGCGTGAGTTTTATCATCGTCACGGCGTGCAGTTAATTGATGCCGCCTATGAAGCGCATGAAGAGAAGGGTGATGTGCCGGTGATGATCACCAAACATTGTCTGCGTTTTGCCTTTAATCTTTGCCCGAAACAGGCGAAAGGCAATATTAAGAGCTGGAAAGCCACGCCAATGCAGCTGGTGAATGGCGACGAGGTGCTGACCCTCAAATTTGATTGTCGTCCGTGTGAAATGCACGTTATCGGCAAAATGAAAAACCATATATTCAAAATGCCACCACCGGGCAGTATTGTTGCCTCCGTGAGCCCCGACGAACTGATGAAAACCCTGCCGAAACGTAAGGGTAATTAATTAACGAAAGTGTGTATCCGGTTTGCGCGATTTTTGCCACAGGTGATGTTCGCGCAAACCCTCCGCTGATTCCTCCGCTGCGCTGCGTAATTCATCACTGTCTGCCTCGTGCCGAAGTTGATGATCAACATTCCTGACCCACAAATATTCATGGCCTTTGTGTCCTGCCATCAGCTGGCCGGAAAACAGGGCGCAGACCAGCATAATAAGCGTTAACCCCTTTTTGAACATGGACTTCCCCTTCAATAAAAATGCCACGCTAGCATGAACGTAGTTTCGTAGGGTTATTATTGGCATTTTCAAATTAGCGCAAAGAATATGTCATGTTGCGCGAACAGGATATATTTTGCGCTTAGTGAGATTTTTCCTAAAAAAGAATTATCTTTGTCATACCCTAAAATTTGGTATCAAAATATGGCAGAGGTTTAAGGATTAATCTTATATAATAAGATTTCTCTGACAAAGGAATGGATCTGATTCAATGAAAAAAGTCATGTCAATAGCGCTTCTGGTGGTTGCCGTTGGGGCTGTTGTAGGTATGAACGTTAACTGGAGTGGCGAACCGGATTATATTCAGTCAGCGGAAGCTCGGGTCGGTTCTTATTTAACCAGCGACTACGGACGCGTGGCGTGTAATAGCAAGCAAATTGATGACCAGCGTTGGGAATTAGGCTGTACCAATCCGTCGAAAGGTAAAACATTCCAGTTTGCTGTTTTCTCAGCAGATAAAGCACCGTATGGCGTCTCGCGTCCATTCTATCTGGAAGCGATTAACGATGATGCAAAACAGAGCGCGGAACAGGGCCTGATGCGCTACCTGCAAATTAATACCAAAGCGGGTTAATGGCTCTGTTTAGCTTTTGTTGAGTTCAGGCATGTTAGGTTGTTATTGATCCGCTGCCCGGCATGGAGTGTCGGGACGTAGACATGAAAATACAAATCTATCCATGCAAGCATTTACCGCCAGATAATGGCGGTTTTTTTTGCCTGCGAACCGGCCATCAGCGTGGCGGGCGGGCAAACTGTTTACGGTACTGGGCAGGGGAAAGCGCGAACTGCTGGCGGAAATGGTGTCGCAGGGTCGCTGCCTGACCAAAACCGGTTTGTTCAGCAATGCTGTCGATGCTGAGACGGCTGCTCTCCAGATAATCTTTCGCCCGTAAGAGTCGTTCATTAAGCAGCCAGCGCGCAGGCGTGGTGCCTGTGGCAGCCTGAAAGCGGCGCAGAAAGGTGCGCTGGCTCATGCCGACGCGACGCGCCAGCGAATCCACGCTGTGAGAAACGCTCAGGTGATTGTGCAGGAAGTCGAACAACTGTCCCAGACGCTGGCTCTCCCGCAGTTGTGCCACCGGGCGACTCAGCTGCTGCGGCTGGGAGCCATCCCGGTGGGGAGGAATCACCAGACGGCGCGCGACGCTGTTGGCGGTTTCCATACCGTAATCCCGTCGCACCACGTGCAGACAGAGATCGATGCCTGCCGCGCTTCCTGCAGAGGTCAGAATATCGCCTTCATCCTGATACAACACATCGTCGACCACGCCGATCGCCGGATAACGGGCTTTCAGCGCCTCAATATAGCGCCAGTGGGTGGTGGCTTTACGCCCGTTCAACAGACCCGACGCGGCCAGAACAAACACCCCGGAACAGATAGAAAGCAGCTGGCAACCGCGCGCGTTGGCCCGGCGTAATGCCTCGCACAACGACGCGGGAACAGGCGCATCCATCCCTCGCCAGCCCGGCACAACGATCAGGTCTGCCGACGCCAGCAGATCAAGCCCCCCGTCGGTCAGGATGCGGATCCCACCGGTTGCCCGAAGCTCACCGTCATCAATGCCCGCCACCGCAAAACGATACCATTCGTCGCCCAGCTCGGGACGTGGCAAACCGAAGATTTCCACCGCCACGCCGAATTCAAAGGTACACAAACCGTCATAGGCCAGTACCACCACCTGCGGGCGGGAAACCTGTCTTAAGTTTGTCATCTTTTTGCTGTTTTCTGGCATAAGTGGACGCATTCACGTGATCAATTTCTGGATAGAGTAGTGTTAACACAAACGCCAAAGATGAGGAAGGATCATGAGTTATGTTACTGAATTTCCGGCTGCCGAGCCGCAGGAAGCCGTCACCCATTTTCTGCGTCGCCTGAGCGTCGAAACGGACTGTGCCGATGTGCACCATGCGCTGACGAATAACGAGCAGGACTTTGTGTTGCTGCACGTTGTCGGTAAACCTGAGCAGTTTGCCCGTCGTCATGTGCCCGGCGCGATACATATGCCCTGGAGCCAGATCACCGAGGCGCGCATGGCGCAGTGGCCTGCCGATACGCTGTTCGTGGTGTACTGCGCCGGGCCGCACTGTAACGGCGCGGACAGAGCCGCGCTGAAGCTGGCGCGTCTCGGACTGCCGGTGAAAATCATGATTGGGGGCATCACCGGCTGGGAGGACGAACAGTACGCGTTTGCCAGTAGCGAAACCGCTGCCGCGCTGTGAACATGAATAATTTTCAACTGTCGTGAAATTTTCTCGTTTGCCGGGATAGAGCAGGTATGTCATCTTTTTTGGACATTTAGACATCCAGAAGTCTAAAGATTCAAGAGATGAATTATCACTGCTGGCAATTATCGCCGGCAGACAGAGGAGATTTCCATGCAGCGACAGCACGCCCCATACCGCGCCGATGTAGTCGGCAGTTTTTTACGCCCGGATGCCATCAAACAGGCTCGCCAGCAGTTTGCCCGCGGTGAGATTGATGCCGGGCAGCTTCGCGCGGTGGAAGATGACGCGATCCGCCAGGTGGTCGAACAGCAGTGCGCCTGCGGCCTGCACGTGGTCACCGACGGTGAGTTCCGTCGCGCCTGGTGGCACTTCGATTTCTTTGATGGCCTGCAGGGGGTTGAGCGTTACGATTCACAGCAGGGCATTCAGTTCAACGGCGTGCAGACCAAAGCGCACGGCGTGCGCGTCACTGGCAAGCTGGGCTTTGGCGATCACCCGATGCTGGAAGACTTCCGCTACCTGAAAAGCATCAGCGGCAACGCGCAACCGAAAATGACCATTCCCAGCCCGAGCGTGCTGCACTTCCGTGGTGGTCGCAAAGACATTGATGCCACGGTGTATCCGGATCTGAAAGACTATTTTGACGATCTGGCTACCACCTGGCGCGATGCCATCCGGGCATTTTACGACGCGGGCTGCCGCTATCTGCAGCTGGATGATACCGTCTGGGCCTACCTCTGTTCGGATGACCAGCGTCGTCAGATCCGCGAGCGCGGGGAAGATGCCGATGAGCTGGCGCGTACCTATGCCCGCGTGCTGAACAAGGCGCTGGAAGGTAAACCAGACGATCTGACCATCGGTCTGCATGTCTGTCGCGGTAACTTCCGCTCAACCTGGATTTCCGAAGGCGGCTATGAGCCGGTGGCCCAGGTGCTGTTCGGCACGGTGAACGTCGATGCCTTCTTCCTGGAGTATGACAACGACCGTAGCGGTGATTTCGCGCCGCTGCGCTTTGTCCGCCCGGGTAAGCAGCAGGTGGTGCTTGGCCTGATCACCACCAAAAATGGCGAGCTGGAAAACCCTGAAGGGGTGAAGGCGCGCCTGGAGGAGGCGGCCAGATACGTGGCGAAAGAGCAGATCTGCCTCAGCCCGCAGTGCGGCTTTGCCTCCACTGAAGAGGGCAACACCCTGAGTGAAGCCCAGCAGTGGGACAAAGTGCGTCTGGTCACACAGATCGCCAGCGAAGTCTGGTAATTCCGTCGTCACAGCGCTGCATTATAAAAGTGCAGCGCTGTACCATTCTGAGTCGTTCTCTTTACATCCCGCGTTACACATCCTGCAATAGCACGTTATTCATCCTGGCATCCTTTTTGCTCCTGTTTCGCTGAGACATTTTTCCGCGTCCATGCCGTAACGGACGTCTTCGCACAGCGTTCTTTTTCAGGAGTGAAAATATGCACCGTCGTACATTATTAAAAGCCTTCGCGTTGTCTGCGTCAGTCGTTGCTATGGGGATGAGTTTTGGCGCACAGGCGGCCGATACCATCAAAGTGGGGATTATGCATTCGCTCTCCGGCACGATGGCGATCTCAGAAACGCCGCTGAAAGATGTCGCCCTGATGACGATTGACGAGATCAACGCCAAAGGCGGGGTGCTGGGTAAAAAACTGGAGCCAGTGGTGGTTGACCCGGCCTCTAACTGGCCGCTGTTTGCCGAAAAAGCGCGTCAGCTGCTGAGCCAGGATAAAGTGGCCGTGGTGTTTGGCTGCTGGACCTCGGTGTCACGTAAATCCGTACTGCCGGTATTTGAGGAGCTGAACGGTCTGCTGTTCTATCCGGTGCAATACGAAGGCGAAGAGATGTCGCCGAACGTCTTCTATACCGGTGCGGCGCCAAACCAGCAGGCTATTCCGGCGGTGGAGTACCTGATGAGCGAAGACGGCGGTAGCGCTAAACGCTTCTTCCTGCTGGGCACGGATTACGTCTACCCGCGAACCACCAACAAGATCCTGCGCGCCTTCCTGCACTCCAAAGGCGTGGAAGACAAAGATATCGAAGAGGTCTACACCCCGTTCGGGCATAGTGACTACCAGACCATCGTCGCCAACATCAAGAAATTCTCCGCAGGCGGTAAAACCGCGGTGGTCTCCACCATCAACGGCGATTCTAACGTCCCGTTCTATAAAGAACTGGCTAACCAGGGGCTGAAAGCAACCGATGTCCCGGTGGTGGCATTCTCCGTTGGCGAAGAGGAGCTGCGCGGGATTGACACCAAACCGCTGGTCGGCAACCTGGCCGCGTGGAACTACTTCGAGTCCGTGGATAACCCGACCAACCAGGCCTTCGTGGCGGACTATAAAGCCTATGCCAAAGCCCATAAGCTGCCGAACGCCGATACCGTAGTCACCAACGACCCGATGGAAGCCACCTATGTCGGGATCCACATGTGGGCACAGGCGGTAGAGAAAGCAGGCACCACCGACGTGGATAAAGTGCGCGCGGCCATGGCCGGACAGTCCTTTAAGGCACCCTCCGGCTTTACGCTCACCATGGATGCCACCAACCATCACCTGCATAAGCCGGTCATGATCGGTGAAATCGAAGGTAACGGTCAGTTTAACGTGGTCTGGCAGACGGAAGAGCCGGTACGCGCCCAGCCGTGGAGCCCGTTCATCGCCGGGAATGATAAAAAGCCCGATCAGCCGATGAAGACCGCCAGCAACTAAGCCATTACCGCAGGGAGAAAAGTCATGAACGCCATGCGCATGATGATCGCTATTGTATGGCTTACCGGACTGCTGCCAGGGATGGCGCAGGCATCGGATGCCGATCAATTTGTTGCCGCCAGCCGCAGCCAGCAGGCTGAGATGCTGACCCGCTGGGCCATCGCGCCGGATGCCGCAAGGCTGCCGTTACTGCAGGCGCTGCAAAACGAAAATCTGTTTGCCGACAGCCAGAAGCATGCCTTTGCGCGACGCAATGGCGAGATGGTGGCGCTGGGAGATTCCCCTGCCGCAGAAGGGCAAACCAAAGCCGTACGCCTGACCAACCGTCTGCGGGTGCTGGCCGCCACGGCCAACGCTACGCATCAACTTATCAGTGACAACGTCACGCAGCGGCGGGCCGCCGCGCGTCAGTTACAGCGGGATGCGCAGCCGGAAATGATCGGCCTCCTGCAAACGCGGGTAAACAGTGAAACGGACGATGTGGCACGCCAGTCGCTGCTGCTGGCGCTGGCTAATCTCCAGCTCGCCAGCCCGCAGGCTGACGTGCGTCTTCAGGCGATTGAACGACTCGGGCAGTCTGACGACCCGGACGTGCCATCCCGACTCATGCCGTATACCCAGGCGCAAACCGAACCGGATGCCCGTGTGCGAGCCGCTGCCGGGGAGAGCCTGAGTCAGATCCAGCACCGTCTGATGTGGGGCGATCTGCTTGGGCAGGCGTTTATGGGGCTGTCGCTGGGCTCGGTCCTGCTGCTGGCGGCGCTGGGGCTGGCGATCACCTATGGGCTGCTGGGGGTCATCAACATGGCGCACGGCGAGATGCTGATGCTGGGGGCGTACGCCACGTGGATGGTTCAGCAGGCGATGGCCGGATTGACGCCTCAGTGGCTGGCGCTGTATCCGGTTGTCGCGCTGCCCATCGCCTTCTGCCTGACCGCCGGCATCGGGATGATCCTGGAACGCACCGTGATCCGCCATCTCTACGGTCGTCCGCTGGAGACATTACTCGCCACCTGGGGTATCAGCCTGATGCTGATCCAGCTGGTACGCATGACGTTTGGCGCGCAGAACCTGGAGGTGGCAAACCCGGCCTGGCTGTCCGGCGGGGTGCAGGTATTTGCCAACCTGACGCTGCCGTGGAACCGCATTGTGGTACTGGGCTTTGTGCTGATGGTGCTGTTCTTTACCTGGCTGGTCCTGAATAAAACCCGTCTGGGCCTGAACGTGCGTGCGGTAACGCAAAACCGCAGCATGGCGGCCTGTTGTGGGGTGCCGACCGGGCGCGTCGATATGCTGGCGTTTGGTCTGGGCTCCGGCATTGCCGGTTTAGGCGGCGTGGCGCTCTCCCAGTTGGGCAACGTCGGGCCGGAACTGGGCCAGGGTTACATTATCGACTCTTTCCTGGTGGTGGTGCTCGGCGGCGTCGGACAGCTGGCGGGGAGCGTGGCGGCGGCCTTTGGCCTTGGGATCTTCAACAAAATTCTTGAGCCGCAGATGGGGGCCGTGCTGGGCAAAATCGTCATTCTGGTGGCCATCATTCTGTTTATCCAGAAACGCCCGCAGGGATTGTTTGCGCTGAAAGGGAGGGTCACTGACTGATGAGCCAGCCACTTACCTTAAAACTGGCGCGAAAAGCGCCACGCACCACGCAGATTGCAGGCAGCCTGCTGGTGGCGTGTCTGCTGGTATTGCCGTTCTTTGCGATGTTGCCCGCCACCCATCCGCTGGCGCTGTCGACCTGGATGCTGACGCTGATCGGCAAAATCCTGTGCTACGCCATCGTTGCGGTGGCGCTCGATCTGGTGTGGGGATACGCCGGCATGCTCTCGCTGGGCCACGGGATCTTCTTCGCGCTGGGCGGATATGCGATGGGCATGTACCTGATGCGCCAGGCCGCGGGTGATGGCCTGCCCGCGTTTATGTCGTTTCTCTCCTGGAGCGAACTGCCGTGGTTCTGGTGGGGGACGCAGCACTTTGCCTGGGCGCTGGTACTGATTGTAATGGTGCCGGGACTGCTGGCGCTGGTGTTTGGCTGGTTTGCCTTTCGCTCCAAAATCAAAGGGGTCTATTTTTCGATCATGACGCAGGCCCTGACTTACGCGGGGATGTTGCTGTTCTTTCGCAACGAAACCGGGTTTGGCGGCAATAACGGCTTTACCGGTTTCACCACGCTGCTGGGCTTTTCCGTCACCGCAACCACAACCCGTATCGCGCTGTTTCTGGCGACCGTGATGCTGCTGCTCCTGACGCTCGGCACCGGTTTTGCCCTCGCCAGGAGTAAATTTGGCCGCATTCTGACCGCCGTACGCGATGCTGAAAACCGCCTGACGTTTTGTGGCTACGATCCGAAGGGGTTTAAGCTGCTGGTGTGGACGCTTTCCGCCGTGCTGTGTGGTCTGGCGGGGGCGCTCTATGTCCCGCAGGTCGGGATTATTAACCCGGGTGAAATGTCGCCGACCAACTCCATTGAAGCCGCTATCTGGGTGGCGCTGGGCGGCCGTGGCACGCTGGTTGGCCCGGTGATTGGCGCGGCGCTGGTGAACGGCGCGAAGAGTTTCTTCACCGTCGCGATGCCGGAGTACTGGCAGCTGTTTCTCGGGCTGATTTTTATCGCGGTTACGCTGTTTTTACCGCGCGGCGTCTACGGCCTGTTTCGTAAAGGAGAGAAATAATGCAGCCAGCCGAAGGATTATTTACTCGCCAGCTGCCCGGGGATCGCTATCGCGAGCAGACGGACCCGGTGCTGCAGCTGGATAAGATCAACGTCAACTTCGATGGATTTCAGGCGCTGACGGATCTCACGCTGAACATAGGCGTGGGCGAGTTGCGCTGCGTAATTGGCCCCAACGGCGCGGGGAAAACCACGCTGATGGACGTGATCACCGGCAAAACGCGGCCAAAAAGCGGTAAAGCCGTTTATGACCAGTCGGTAGATCTGACCCTGCTTGAACCGGCCGCCATTGCCCGCCAGGGGATCGGGCGCAAGTTTCAGAAGCCGACGGTCTTTGAAGCGCTGACGGTATGGGAAAACCTTGAGATCGCCATGAAAACCGACAAGTCCGTCTGGGCAAGCCTGCGGGCCAAACTCAACGGCGAACAGCGCGATCGTATTGATGAGATGCTGGTCCTGCTGCGGCTGGCCAGTGAACGCGACCGCCGCGCCGGGCTTCTGTCGCACGGGCAAAAACAGTTCCTCGAGATCGGTATGCTGCTGGTCCAGGATCCGCATCTGCTGTTGCTGGATGAACCCGCCGCCGGGATGACGGACGCGGAGACCGAGTATACCGCCGAGCTTTTCCGGACCCTGGCAGGCAAGCACTCGTTGATGGTGGTTGAGCATGACATGGGATTTGTTGAAACCATTGCCGATCGCGTGACCGTACTGCATCAGGGACAGGTGCTGGCAGAAGGCTCGCTGCGCGAGGTACAGGCCAACGAGCAGGTAATTGAAGTCTATCTGGGACGCTAAGGAGACTTGATGTTACAGGTTAACGAACTGAATCAATACTACGGTGGAAGCCATATTCTGCGCGGCGTGAGCTTTGAGGCCATTACCGGCGAAGTGACCTGCCTGCTGGGGCGCAACGGCGTGGGGAAAACCACGCTGCTGAAGTGTCTGATGGGGCTGATCCCGGCGAAAACGGGTGAGGTTATCTGGCAGGGGAAAAAGATCACCCACAGCAAGCCGCACCAGCGGGTACAGTCTGGGGTCGCGTATGTGCCGCAGGGACGTGAGATTTTCCCGCGCTTAACCGTGGAAGAGAATCTGCTCATGGGGCTGTCGCGCTTCTCAGCCCGCGAAGCAAAGCATGTCCCGGAGGAGATCTGGCAGCTTTTCCCGGTATTAAAAGAGATGAAGCACCGACGCGGAGGCGATCTCTCTGGCGGACAACAGCAGCAGCTGGCGATTGGACGCGCCCTGGCGAGCCGTCCGCAGCTGCTGATCCTCGATGAACCCACCGAAGGCATTCAGCCCTCGGTGATTAAAGAGATTGGCCACGTGATCCGCCAGCTTGCAGACCGGGGGGACATGGCGATCCTGCTTGTTGAGCAGTTTTATGACTTTGCGGCAGCGCTGGCAGACAGCTATCTGCTGATGTCTCGCGGCACCATTATCCAGCGAGGACGGGGAGACAACATGGAGCAGGAGGGCGTTCGCGGACTGGTTGCGATCTGAAATGTTATAATATAACATCCTCATTCTTATAAAAACGGAGTGAGGATACTGTTGTGGCTGCACATATTGGAAAATTTGCGATGACTCTGGGGGCGCTGCTGGTCAGCGGCCAGCTGTTTGCCCACTCACACGGTCACCAGATGACCGAAGCGGAGCAAAAGGCGGCAAACGGCGTGTTTGCAGATAAAGACGTTAAGGACCGGAAACTGTCCGACTGGGATGGCACCTGGCAGTCCGTTTATCCCTTCCTGCTGGATGGCTCGCTGGATCCGGTCTTCAGAAAGAAGGCGCAGAAGGACAATAAAACCTTCGACGAGATCAAAGCCTATTACCGCACGGGGTACGCCACCGACGTGGAGGCTATCGGCATCGAAAATAACGTCATGGAATTCCACAAAGGTAAAGAGGTCAGCCGCTGTCAGTATGATTACAGCGGCTACAAAATTCTGACCTACGCGTCAGGCAAAAAAGGTGTTCGCTATCTGTTTGAGTGTAAGGACGCGGGCAGCAAGGCGCCGAAGTTTGTTCAGTTCAGCGACCACACCATTGCGCCAAAAGCCTCTTCCCACTTCCACATCTTTATGGGCGATACCTCTCACGAGGCGCTGCTGAAAGAGATGGATAACTGGCCGACCTATTATCCAAACGAGATGTACAAAGAGCAGGTGGTGGAGGAGATGTTGCACCACTGATGCTTTATTGCAGGCCGGGTGACGGCTACGCCATACCCGGCCTGCGATTAGGATTTTGTCGGTCGGGTAAGCGCAGCGCCACCCGACACGCTATCTTCATTTTTCACGCTCATGCCACGCAAAATCATCAACCATGCAACGACAATGGCGGCCATCATAATCACGAACAATGACCAGTGCGGCAGGTTGGTCAGGATAATGCCGGTGATCATCGGGTTAGCTGCCGCGCCGAGCCAGCCCAGCGCCTGGGCGGAGAAGTAGCTTGCTTTCATTCCCGGCGGGGCGATGTTGTCGATCAGCATGTATTCACCCGGCGCATAAATAATCTCACCCAGCGTAAAGATGGCGGCAGCGATGCCCCAGTAAATCAGGTTTTCCCCGGAGAGCATAAAGCCCCCCAGCCCCACGATAAAAAACAGCGTCGCGGCGGTCATCAGCGGGCGAATATTGCTGGCAGAGATCTTACGACCGAGTGCGTACTGCAGCGTCACCACCACGGCGGCGTTGACGGGCAGCACTACGGCGACCACCTTTTCGGCGAAATCACTGTCTGCATGCGCGGCCAGGACATACTGCGAAATACAGCTCGCGAACGACCCGCCGAGGTATGACGCGAGCAGGCCAGAGAGCGTATACCAGAATAACGCCCGATCTTTCAGCAATACCGACGGCTGCCACGTTGTCTTCTGCTCAGCGGTATCTAACGCAACGCTTTTTTGCACAAAGAAATGGATAAACCCCAGCGGCAGGGCGGCACAGAACGCGGCCAGCCAGAACGGCAGCTGCAGGCTGTACATCACCAGAAACGTGCCGAGAGGCGGCCCGACCGTCCAGCCGATATTCAGAAAGCTGTAGTTCAGCGAAAACACGCGGGCTTTTTCACTGGAGGTCAGCACGTCAGAGAACCAGGCTTTCAGCACCGTCGAAAACACGGAATAGGCGCAGTTGATCAGCGAAAAGAAGAGCACCACCAGCGTGACGTTATTGACCAGCGGGATCGCCACAAAACCGGCGATAAACGCCACGATGGCGATCAGCATGTAGCGCTTTTTATCAAACTTATCGGCCAGAATGCCAAATCCCAGACTGAATACCACGCCGATGGTTAACGCAATGGTCAGGGCATAACCAATATTCCCGACGCTCATGTTAAACACACGCGTGAGATAAATCGTCATGAACGGCAGCGTGGCCCCACGACCGATGGTTAACAACAATGACGATGCCAGCAGCGCTGCGGTTGAGCGCCTGAGAGATGGTTTCATATTCCTGCCCGACAAATGCTTATGCTTTTTTTAGTTGTGTCCTAAAAGGAGTATCACGACATAAGAGGCTTGTATAGCGGCTAATTTATCCGTAAGTGCTTCAGCTGCCTGCCAGAATTAATGATCTTCTCGTAACGCGCTTTTTTCTGTTACCTTCAAGTGTTAACAAATTATTAATAAATCAGGGGCAGGGTATGACGCGTAAAGACGGACTGCTGGCATTGCTGGTGGTCATCGTATGGGGACTCAATTTTGTGGTCATTAAAGTGGGATTGCATAACATGCCCCCACTGATGTTGGCAGGCTTGCGTTTTATGCTGGTGGCGTTCCCGGCACTGTTCTTTGTTGCCCGCCCGAAAATTCCGTTTACCTTGCTGCTGGGTTATGGCCTGACCATCAGCTTTGGCCAGTTTGCGTTTCTGTTCTGTGCCATCAAATTCGGGATGCCGGCCGGGCTGGCCTCGCTGGTACTGCAGGCGCAGGCGTTCTTTACCATCATTCTTGGCGCGTTTGTCTTCGGCGAGCGTTTGCAGGGTAAACAGCTGGCGGGGATCACTTTAGCCGTGTTTGGCGTGCTGGTGCTGATTGAGGCCAGCCTGAACGGTCAGCATGTGGCGTTACTGGGCTTTATGCTGACGCTGGCGGCGGGTCTGAGCTGGGCCTGCGGCAATATCTTCAACAAGCTGATTATGCAGCATGAGGCACGCCCGCAGGTGATGTCGCTGGTGGTCTGGAGCGCACTGATCCCGGTGGTGCCGTTTATGGTCGCGTCGCTGATTTTTGACGGCCACGCGGTGATGCTGAAGAGTCTGGTTGAAATCGACCTTACCACCATTCTGTCGCTGGTTTATCTGGCGTTTGTCGCCACCATTGTGGGCTACGGTATCTGGGGTTCACTGCTGGGGCGGTACGAAACCTGGCGCGTGGCGCCGTTATCGCTGCTGGTGCCGGTCGTCGGGCTGGCCAGCGCTGCAATCCTGCTGGATGAGAAGCTGAGTGCATTACAGCTGCTGGGGGCGGTGCTGATCATGGCCGGACTGTATATCAACGTGTTTGGCTTGCGCGTGCGTCGGGCGACGCGGGTGCGGGGATAGGGCAGAAAAAAGCCCCGCATCCGCGGGGCAAAAACGAATCAGAGGCCGTGCTGATTATAATAAGGCACGCCTAATTCGTCGGATTTGTCGCTACCAGTCCCCATGTGGTTGAAATCATAGGGAGACCGGTCATGTGCTGACGGCAAAATCATCGTATCATGATTATTTTGCTGCGTTGCACGGGGTGTTTGCTCCGCGAAGGTCTGGCTGGAAAACAGCACCAGCAAGGCGAGGGCGGCGGAGGCGGTAAGGTTCATGATTTCCTCGGTTACGTCTTTACAGGCGATGATTAACTACAATGTTTTAGCGGATACAGGTATCGGGATTCACCCGGCACGCTGGTGATTCGATACTTATGAGGCGGCACGTCGAAGTAGTTCTTAAACGTACGCGTCAGGGTTTGTTGCGATTCAAATCCGTAACGCTCCGCCAGATAAAGGATCGGTTCATTGCTTTCTTTCAGTTTTTGGGCAATTTCCGTCAGCTTGCGGCTGCGAATATATTGACCTAATGAATGACCGGTCTCTTTTTTGAACATCCGTTGCAGGTGCCATTTGGAGTAACCTGAACGCTCTGACACTTTTTCAAGGGAGAGCGGCGATTCCAGGTTATCTTCGATCCAGTCCAAAATGCTATGAATGGTGATAGCGTCAGTATTGCGTCTGGACATCGTCATACCTCTTTTTCTGTTTACGGCAGTATTTTCTTAAGCAAAAGCTCAAGCGTTGCCACTTCATCTGCCGTTAAGTTTTTTGTTAGTTCCTGATGCAGTGTTTGTCCTACTAATTGATGACATTGCTCACACATATCCGCACCGTCGCTGGTGAGTGTCACCAGGACGCCGCGCTTGTCATTCGGGTTAGGGCTTCGTTCTATCCATCCTTTACAGACGAGACGATCCAGCATGCGGGTCAGCGCGCCCAGATCGACAGAGAGCACCTTTTTTAATTCAACCGGGGTGATGCACACCTGACAGCGAATGGAGCACAGCACTTTAAACTGTGTTGCGGTGATATCCAGCGGCGACAGATAGTCATTCAGCAGGCGGTCTTTTTTCTGGTTAACCAGATGAATAAGACGACCCAGTGGAACAACGTCGTTGAAGATATCACTGGTGCTTTTCACAATGGTTGCCCTGGCAAGTAGTTTAGTCACGGCAGATATTATTGCTCAGGCAAGTATAAGTCAACTGAATGGATCTGCGGATGCCACGAATTGCTAAAACGTTTCATGAACTTTTGTTGGGGTCTTTCAAATCATACAGATAACGCAGGGTTATCGTGCCCGGATGAAAATAATCGTTACGTTGAGTGCATGGCTCAACGTCACACTTTCACCCTATAATTGCGGTGATAAACATGGATAAGGACAACGACGCACTATGTTGGATTTGATAAAAGCAATTGGTCTTGGGCTGGTGGTATTGCTGCCGTTGGCCAACCCGTTAACGACGGTAGCGCTTTTCCTCGGGCTGGCAGGGAATATGAACAGCGCAGAGCGTAATCATCAGTCGATGATGGCCTCAGTGTATGTGTTCGCCATCATGATGGTGGCTTACTACGCCGGTCAGCTGGTGATGAATACCTTCGGGATCTCCATCCCGGGCCTGCGTATCGCCGGGGGGCTGATTGTGGCCTTTATCGGTTTCCGCATGCTGTTTCCGGCGCAAAAAGCGCATGAATCGCCTGAAGCGAAGAGCAAATCCGAAGAGCTGGAGACCGAACCGAGTGCGAATATCGCCTTTGTACCGCTAGCCATGCCGAGCACGGCAGGGCCAGGGACCATTGCGATGATCATCAGTTCTGCCTCAACGGTACGTGACGGCACTACGTTTCCGGACTGGGTCGTGACCGTTGCACCACCGCTGATATTTGCACTGATCGGCATTATTGTGTGGGCGTCGTTGCGCAGTTCCGGGGCAATTATGCGCTGGGTCGGCAAAGGCGGTATCGAGGCGATTTCCCGTCTGATGGGGTTCTTGCTGGTATGTATGGGCGTGCAGTTTATTATTAACGGCGTGCTGGAGATTATTAAGACCTATCATTGATGTGTTTGCCGGGTGGCGCTGCGCTTACCCGGCCTACGCCTATATCGATAATTTATGTGAATATAAATCAATTCTGAAAATTATTTCTTTTACTTATTTCTGAGGTAAAAAAACGCTGCCTTGCTTGCCGCGTGTTACCACTTAAAGTAACGTACTGCACTCATTTCTTTTCAGGATATATGGATATGCGTGCTAAAACGTCTCTTATTGCTTTAAGTTCTTTGTTCCTTGCATTAAATGCCAACGCTGGTCTGTTCGATTCAACACCTGATTTTAAATGCGGTCGTGAAGACGCTATTTCTGCTACGCAGTCGAAAATCAGAAATGATGCGGTTAGTAAACTACAGAAAACATATATCTCTTCACCTTCGAAATTCTATGGCAAACCGCTTAAGGATTACATTGCTAAAGTGAATGAGATCGGGCTTGTTTTAGAAAACGTCACCACAAAAACCAATCAAGATAATAAAGCGATACTTAGCTGTAATGCTAAAGTTTCACTCACCGTGCCAGCAGATATCATGAGCTACATTGGATCCCATCCGAACCAACTGGGAGGGATAACTAACGGCGATGGTAAAATTCTTAACAACAGCGTTCAGTGGGACAAATTTGTCTATTCAATGTCCCTGGCCGATAACGGTAAAGATATTTCTGTTTCATATGAATACGGAAACAGGGATTATGTTTCTGAATCATTGGCTGGGATAACAATTCTTATTATGAATAAAAACGACCTCGAGAAGGACGAACTCATCAGTAAATTAAATAATGCCAAATATATTTTTGCTGATAGCGATCAACGTCTGAACGATCTCTGGAAGCAACTTCCTGCTTCTGTTAAAACCTCAATGAAAAAAGAGCAGAATGCCTGGATTAACGAAAAAGCAAAAAAATGCGGAAAAATTAGCGACGCATCATCAGAACAAACGCCGCTCTCTGTCAGAACCGACATCTATACTTGCCAGACCAAAATGACCGACGACAGATACTATTATTTGGGTGGCAGTGAAGAAGCGGAATATTAATGCAGTACGCAATTTAATTTCACAGTCCAATTGGTCTCGTAGGCCGGGTAAGGCGTAGCCGCCACCCGGCACAAACAGACGTCACCCGTGCTGCCCCTGTTCCTCCAGCGCCACCGGCCATTTACGGAAGATCAACACCGACCAGATAAGCGCCACCAGCGCCGGAATGGCCCCCAGATAGCCAATCGCCGACATAGATACGTGCAGAATCACCTGATTGCCCACCAGCGCACCCGCGCCAATTCCCAGGTTAAAAATGCCCGAGAACAGCGACATCGCCACGTCTGTGGCATCCGGCGCGAGGGCCAGCACTTTCACCTGCATCCCGAGACCGATAATCATGATCGCCACACCCCAGAACAGGCTGAGGATCGCCAGCTGGCTTTCACTGCCCGCGGCGGGCATCAGCAGCAGCAGACACGCCAGCAGCAAACCGATGGCGCTGCTCACCAGCGCTGAAGCGTGCTGATTGCCAAGCTTGCCGAAAAGAATACTGCCAATAATGCCCGCCCCGCCAAGGAGCAGCAGGAGAAGGGTGGCAAAATTGCCGCTAAAGCCGGCCACCACCTGAACGAACGGCTCGATATAGCTGTAAGCCGTATAGTGGGCGGTGACCACAATAACGGTAAGCAGATAAATGCTCAGCAGCGCCGGGCGACGCATCAACAACGGCAGGCTTTTCAGTGAGCCGGAATGTTCGCTTGGCAGCTTCGGCAGCAGTTTCACCAGACACACCAGGGTAACCAGCGCTCCCATGCCAATGGCGAAGAACGTGGTACGCCAGCCGAAGTATTGGCCCACGATACGGCCAATCGGCAGGCCCAGCACCATCGCCAGCGCGGTCCCGGTGGCAATCAGGCTCAGCGCCTGGGCGCGTTTCCCCGCCGGTGCCAGTCGGATAGCCAGCGACGCGGTAATCGACCAGAAAACGGCATGCGCAAAGGCGATCCCGACGCGGCTTAACACCAGCACCGTAAAATTCCACGCCAGGAACGACAGCACGTGGCTGGCGATAAACAACGCAAACAGCCCGATCAGTAGCTTACGCCGCTCCATCTGGCTGGTCAGCAGCATAAACGGCAGCGACATCAACGCCACCACCCAGGCGTAAATGGTCAACATAATGCCCACCTGCGCCGTTTCCATCTGGAAACTCTCTGCGATGTCAGACAACAGCCCAACCGGAACAAATTCTGTGGTGTTGAAAATAAACGCGGCAATAGCCAGCGTGACCACGCGTAGCCACGCAACCCTGCGGGAAACTGTGTTCGTTGTCATAGGGATGTCGGAGATTCGTTGCAAAAGAAGAGGAGACGATCTTAAAGCCTTGCACGGCGAAAACTCAACCATTATGTGATGCAGATCTCAATATTTACCTTATGAAAGCGGTAGCCGGAGGCAGGGTTTTCATTGAATATAAAAGAACACTCCAACAAAAACAGGCGGTAAGACAGTGCAGGAGATTGATTTTTATCTGGTCGATGCGTTTAGCAATGTGTCATTTGGCGGAAATCCGGCTGCCGTTTGCCCGCTCAAGGCGTGGCTGCCGGACGAAACGTTACTGAAAATGGCGCAACAGCATAATCAGTCGGAAACCGCATTTTTCGTCTGTACGAAAGGGGGCATTGAGCTACGCTGGTTTACCACGCTGACCGAAGTTAATCTTTGCGGTCACGCCACGCTTGCTGCGGCGTACGTTCTGTTCAATGAGCTGGACTATCCTGACTCGCGGATCCACTTCGAAACAGCCTCTGGCCGCCTGACGGTGAGCCGGGAGGGGGAGTGGCTGACGCTGGATTTCCCGGCATGTCCCACGCATGAAGAGACGCCCCCGCCGGAGATGCTCGCGGCGCTCGGTATCCGCCGCTACGTTGAAGCCCGCAAAGGCCGCGCATGGGTGGTGGTGCTGGAAGATCGCCAGCAGGTTGAAGCGCTCGCACCGACAATTTCAGCCATGACGCCTGGCGAACATAAGGTTGCCGTTACGGCGCGGGGCGACGGGGATTACGATTTCGTCAGCCGCTTTTTCTCCCCCGGCGTTGCCGTCTGGGAAGATCCGGTGACCGGCTCTGCACATACCATGCTCATTCCTTACTGGAGCGAAAAATTGGGTAAAACGACGATGTTTGCCCGTCAGGTTTCCGCGCGGGGCGGCGACGTGCGGTGCGAGCTAAAAGGCTCGCGCGTGCTGATGAGCGGACAGGCGTCATGCTATTTGAAAGGCACAGTTTTTCTGCGCTAGATACCTATAACAACAGAGGAAAAGACAATGCAGGAAATTGATTTTTATCTGGTGGATGCCTTCAGCGACAGGGCTTTTGGCGGCAATGCCGCGGCGGTATGCCCGCTGGAAGAGTGGCTTTCGGATGAGACGCTGCTCAAAATGGCGCAACAGCATAACCAGTCCGAAACAGCCTTCTTCGTGCGTACCGACACCGGCTTCGAGCTGCGCTGGTTCACTACGCTGCATGAAATTAATCTGTGCGGCCACGCCACGCTGGCGGCGTCCCACGTGATTTTCGAATACCTTGATTATCCGCATACCGAAATCACCTTCACCACGCGCTTCGTGGGTGAGCTGACGGTGAAACGCAGCGGCGACTGGCTGACGCTCAATTTCCCTGCGTGGTCGACCGAGATGGTTGACAATCCACCGCCAGGCCTGTTCAGCGCGCTGGGGATAGCCCAGGCTAAAGAGGTCCGCGTCGGACGGGATTACATGGTGGTGCTGGAGAGCCAGCAACAGGTGGAAGCCTTAACCCCGGATATTGCAGCGATGGCGCCGCTGGGGAAAATGGTCTGCGTGACGGCACCAGGAGAGGAGTATGACTTCGTCAGCCGCTTCTTCTGCCCGGGCGAAGGGGTACCGGAAGATCCGGTCACCGGATCGACGCACAGCATGCTGATACCGTACTGGAGCGAGAAGCTGGGCAAAACGTCGATGAACGCCCGCCAGGTTTCGTACCGTGGCGGGGATCTGCGCTGCGAACTGAAGGGCGACCGTGTGCTGATTGGCGGCCAGGCGACGCTCTATCTGAAAGGGCGTATCTTCCTGCGCTAGCTGAGCGAGGCGCCGCCGCATATCACCATCTCCTGGCCGGTGATGGCGGCGGCTTCATCGCTGAGCAAGAAATTCACCAGCCCCGCGACCTCTTCTGGCGTGATAAGACGGCCGATGGGCGGACAGGCAGGCGGTGAACTTTCTCGCCCCGGTGCGCTAAGCATCGGCGTTTGGGTGGCGCCCGGCGCGACCACGTTCGCGGTGATCCCACGCGGGGCCAGTTCCGCCGCCCAGCTTCTGACCATCCCTGTCATCGCCGCCTTGGTGGCAACATACTGCGAACGACCTGCCGCCCCGCGGGAGGTTCTGCTGCCAATCGCCACAAATCGTCCACCGGCGGCCATAGCGGGCGCGAAATGGTTAAACAGGGCTTCGCAGGCCTGAACGTGCAGTTGCCACAGTGACGCGCCAACCCTGCTTTCCAGTTGCCCCAGTGGGGCGGCGGCCATCATCCCGGCGGCGTGGATCACCGCCTGCGGTGTCGCGATGGCGTGCAGGGCGCTGTTCAGCGCCTCAGGGTCGGTGATATCCACGCGTAACCCCGTAAAGCCAAGGGTATCCGGCATCACGGCGCGGCGGCTGAGTCCGGTGACCTGCCAGCCTTCCGCCAGTAAACGCTTAACGATGGCCTCACCAATTCCGGAGCTGGCTCCGGTCACGACGGCGTGACGCATGTCAGACCTCCAGCATTGAACGAGGAACTTTAAACACCGCTTTGCGCACGGTCATCGGCGCGCCGCTGGCGCACAGCGCCTGGTGTGGTTCTCCAGGATAAAAGACCGCAAAGTCACCCGCGCCAAGGCGGATCCCGACGCTGTGTGCCGATGAGCTGGCAATGAACAGGTCCGCTTTACGCTCTTCGTCATCCGGCTTGCCAACAGGGCGCGCGCCGGCATAGATAAGTTCTTCTCCCGCCAGCACAACCTGAATATCCGCCCACTGGTGATGGTACTCCGTATGCCGCTCCGCGCGCGGCTGCGTCTGCGCCGGACCAATCTGGCAAAACCAGGGGGCATTGTCCGGCTGCCAGCGGCCGTCGTCGCGTTCGCTAAGCGCCTCCAGCGTGCAGTCCGGGCGGGACAGCAGGGCAAACAACACTGGTGGTAACCCTGCCAGCGGCAGGGCGTCGAGATGTCCGATAATCATGCTGACTCCTTGACCCACTCGGGCGTCACCCGCACGTATTTTATGGCCTGACGAAAGTAGGTGTAGGCGATATGCAGGCTGCCATCCGGACTCTGTTTAATGCTCGGATAGGAAAACTCACGGTTCAGTTTCTCCAGAGAGTTGTTAGTCATGCAGTAGCCATCTCCCTCGTCCAGATGCCGTTGCCACGGCCAGCTTTTGCCTCCGTCCGGCGAAATGGCGACGGTCATTGGCGCACGTGGGGCACCCCAGAAGGCGGTTCGACCGTGGGTCACAACAGGCTCTTTACGACCATCGCCATCGTCAATTTCATCGTACAGCGAGGTGCGACGCTCCTGCGCCCCGGCGGCGCTCATGAGGTTAAACACCAGCGCCAGCTCGCCACTGGCAAGCGTTGTCACCTGGATAGAGGAGTTGTTGTTAGGTAATACCGTGGGCTCCGGCACGGACCAGCTTTCGCCGTTGTCCGTTGACTGGCTGTAATAAATGTTATCCGCCCAGCGGCTGCGGAACAGGGCAATCAGGGTGCCATTGCGCAGCGGGGTGATATTCATATGGACGCAGCCCAGGCTGTCCGGCACCTCGACATCACGCCAGGTTTTGCCCCCGTCTTCGGAGATTTTCACCGCGCTGATGTCATCGTTACCGACCCATTTCTCACCCGGCCGGGTGCGGCAGTAAAACACCGGCAGCAGCCAGTTCCCGTTCTCCAGCACGACAATCGGCTGACGAATAAAGGTGCCGGGTTTATCGAGCAGGGTCGCGATGCCCCCCCAGGTTTTACCCAGATCCCGGGACTGGCGATAGCGCACAATAGCGGTGTCCTGGTTGCCGGACATTTGCGCGGTCCACAGCAGCCACAGCACGTTATCGGGTGCCAGGAACAAAACCGGGTTCTGTTCGGAGCGCGTGGCATCATCCGACAGTTTTTCTGCCTCACTCCACTGCTGGCTTCCCGGTGACAGGCGCGAACCCCACACAGAGATATCCGCAATACCCTCCTGGGTACCGCCAAACCAGACGCACATCAGCGAACCATCCGGCAGCGGCAGCAGATTTGCCGCGTGGTTTTGTGGGCAGGCGGAAGGCAGCATGGCCGCCTCCACGCGCGTATCCTGTTGTGGGCGAATAATCCCGTCGCGGGTTACGGTTACAGACATATCAGACTCCATTGTTTTCAACGGGGGTTGGCGCTTTACCCTGTGCCTTTCCCGGAATGAGACGGTCGATGACCATGATGACCGCAGGGGTCAGCAGGGCGATGTACATATTGTTAATGCCAAACGGATCGCCCAGCAGATACCAGACAGAGGTCACGACGCAGGCGCCGATCAGCCCAGCATTGGCTCCGCGGGTACTGCGGAAGAACGGGGCGTAGAATGCGATGACCGCCACGACGGAAATCGACAGACGAATGGCGCGGGTAAAGAACGACAGCTTCAGGACTTCAGGCACCAGCAGAACAAAAATCAGCGGCAGGAAACCAATCAGCAGGGAGATCCAGCGGGTAGCTTTAAACTCCTGCTCGGGGGTCGGGTTGCGCATCGGCACGTAGAAATCTTTTACCACCAGGGAGGCAATGGCGAGCGCCACGGTACTGACGCTGACGAAGATGGACGCCACCAGAGAGGTGGTGACCAGACCGGCCAGCCACGGGTTCATATCCTGCAGGAAAATCGGCATCGCATACAGGCTGTCGATCTCCGGATGCAGGTATTTTGCCGCCACGCCAATCACCGCAATGGCCAGCGCGATCGGCAGGCAGAAGAAGAACGCGACCCAGGTGGAGCGTTTAGCCGATTTAACATCTTTAGTGGATGAGATGGCCTGGATCACAAACTGAGTGCAGAAGATGGAGCCAATGGTGCCGATGAGCCATGCGAAAATGGTCGACGCGCCGATGTTGCCATCCCAGGTCCAGTAGAAGTCCGGCATGTTTTCGATCATCGGCGTGAAACCGCCGGTTTTGGATAACGCAAAGCCCATGATGGCCAGAATGCCGAAGTATTTCAGCGCACTGTGCAGCACGGTTACCCACGCCACGCCTTTCATGCCGCCGAAGGCGAAATAGAAGGTACTGACGATAGCCGTAATGAAAGCGGCAACGGGCAGATTGACTTTCAGTACGGTAGAAATGGCTGCTGCGCCGCTGACGTAATTCCCCACATTCACCAACAGCAGGGCGTAGATCATGATGAGGGAGATAATGTTTTTGGTGCTGTTACCGTACTTTTCAGCAATCGCACCCGAGATGGTGATTTTCCCGGTGTTGTATATGCGTTTTACCAGCAACAGGCCAAAAAGCGGGAAACCAATCGCGGCCCCGATGACGGACCATGACGCAGCAAACCCGTCCTCAAACGCCGCCTGCGCGGTGCCGATGGTGGATTTAGCGCCGATATACTCAGACATCAGCAGGATCCCGACAATAAACGCCGGCATCGCACGGGAGCCTTCCATAAAGTCCCCGGAGTTTTTACTGCGGATCCGGAAGGTCAGCCAGGTGGTGAACAGGATGTAGGCAATGACTATGCCCACAATGATCAGGGTATCTTCAGCGGTAAAATTATTCATCTTTGCCTCTCTTCAGGGCGTGTGAATCCTGGGCACCTGAGGTACCCGGTATTCTTATTGACGAAACCAACGCCGTTTAGCTAAGTGACGTTGTCACTATCTGGCGAATCTGTTGGCACTGCTGCTCGCTAAACGCCACGGCATAGCGACTCTCTCCGACATCCTCGCCCATGATTTGCAGGGCCTTTTTAACGGCGGCAGGGGAAAACGCCACGCTGTAGAGCTCGGTGCGGAGCCGGGTGACGCGCTCCTGCGCCTGCCGGGAACCTTCAACATCACCCGCGTTAAAGCGTGACCAGATGGCGTTGATCGCCGCTGGCGCCACGTTTGCCAGCCCGGAAATACAGGCTGAACATCCCTCGACGAAGCCCTGATGGATCAGTGAATCTGGTCCGTTCAGCACGTCGAACCCGTCAATGTCGCTTACTGCGTTGAGGAAACCACGCAGGCTTTCATAGCTCCCGGCACTGTCTTTAATACCTGAAATGTTGGGGTGTTCGGCCAGCGCCCGTACCGTGGCGGGCTCAAGGGTGTTGCCGGTCCGCGCCGGAATGTTGTACAGAAAAACCGGTACGGTTAGCGCGTCAGCGACGGCGATGTAGTGTGCGATGAGTTCAGACTGTTTCAGCGGCACGAAGTAAGGGGTGATGACGGAAACCGCATCCACACCCAGCGCGGCGATCTGTTTTCCCAGCCGGATGGTGTCGCGGGTGGAGATTTCGCCAATATGCGCCACGACGGGCGCGCGTCCGGCGACGGTTTCCACACAGGTCCGGGTGACCGCGATTTTTTCCGCTTCGTTCAGGACAAAAAACTCGCCGTTGGTTCCGCCGCAAAAAATGCCGTTTCCGGCGTCCAGCTGCCGGGCAACCTGCCGCGTTAAGCCGGGAAGGTTGAGTTCGCCTTCCGCGTCAAAGGGGGTGACGATGGCCGTCAGCACGCCCTTGATGTTGTTACGCATTTCTTACTCCTTGACTATGCATGTTCAGGAAACAGTGTCCGGTAAATCGCCTGCACCTCGTCGTGATTCACCTGACAGGGGGCATTGTTCATTAACCGTTTAACGTTCAGGGCGGCATCGCTCAGGGAAGCGATGTCTTCGCGCGGCACGCCCAGGGACTCAAGGTTGTCCGGCAGGTTGAGCCGACGAACCAGCGCGGCAAAGTACTCCACCAGCGCGTGAGATTTTTCGTCATCGGACAGGCTGCTGTCCGCGCCTGGCACGAGATCCCAGACCTGCGCAAATTTTGTCACGCAGTGGGGACGAACCACCCTCATGCAGGGCGCCAGAAGAATGGCGTTGGCCACGCCGTGCGGTAGGTAATATTTCCCGCCAAGCGGATAAGACAGGGCGTGAACCAGGTGTGTGCCGGCATGCGCAATCGCGACCCCGCCGTAATAAGAGGCCCACAGCATTTCCAGCTTTGCCAGCAGGTTGCCCGGCTCAGCGCAGGCCGTTTCAATGTTCTTCAGCAGCTTAGCGAGCCCGGTCAACGCCGCATTATCGCTGACCGGGTTGGCGACCGTGGCGGTGAAGCACTCAATCAGATGGCACAGGGCATCGATGCCGGTGGAGGAGGCAATATGCGCGGGCATGCTGGTGGTCAGTTCCGGCAGCAGGGCGACGTAATCGGGCAGCAGGACCGGAGAGATAATACCGACCTTCGTGTTTTGCTCCGGTATCGCCAGAATAGCGTTCGGCGTGGCTTCTGACCCGGTTCCGGCGGTGGCGGGGATCAGAAGTGAGGAGATGCGTGCCACCGGTTTTACCCCTGCCAGCAGGCTGTCCAGCCCCGGTGACAGCGGGTGACAAAGCACGGAGAGCAGTTTCGCCACATCCAGTACGCTGCCGCCGCCGATCCCGACCACGACATCAAACGATCCGCAGTTTAACCTCGCGAGCAACTGGCTGACATCGTGGTGGGAGGGTTCAGGCGGCACCGTGTCAATCACCGTGACGCGGCGGTTGCCCTCTTCAAGAATTGAACGGATCTGTGTTGCCGCCTCCAGACGCGCAATGTTGCCGTCCGTAACCAGCAAGAGCTGCGCGTTATCGGTGAGTAATGGCCTGATGGCGGCGAGCGCATTTGCGCCGCTAATAATGGTGCTGTTGAGGGTAACCACGCTTTTCTCCTGTCTTTGTGTCCATGATTAAATTCGCTCAATTAAGACGCTTCATGGTCATCGTGTGGCTAAATTTATAATTTATTCGCAAACTGATTAACTTGATCTTGCTCACATATAATCAATCATGATTGAATATAATCATTAACAGGAAAAACGAGCCCGGAGTGGGAATGAAAGAAAACAACCTGTTCAGAGACGTCGTTGTCGTTGCAGATGACTTTACCGGGGCAAACGATGCGGGTGTCAGCCTGGCGCTGAGCGGTAAGAAGGTCAGCGTGGCATTCCACACCCCCTTTACCCAGCCGGTGGATGCACTGGTTATTAATACCGATTCCCGTGCGCTGCGGGCACCAGAGGCGGCCGAAAAAGTGGCCGTACTGGGGGCGGATATTGCGGATGCGCACTGGCTCATCAAAAAGATTGATTCCACGCTGCGCGGCAATGTAGGGGCAGAAACAGGCGTCCTTAAGGCAGTAAGCGGCAAACGGCAGGTGATTGTGGCGCCAGCATATCCCGCGGCAGGGCGGATCACACGCCACGGCAGGTGTCTGGTGAACGGCATTCCGGTGGATGAAACCGAATTCGCCAGCGATCCGAAAACGCCCGTCCCGTCTGCCACGATTGCTGACCTGTTTACCGACGTGAGTTGTCAATCCGTGACGGTAAACACGCTGGCAGCCGAACTGGCGCAGGGAACGGAGTGGCTCATTGTCGATGCCCAGTGTGACGAGGATCTGGACGCCATTATTGCCGCCGCGCTGACCTGCCCGCAGACACCGCTGCTGGTCGGGTCTGCCGGGTTATGTGATGCGCTGGCACGCCATCTCGCCCCCGTGAAGCGTCAGCAGCTGCTGGCGGTGGTGGGATCAATGAGTGAGATCGCTCAACGTCAGATTGCGCTGGCCGCTGCAGAGCCTGCGGTTTCGTCGGTATTTATTGATGTTAATGATGTGCTGAAGGGGGAGACGGCGAGCGTGCTCATGCGCATCACGCAGGCCCTGAAGGCGGGCCGTCACTGCATCGTTCATACCTGCCCGGACCATGAGGCGCGACATCAGGTTGAACGGCTTTGCGCGCAGTATCAAATGACCCGGACCGAACTGGGTGAAACGATCTGCGCCTTCCTGGGAGAGATTACCCGAGAGGCACTGACGGCATGTCCGCCGGATGCGTTGTATGTCTCAGGCGGCGATGTGGCAATGGCCGTCGCCAGTGCGCTTGATGCGCAAGGATTTGAAATAACAGGGCGCGTCGCAGGATGCGTCCCTTACGGCAAATTTCTGGGTTGTGCCTGGCACCAGCCGGTAATGACCAAAGCAGGGGGCTTCGGAAAAGAAGAGACGCTGCTTGAGGTGTTGCATTTTATCGAGGAGAGACTGAGTGACTAACATTATTGCTGTAACCATGGGTGACCCGGCGGGCATTGGCCCGGAGATCATTATCAAATCCCTCACCGGGAGCGAATTAACGGGAGCCCCGGTTGTCGTGGTGGGCTGTGCCCGCACGCTCAGGCGGGTGCTGGATGATGGGATCGTGGGGCAGGCTGACATCCATATCATCAGGCAGGTTAGCGAGGCCCGTTTCGCACCCAACGTGATTAACGTGCTGGACGAACCGCTGGCCGACCCTGATGCCCTGAAGCCCGGCGTGGTCCAGGCTCAGGCGGGGGATTTAGCCTATCGCTGCGTGAAGCGCGCGACGGAACTGGCGATGGCGGGGGACGTGAAAGCGGTTGCCACGGCGCCACTGAATAAAGAAGCGCTGCATCTGGCCGGACATCACTACCCCGGGCATACCGAGCTGCTGGCCCATCTGACGCACAGCAAAGACTACGCTATGGTGCTGTACACCGATCGGCTGAAGGTCATTCATATCACGACCCATATTGCGCTGCGTAAATTCCTTGATACGCTCAATCAGGATCGGGTAAAAACCGTCATCGGCATTGCGGATACCTTCCTGAAGCGGGTGGGCTTTAGCGCACCTCGTATTGCGGTTGCGGGCGTGAACCCGCATGCGGGAGAAAATGGCCTGTTTGGCGATGAAGAGATCACGATTGTTGGCCCGGCCGTTGCGGCGATGAAGGCGCAGGGGGTCAACGTCACCGGACCGTGCCCGCCGGATACGGTATTTATGCAATGCCACGAAGGAATGTATGACATGGTCGTTGCGATGTATCACGATCAGGGGCATATTCCGCTAAAATTGCTCGGCTTTTACGACGGGGTGAATATCACCGCCGGATTGCCGTTTATCCGCACCTCTGCAGACCACGGAACCGCGTTCGATATTGCATGGACCGGTAAAGCCAGGTCGGAGAGCATGACGGTGTCTATTCAGTTGGCTATGCAAATTACACGGGAATAATATGAAGGGATATAACCGGTTAGAGCAGATAATGGATTACCTCAAAGGGCACAACCTGGTCACGGTGGATCAGCTGGTGGCGATCACCGATGCCTCACCGGCGACGATCCGCCGCGACCTGATTAAGCTTGACCAGGAGGGCGTCATCAGCCGTACCCACGGAGGCGTTACTCTTAACCGGTTTATTCCTTCCCAGCCGACCACGTCCGAAAAAATGCAGCGCAGTCTGGCAGAAAAACATGCCATCGCCAGCGCGGCCGCGAGTTTTGTGAAAGCGGGGGATGCCATTGTGCTGGATGCCGGTACCACAATGATTGAACTCGCGCGTCAGCTCACGCATCTGCCGCTTCGCGTCATCACCAGCGATCTGCACATTGCGCTGTTTCTCTCTGAGTTTAAACAGATTGAAGTGACGATCATTGGCGGCCGTATCGATGATTCGAGCCAGTCCTGTATTGGTGAGCACGGGCGTCGGCTGTTGCAGAATGTCTGGCCTGATGTGGCTTTTGTCAGCTGTAATGGCTGGGATATTACCCGCGGTATCACGTCGCCTACGGAAGAGAAGGCCGCGCTGAAGCGGGATTTAATAGCCAATGCAAAACGCCGGGTGCTGCTGGCAGACAGCTCTAAATACGGTGCCTGGTCGCTGTTTAATGTGGCGCACCTGAACACCCTGACGGATATCGTCACCGACAGCAGGCTGGATGAAGCGGCCCGGACCCAGCTGGAACAGCTTGAGACCCGCCTGACGCTGGCGTCATGACATAAGTTAAAACTATGAAGTCCGAACAGATGGCAGACGCTATGTTGAAGCCTGGCCTCACAAAAAAAGCAAGGAGCCTGCCATGTATTCCATTACCTCTGAATCTGCCCGTCATCCGGACATCCTCAAGCTGATCGCGGCGCTTGACCGTTATCAGAGCGAACTCTATCCCGCTGAAAGCAATCATCTGCTCGATCTGGCTGCGCTGCCTGAAGCCTCGCTTATCCTGATGATCATTCGCGACCCGCAGCTGCAGGCCGTGGGATGTGGCGCCGTGGTGCTTAATGGCGACGGTACCGGCGAGATGAAACGGGTCTATATCGATCCGACCCATCGCGGGCAACATCTGGGCGAGAAGCTGCTTGCTGCCCTTGAGGATGAAGCCCTGAGTCGTCACTGCCACACCGTGCGCCTGGAGACAGGGATCAAGCAACACGCCGCCATTCGCCTGTATGAACAGTGCGGATATGAACGCCGTCCGGCGTTTGCGCCGTATGTCGACGATCCGCTGAGCCTGTTTATGGAGAAGGCTCTGGTTGTCGACGTTCGTTTAGCAGCGCTATAAACGCTTCGAGCTGGCGGGTCATCGCCCCACGACGCCACACCAGCCAGGTGGTCAGCCAGCGCCAGTTCTCCGCCAGCGGCCACGCCTCTACCTGATGATGCCCCGGCATGCTCTCCAGCATGGAGCGGGGCATTAACGCAATACCCGCCCCTGCAATCACGCAGGCGAGCATACCGTGATACGACTCCATCTCATGGATCCGCCCGGGCGTGGCGCGGTCTGCGTGAAACCAGCTTTCCAGATGACGTCGATACGAACAGTTTGCGCGAAACGCGTAGACATCGCTGCCGCTTACCTGAGCGGCGCGCGTCACCTCCGCATGTCCGGCGGGGGTGACCAGCATCATCTCTTCCCGGTAGACCGGCATGCCTTCCAGCTCCGGGTGTGAAAGTGGCCCGTCGACAAACGCCGCGCTTAAGGTGCCTTCCAGAACGCCGTCAATCATCGTTCCGGACGGGCCGGTAGAGAGCGCGAACTGAATGCGCGGATAGCGCTGGTTAAACGCCGCCAGACTTTCCGGGATCCGCACGGCGGCGGTGCTCTCCAGGGCGCCAAGGGCAAATAACCCCTGCGGCTCATCACCGGCGACGACCATGCGCGCCTCGTCAACCAGCGCCAGGATTTGCTTGCTGTAGCGCAGAAAGTTGTGCCCGGCGGGAGATAAGCGCAAACGCTGGCTCTCCCGGATAAACAACTCAACGCCGAGATCGGCCTCAAGCTGGCGGATGCGGGTGGTGAGGTTAGACGGAACGCGATGCACCTTCTGCGCCGCCTGGGTAATGCTGCCGGTCAGGGCAACGGCGTTAAACATTTCAAGCTGAGTTAAATCCATAGCATTCTCGATTCGTGAATAAGGTGGTTAGTATTATTCATTTTTAAGAAATAGCAGAGTGGGCCACAATCAATCAACCGATATTACGTGGAGAACATCATGACTTATTCATCTGCTACGCATGCCCTCTCTGTTAACCCGGCGACAGGCGAGACGCTGGCCGCCTATCCCTGGGCCACATCCGAAGAGGTCGAACAGGCAATCGCCCTTGCTGATGCCGGTTTTCGCCAGTGGCGAGGAGAAAGCGTCTCTCACCGGGCACAAAAACTGCGCGACCTGGGGGCAGCACTGCGCCAGCGTGGGGAAGAGATGGCGCAAATGATCTCCCGGGAAATGGGCAAGCCGATTGTGCAGGCGCGGGCGGAAGTGGCCAAATCTGCGGGTCTGTGCGACTGGTATGCGGAACATGGCCCGGCGATGCTGCGTGCGGAGCCCACGCTGGTGGAAAACCAAAACGCGGTCATTGAATACCGTCCGCTGGGGCCGATTCTTGCGGTAATGCCGTGGAACTTCCCGCTCTGGCAGGTACTGCGCGGTGCGGTGCCGATCCTGCTGGCAGGTAACAGCTATCTGCTCAAACACGCACCGAACGTCCTGGGTTCTGCAGAGCTGATTGGGCAAATCTTTGCTGATGCCGGTATTGCGCAAGGCGTCTTTGGCTGGGTGAATGCCACCAATGATGGCGTGAGCCAGGCGATCAACGATCGTCGTATTGCAGCGGTCACCGTCACCGGTAGCGTGCGTGCAGGTGCGGCGATAGGGGCTCAGGCGGGAGCGGCGCTGAAAAAATGCGTTCTGGAGTTGGGCGGCTCCGATCCGTTTATCGTGCTGAATGATGCCGATCTGGATCTGGCCGTTCGCGCGGCTGTCACGGGACGTTATCAGAACACCGGGCAGGTTTGCGCGGCGGCAAAGCGCTTTATTATCGAAGAGGGTATTGCCGATGACTTTACCCGGCGTTTTGTTGCGGCGGTTACGGCGCTGAAGATGGGAGCACCGGATCGGGAAGAGAATGATATTGGCCCGATGGCGCGTTTCGATCTGCGTGACGAACTGCATCAGCAGGTGCAGGCCACGCTCGCGGAAGGGGCCACGCTGCTGCTGGGCGGCGAGAAAATCAGCGGGGAGGGCAACTATTACGCGCCAACCGTGCTGAGCCATGTCACCCCGACAATGACCGCCTTCCGTCAGGAGCTGTTTGGTCCGGTTGCGGCGATTACGGTGGCGAAGGATGCGGAACATGCCCTGCAGCTTGCCAACGACAGCGACTTTGGTCTCTCTGCCACGGTGTTTACCGCCAACGAAGCGCTGGCCGGAAAATTCGCCCGCGAGCTGGAGTGCGGCGGAGTGTTTATCAATGGCTTTAGCGCCAGTGACGCGCGCGTGGCCTTTGGCGGCGTGAAGAAAAGTGGTTTTGGCCGTGAGCTTTCCCACTTTGGTTTGCACGAGTTTTGTAACGTGCAGACGGTGTGGAAGAACAGAGTGTAACCGCCATCCTTACAGAGGCCCTGACGACGAGGGCCTCTGTCATTTCTCTGCAATGGTTCTGTCATTTTCGTTTCGTAGACTCGCACGCGTCTAACGTCTTGTTACTGAAGAAAATTATGAACCTAACGCAAATTCATCGTCGTATTGCGCAGCGCATTATCCCCCGCCAGTTTGGCCTGCTGACCGGTATCTTTTGTATTATCGGCCTCTTTTCCGCCCTGCAACTCTCCTCGTCGTTCCTGCTCAATGCCTCCCTTAAGGAAGCGCAACGCAACGAGCAGCAAAACCTGCTGGCGTACCAGCAGCAGAGCAAGCTGGATCTGGCTCGCGTTTCCCTGCTGGCCGCAAGCGATCTGCTTAACCGCTCCGGCGTCTGGTTTATGCAGGATAAAGAGACCGGCTCCGAGGGCAGCTGGCACAGCCTGATGGACGACGCGCAAAAGGCGCTGGCCGTTTCGCAGCAGGCGTGGAATGCCTGGCTGGCGCTTAATCCGCCAAAAGATGACGCCCTGGTTAACAGCTATCAGCTTTTTTACGGCGCGATAAAAGAGCAGGCGGAAGGGCTGGTGAAAACCAACACCATCGATGCGTTTTTTGCCGTGCCGGCGCAGGCGTTTCAGACCGACTTTAATGACAACTATGCCCGCTATCAGCAAGCAAGCGAGAAGCAGGCGCTCAAAGGGCGTCAGTCGTTGATTGCGCAGCTCTCCGGTCTGCAAACGCTGTTCCTGCTTGCGCCTGTTCTGTTGCTCGCTATTGCGGTTGCCGTCTGGTTCGGGATGTCCCGATGGGTGATTACCCCGTTGCGGCGCTTGATTGCGCATATCAACCGGCTGGCCGCGGGCGATCTCTCCGGTACCCCTCCTGGCGTGACGCGTTTTAACCGTGAAATTGCACAGCTCAGCGACAGTATTGCCACCATGCAGAACGGGCTACAGCAGCTGGTGACCCAGGTCAGCGATGCGACCACCGCCATGGTGGAAAACATTGGCGCACTGGCGCAGGGTAATCAAAAGCTGTATCACCAGTCGGCGCGTCAGGCCAAAGAGCTGGAAGACGTGACGGCGCATATCGCGACCCTGGAAACCCACGTGGAAGGCAACACGGGCTATGCGAAGCTTGCCAGCTCGCGGGCGGATGAGGCGCGCCAGGCCGCGGCGGGAGGGGATCAGATGATGTCGACCGTCAATGCGTCGATGCAGGCGATCGTCGACCGATCCTCAGAGATGCGGGGGATCGTGGCCATGATCGACAGCGTCGCGTTTCAGACCAACATTCTGGCGCTGAATGCAGCAATTGAAGCGGCTCACGCGGGAAACCAGGGGCGCGGGTTTGCCGTTGTCGCTCGTGAAGTGGGGCTGCTGGCGAGGAAGAGCAGCCATTCGACGCAAACCATTCAGGAGCTTATCAACCGTTCCCTTCAGGGGATCGAAGACGGGTCACGGGCCGTTAACCGTCTGGAAGATAACCTGCAGCAGGTCACGGGCCTGGTGGGAACATTAAGCAGTTTGCTGAATGAGATCTCCGCGGCCACGCTGAGTCAGGGGGAGAGTATTCATCAGATGACGCGTCAGCTTCAGGCGCTGAATCAGGTGTCGCGGCAGACCGACAGCCTTGTCTCTGACGCGTCCGATGCCTCTGAGCGCCTGCACAAACAGTCGGATCTTTTATTGCAGGCGGTTTCGCGTTTTCGTCTCAGTGCCTGACGCAACACATAAGCGTCTGTTATACTCGCAGCCCGTTTTAGCCTGAGGGCAAGGAGCAAAGAGAGTGGCTGCGGTCATCCATAATGAGATGCTGGACGAGATTCTGGCGCAGGTTCGTCCGTTACTTGGAAAAGGAAAGGTTGCCGACTATATTCCGGCCCTTGCCTCGGTCAGCGGGAATAAGCTGGGAATTGCAATTTGTACGATAGACGGTCAGCGTTACCAGGCCGGTGACGCCACGGAACGTTTTTCCATCCAGTCTATTTCGAAAGTGCTAAGTCTGGTTGCGGCCATGCGACAGTACGAGGAAGAGGAGATCTGGCAACGGGTGGGTAAAGATCCCTCCGGGCAGCCGTTTAACTCTCTGCTACAGCTTGAAATTGAACAGGGTAAACCGCGTAACCCCTTTATCAACGCCGGGGCGCTGGTGGTCTGCGATATGCTGCAAAGCCGTCTTAGCGCGCCACGCCAGCGCATGCTTGAAATTGTTCGCCAGCTCTCAGGCGTTGACGATATTGCTTATGATTCAGTGGTCGCCCGTTCGGAGTTCGAGCACTCTGCGCGTAATGCCGCCATTGCCTGGTTGATGAAATCGTTCGGCAATTTCCATAATGATGTGGCGACCGTACTGCAAAACTATTTCCACTACTGCGCGCTGAAAATGAGCTGCGTGGAGCTGGCGCAGACCTTCCTGTTCCTTGCTCACCAGGGGCACGCACCGCATCTCGATCAGGAGGTGGTTTCACCTATGCAGGCGCGTCAGGTCAATGCCCTGATGGCGACAAGCGGGATGTATCAGAACGCGGGCGAATTTGCCTGGCGCGTCGGTCTTCCGGCCAAGTCGGGCGTCGGGGGTGGGGTGGTTGCCATTGTACCGCATGAGATGGCTATTGCTGTCTGGAGCCCGGAGCTGGATGAGACGGGTAATTCACTGGCCGGTGTGGCGGTTCTGGAGAAACTGACCCAACGCCTGGGACGTTCCGTTTACTGATGTCTGACCTGGATCCTCTTTTTTCTCGTCTGGCGCGATCGACCTTTCGGTCGCGCTTTCGCTTAGGCACAAAAGAAGGACAGTACTGCTGGGACAAAGGTGCCGATACCATTGACCAGCATGCTGCCGACTTTATTGCGAAGCGTCTTGCCCCCGCGCACCCCGTCAACGACGGTAAACAGACCCCCATGCGCGGCCATCCGGTGTTTATTGCCCAGCACGCGACCGCCACCTGCTGTCGCGGCTGTCTGGCGAAATGGCACAACATTCCGCAAGGTGTTCAGCTCACCGCGCAGCAACAGCACTATATCGTCGGCGTGATCCACCACTGGCTGGTGTTGCAGATGAACGCCTGATGTTGATGGGTGCTGATCCTGTTGTAATTGTGTTATAGATGCACGCTATGAGATCCCCCGCGTGGTGACGGGTCAGTTAGTTGCCATAAGTTATTATATGGAATGATATTTAATGCGTTCAGACCCCGCTGCCTTCACGCTTTTTCGCCCTGAATCCCCACTGCGTAATGCGGCGGGTATCTTTATTCTCACCACCTTGTTCTACTTTATCGGTGCGGAATTACGTCTGGTCGAAGCCTTGTCGCTGTTCTGGCCGCTGAATGGCGTGATGGCGGGCGTCTTTGCCCGTTTTACCTATCTCAATCGCCTGCATAACTACGCGGTGTCGTATGTCGCCATGCTGATGTACGACGCGGTCACCACCAACTGGGGAATGGCCTCGGTGGTCATCAACCTGTCGAATATGGTCTTTATCGTCGTTGTCGCATTGCTGGTGGTGCGTGATAAGCGGTTGATGAAGAAAACCCCCGATCCCATTAATGCGCTGCGGCTGTTCAATTATTGTCTTATCGCCGCCTTATTATGTGCGCTGCTCGGCGCAACCGGGTCGGTGGGGATCGACAGCCATACCTTCTGGCCGCTGTTTGCCGACTGGTTCAGCGAGCAGTTCTCAACCGGCGTGCTCATTTTACCCTGCATGCTCACGGTCAGTATGCCGACGCGGGCATTAAGACTGCGTCTGGAGCAACTTTTACCGGTCATTGCGCTGATTGTCTCGGTGATGGCATCGGTGGTGATTGGCGGGGCGGGAAGCCTTGCCTTTCCGCTGCCGGCGCTGATCTGGTGTGCGGTCCGCTACTCCTTGCCCGCGACCTGTCTGCTGACGTTTCTGACCGGCGGTCTGGAGATCGTTCTGGTCGCTAACTCCATTATCAATATCGCCGTGGGCACGCCGCTCTCTACCCCGATGATGTTCTCCGCCCGGCTGGGGATTGCCACCATGGCGATCTGTCCGGTTATGGTCTCCGTCAGTATGGCGGCCATTAATTCGCTCATCCGTCAGGTGTCGTTGCGCGCGGATTATGATTTTCTGACCCACGTTTATTCACGCTCCGGGCTCTATGAGGCGTTAAAGCGGGAAGAGGCGCAGCGGCAGACACGTTTTCTGACCGTGATGCTGCTGGATATCGATTACTTCAAAAGCATCAATGATAACTATGGGCATGAGTGTGGCGATCGCGTGCTGGCCGCGTTTGCCCGCGAGGTTCAGCAGGTTGTCGGAGACGACGGTATGGTGGCGCGTATGGGCGGAGAAGAGTTCGCGGTTGTGGTGAACACCGGTGACGCGCAGCACGGCTTTGCGCTGGCGGAACGTATCAGACTCACCATTGCCGCTCATCCGTTTACCTGGCGCCAGCAAACGCTCTATCTGACCGTGAGTATTGGTCTCGGAAGCGGAAAGGCGGCATCGTGGCAGTTGACCGAAGTCTTCAACAGGCTGATGGCCGAAGCAGACGATCATCTCTATCGTTCCAAAAAAGCGGGGAGAAATCGCACCAGTGCGCGTGTGTCAGACGATCCCATTACCCCGACCCCGGAGAGTGAAACCTGAGCGTAGCCCGCATTCTGCCGGGGATGAATCATAACGAATAGCAGATAAATTGCTTGCTAGGTATTTTTAACGTCAATAAGATACCGCAAGAAAGCTATCGGAAAATTCGCAGAATGAATGCAGCTGACAAACTCAGTAGACCCCCTCGTGTACCAGGAAGCCGGTTTGTCAAACGTATGTATCTGATGCGTATTCTCGGCACGTTTCTCTGTTTTGTTCCCATCCTCTCCGTACTGATTGAACAGAATCGTTCAATCTGGCTGATGTGTTTGCTGGCGTTGAACGCGTTTATCTGGCCTACGCTTGCCTGGTATCGGGCGCGAAATTCGGCCATGCCGCTGGTGACTGAGCATCAGAATCTGGTGCTGGACGCCGGGGCGGGGGGATTCTGGATCGCGATGATGGCGGTCAATCCGCTGCCGTCGGTGGTCATTGCCACCATCATGCTGACCGACCGGCTCTCGGCAGGGGGCGTTACGCTGATGAGAAAGGCGGCCATCACCATGGTGGGCGTTTTTCTGGTGACCTGGCTGACGCAGGGAATGGCGGTGGATATGTACGTTTCGCAGCGCACCATGTTTGCCACGCTGCCGCTGATTGCAATTTATCTGCTGGCACTGAGCATATTAACGGACAGCATTGCGCTGCGCCTGCGGATCAAGAGCCGGGAGCTTGAGCGGATCGCGATGATGGATCCGCTACTGGATATCGCGAACCGACGTCTGCTCGAAAAGCGCATTGACCACGAACTGAATAAACTGCGCCAGACGTGCCGGGAATCGGCCCTGATGTTCATCGATATCGACAATTTTAAAGACGTTAACGATCGTTTTGGTCATAAGGTTGGGGATGCATTGCTGGCGGCCGTCTCGCAAATACTGCATTTGTCGACACGCCCGAACGATACCCCCGCACGCCTTGGCGGCGATGAATTTGTGGTGTTGCTGCCGGATACCACCCTTGAAGAGGCGCAAGTTGTCGCCAGACGCATTATGGATGCGGCTGCAATGAAAAAGGAGGTGGCTCAGGAGACGGTGCATTGCACGCTCAGCATCGGTATCGCCTGTGCCACGCGAGAAATGATAAGCGTAACCGACTGGCTACAGGCCGCGGACAACGCCCTGTACCGCGCCAAGCGGGACGGTAAGAACAGAATATTCGCGCACTGACAATGTCTCTGTTTAGGCTACGCTTTGAGTAACGCTTTGCGTCAGGAGACGTTATGAAAACACCTGCAACCCCAGCAAATGAAATGGAACGTCTGAACTCGCTGCGCGAGTCAGGCCTGCTTGAGATCGACAGTTCCCCGGCGTTTGACCGACTGACACGTCTGGCAAAACGCTTCTTCCAGGTCCCCCTGGCGATGGTCAATCTTATTGATGAACACTCGCTGATTGTGAAGTCGGCCGATGGTCAGGCGCCTGAAACCGTTCCGCGTAATATCTCGTTTTGCGGCCATACGATCCTCAGCGAAGCGCCGCTGGTGGTTGCCGATATGCGTCAGGACGATCGATTTGCCGATAACCCGCTGGTGGCCGCTGAGCCTGGCGTAAGGTTCTATGCCGGTTTTCCACTGCGTTTACGTGACGGGGCGAGCGTGGGATCGCTGTGCCTGATTGATTATTCTCCTCGTGAATTTTCCGCTGCCGATCTTGCCGTGCTGGGCGACCTGAGCGCGCTGGCGGAAGACGAGTTTGCTGCCGTCAGCGCGGCGACAACCGATGAATTAACCGGTCTGTTTAACCGTCGGGGCTTTAACCAGCTGCTCCGCTTCACGCTCTCCGTAGCCAGACGTCGGGCGGAGCCGTTAACTCTGGGCTGGCTGGATCTGGATCGCTTCAAAGAGATTAACGATCGCTACGGACATGAAGAGGGCGACAACGCGCTGAAAGTGATGGCGGAACTGATGCGCACCTCTTTCCGTGAAGCGGATTTGCTGGTTCGCTTTGGCGGCGATGAGTTTGCCGTGCTGTTTGCCGATACCGACGAGCAGGGGGCCTGGATTGCCATGCAGTATCTGGCCGAGCAGGTTGAACAGTACAATGCGCGCAGGCTGCATCCCTGGTCACTCCATTTTTCCTGGGGGCTGAGCGAGTTCGATCATAACGGCAACGATCTGCAGCAGTGGATGAAAGACGCGGATGAAAAAATGTATGCCATGAAGCAGCAGCGCAAGCGCGCAACATGACATAACAAAAGCCTATGTCTGATGTGATTGCGTTACGTAAATGTTAAATGCACAGTGAGCGTATTCAACGTAAGGAAAACCCATGAATACCTCACTGCAGATCAAAACCCTCACCCGGGACGATATTCTCACCCACCTCGATGCGCTGGCCGATATCCTTGAAAACTGTGTCAGGGGCGGCGCTTCCGTCAGTTTTATGTTGCCATTCAGTACCGATAAAGCTCGTGCTTTCTGGCAGGATATTGCCGGGAGCGTAGGGCGTAACGAACGCGTTGTGCTGGCCTGCATCGATTCTCAGGATGGCATGATTGGCACCGTGCAGCTCATTACAGATCAGCCGGAAAACCAGCCGCATCGTGCCGATGTGGCAAAGCTGCTGGTGCATGAAAAAGCGCGTCGTAAAGGTGCCGCGATGGCGCTAATGGAGGAGCTGGAAGTGCAGGCCAGAGCAAGAGACATCTCGGTGCTGGTGCTGGATACCTCAACCGGCAGCGGAGCGGAGACCTTCTACCAGCGTGCTGGCTGGCAAAAAGTGGGGGAGATCCCGCGTTATGCGCTAATGCCGGATGGCGCGATGACCGCCACATCGGTCTTCTATAAGTTCTTGTGATTATTTCCCTCAATGACGTGATGAATTGATCAAAAGCGGGGTTCTGGTCGAAAAGCTTTGGTAAGTTATCATACCAATTTAATCAGGTTGTACGACTAATCATAAAAGGACCCCATTGTGAACACACTTAACCGTCGTGATTTCCCCGGTGCTCTCCACCCCGAACGAATCATTCAGTTTGGCGAGGGCAATTTCCTGCGTGCGTTTGTCGACTGGCAAATCGACCTGTTAAACGAACATACCGATCTCAATGCCGGCGTCGTGGTCGTACGCCCAATTCAAAGCGACTTCCCGCCGTCATTAAGCACTCAGGATGGCCTGTATACCACGATCATTCGGGGTCTGAATGAGCAGGGCGAGGCGGTCAGCGAAGCGCGTCTTATCCGCTCGGTGAATCGGGAGATTAGCGTCTACAGCCAGTACGATGAATTTCTGAAACTGGCGCACAATCCAGAGATGCGTTTTGTCTTCTCCAACACCACCGAGGCGGGGATTAGCTGGCACGCGGGCGATCGTTTCGAAGATGCGCCAGCGGTGAGCTATCCAGCGAAGCTGACGCGGCTGCTGTTTGAGCGCTTCAGCCATTTTAACGGCGCAGCGGACAAAGGCTGGATCATCATTCCGTGCGAGCTAATAGACTATAACGGCGAAGCGCTGCGCGAACTGGTGCTGCGCTATGCACAGGCATGGGCACTGCCAGCGGAATTTATTCAGTGGCTGAATGCGCATAACAGCTTCTGCTCCACGTTAGTTGACCGCATTGTAACGGGGTATCCGCGCGACGAAGCGGCGACGCTGGAAGCCGGGCTTGGCTATCACGATGCGTTCCTGGATACCGCTGAACATTTCTACCTGTTTGTTATTCAGGGGCCTGAATCCCTGGCCAGCGAACTGCGTCTGGACAAATTCCCGTTAAACGTGCGGATTGTGGATGACATTAAGCCGTACAAGGAGCGCAAAGTGGCGATTCTCAACGGCGCGCACACGGCGCTGGTGCCGGTGGCGTTCCAGGCGGGGCTGGATACGGTGGGCGAGGCGATGAATGATGCCAACATATGCGCGTTCATCGAAAAAGCGATCTATGAGGAAATCATTCCGGTCCTGGATTTGCCGCGTGATGAACTGGCCTCTTTCGCCAGCGCCGTTACGGGTCGTTTCCGCAATCCGTATATCAAGCATCAGCTGCTGTCGATTGCCCTTAACGGCATGACCAAGTATCGCACGCGCATTCTGCCGCAGCTGTTGGCGGGGGTGAGGGCATCTGGCACGTTGCCCGCTCGCCTGACGTTCGCGCTGGCCGCACTGATCGCGTTCTACCGTGCAGAGCGTAACGGGGAGAACTATCCGGTGCAGGATGACGTGCACTGGCTTGCTCGTTACCAACAGCTGTGGGCGCAGCATCACGATAAACAGATCACCACCCGCGAGTTGGTCGCCTCCGTTTTAAGCGTTACTGAGCACTGGGAGCAGGATTTAACTCAGCTAGAGGGTCTTGTCGGTCAGGTTTCGCGCGATCTCGACGCGATTCTGCAACAGGGGATGCGGGCCGCAGTAAAACCGCTTTGTTAACCCATGCCCGGCTTCGGCCGGGTATTTTATATCTCATTAGTTACAACATACTATGGACTCGTTTATGTAAAACAGGCTGTAGCACCGTGCGGTTTATTGCTTATCAGGTGATAAAATGCAATCTGTTATTAACAAGCTTGCAACCGTGACAGGGATCACGTTTAATAACGCGGCTCTTTCCTTTCCTGAAGCTGACTATGATTGTTCGTCCCAAACAGCACTGGCTACAACTGATTTTCGTCTGGCACGGTTCGGTACTTCCTAAAATCTATACCCGGTTGTTACTTAACTTCCTGCTATCCATCGCCGTTATTCTGATGCTGCCGTGGTATACCTCGCTGGGCATCAAATTTACCGTTGCGCCGTTCAGCATCCTGGGTGTGGCCATCGCTATCTTTCTGGGGTTCAGAAACAACGCCTGCTATTCACGCTACGTTGAGGCTCGCCAGCTGTGGGGGCAACTGATGATAGCGGCACGCTCGTTATTTCGCGAGGTTAAAAACACCTTGCCGGATGATAAACATCTGGGTGAGTTCGTCCGCCTGCAGATCGCCTTTGCCCATTGTCTGCGCATGACCCTGCGTCGTGAAAAGGGGGAAGGGCAACTGTCGCGCTATCTGGCGGCGGAGGATTTACGCAACGTCATGGCCGCCAATTCCCCGGCGAACCGTATTCTGCTGATCATGGGTGAATGGCTGGCCGTCAGACGCCGTAACGGAGACCTCTCCGATATGCTGTTCCACAGCCTGAACAACCGTCTCAACGATATGTCGATTGTCCTGTCAGGCTGCGAGCGCATCGCCACCACGCCCGTGCCATTTGCTTATACGCTTATCCTGCACCGTACGGTCTATCTGTTCTGCATCATGCTGCCGTTCGCGCTGGTCGTTGACCTGCACTACATGACGCCGTTTGTCTCTGCGCTGATTTCGTATACCTTTATTTCGCTGGATACGCTGGCAGAAGAGCTGGAAGATCCGTTTGGTACCGAAGACAACGACCTGCCGCTGGACGCCATCTGCAACATGATGGAACGCGATCTGCTGCAGATGAACGATGAAGAGAACATTCCGGAAAGACTGATGCCGGATAAGTATTATCAGCTGACCTGACGGGCGTTCCACTCGTCCCGGGTGATTTCCCACAGCTCAGAATCGAGCATACCGCTGACGTACGCTTTCTTTTCCGTTCTGATAAGCCGCATGCCGCTACTGTCTGAAATACGACGGGAGCGGCTATTGGCGGCCGCCTTCGGCGCGCGCAATACGGGTTTGTTCAGCGTGTTAAACCAGTAATCCGTTGCCGCAATGCTGGCTTCGCGCATATATCCCTTTCCCTGAAACTCCGGCGCCAGCCAAAACCCGCGGTTGTTATCTTCCACATCGTACAGGCAGATAACCCCCATCAGTTCGTCCGGCGCTTCACGACGGCGGATGCTCCAGAACCAGGCAATCCCTTTCGCCATATCCGGCAGCGCCACGTTGTTGACATAGTTTTCCGCGCCGTTATCCGGGTAGGGCCAGGGCACGGAAGAGACCAGATAGCGGACGATCTCCCAGCACGGATAGCGCTTTTGTATCTGAACGGCATCTTCGGCAACCAGCGGTTTTAGAAGCAAGCGTTCTGTCGTGAGCGTCGGTATCGTCATCCGCAGATCTCCATATTTAAGCGTTATGATTCTGTTTGCGTTCTGGTATTTTCATCTCTATCACATTCAGTTGAGGCGTGCTGAGTTTATACCCTACCAAAAATAGGCATCATTTCTTCAATGGCGAAATTTTAATGCGCTTGTGGTCTCTTTTAACCGGACGTGTTTTCCAGGATCTCCTGCAGCATGGCAAAGTGATAGAGGAGGCCATTGCTCGTCGTGATACCCGTGTTTTGAATCATTCCACCCCCGAGCTGGAAGGGTATTTTTCTCGCCCCCTCAGCGAGCTTCCGCGTCAAAATCCTTACCCGGTAGCGGCGCTATTACCTCTTTTTTTAGTGGCGTTTGCGTTAAACCTTCTGCCTTTTCTCAGCGCGTTGCAGGGTTTGTCACCTTTACACCATGCACTGAGCTTTTTCGCACCATCATTAATAATGACAGGCGCGCTCATTGTTATCAGCGTGCTTCTGGCCCGAGGGGTAACGTCAGGATTGTTGGGGTTTATGGCAGTGTTCATCATTCTGCTGGTCATAACTCTCGTTCAGGTTCTGCATCTTCTGTTTTCTCATAGCGGAAACCTTTGGCCACTGGTCACCGCATCCTTCGCGCTGATACTTTGTCGGATGGTAATGAATAGCAGCGGCTTTGTGCTGTTTACCCTCTATTGTCGCACTCAGCGTCTTGCCAGAGTTGCACGTGAAATCCGGTTAAAAAACCATTAAAGAGGTGATATGACGTTACGAAAAGCACATCCGCAGGAAGCTGAAATACTCTGGAATATTCGCAATCAGGCGATTCGTCACGGCTGTAAAACCAGTTACGACGCGGACGTCATTGCGCGCTGGACGCCCGACGACATGCCGGAGCATTATCGGCAAATGGTCATTGAATACCCTTTTTACGTGGTGGAAGATGAAAAGGGCGACATTGCGGCAACTGGCTATCTTGATCTGGATACCCACTGTCTGGAGGCGATATTCACCTTGCCGGCGGCATCCGGAAAAGGCATGGCGACCCGGATTATCGAGGCGCTCAAACAGGAGGCACATAGCCGGGGGTTAACCCGCCTGACGCTCGATGCAACGCCTAACGCCCGGTCGTTTTACCAGAAGCTGGGGTTTGTCACGCTGAGCGAAAAGTATCATCACTCGCGCATGGCGGGCGCTGATTTACGCTGTTTTGAAATGGCGATCAACTTGTAATGTGAGGAACGCATGGCTGTCACGGTAAGACCTTTAAGCGCAGACGATTACGCCCAGTGGCGACCGCTATGGGACGGATATACCCATTTTTATGACTGCTTTCTCGATGAATCGGTTACCGCATCGACATGGGAAAGGGCGCTCTCAGCGCATTCACCGATGTTCTGCCGCGTAGTAGAGAAAGACAAAAAGATCATTGGTTTCGCGATGTGCATTCTCCACGAAGGCACCTGGTCAACGGCCCCCGTTTGCTACCTGGAAGATCTGTTTGTTGATGCCACCGAACGCGGTGCGGGGGCCGGGAAGGCGCTCATTGATGCCCTGATAGCCGAAGGCAAGCGCGAAGGGTGGTCGAAACTGTATTGGGTGACCCGGGAGAACAACCCGGCGCGTAAACTCTATGACAAATACGGCGAAGCTGACGATTACGTACGTTACCGCCTCTCGCTGTAAGCCTGAATCACCTGTGTTTGTATCACACTGTATCTGTGTACCGGATACATACACAGGATTGCAATAAACCCCCTTTCGCACATATCCTCTATACAAACGCGTGTTGTTATATCCCCGTCAACTGTTCTTAACCGGAGATACCAACATGTTCAGCAAACTCGCGTATTCAACCCTGGCGTTAACCGTTTCTCTTGGCACCGTTATGTCCTGTCAGGCCGAAGTCACCGGCAAAGATGTTGCCGCAGCCTTCGATCACCCTCAGCAAATTAACGCTGGCGATCTGAATATCGGCTATGTCGATATCGGACCAAAAGAGGGACAGCCGGTGATTCTGTTACATGGCTGGCCCTACGATATTCACAGCTATGCCGAAGTCGCACCCGCGCTGGCGGCAAAAGGTTACCGGGTCATTGTGCCTTCGCTGCGCGGCTACGGCACCACGCGCTTCCTGTCAGCAAGCACGCCGCGTAACGGCCAGCCTTCGGCCATGGCGAAAGATATCGTTAACCTGATGGATGCCCTCAACATTAAGCAGGCTGTTTTTGCGGGATACGACTGGGGCGCCCGTACGGCGGACATTGTCGCGGCGCTGTGGCCTGAACGCGTCAAATCCCTTGTTTCGGTAAGTGGCTATCTCATCAGCAGCCAGCAGATTGGTAAACAGCCGCTGCCGCCAAAAGCAGAGCAGCAGTGGTGGTATCAGTTCTATTTCGCAACAGAACGCGGTGCCGAAGGCTATGCCAAAAATACCCATGACTTCGCCCGTCTGATCTGGTCTCAGGCCTCACCAGACTGGAAGTTTTCCGATGCGACCTTTAACGCCAGCGCAAAATCCCTGGATAACCCCGATCACGTCGCGGTTACGCTCAGCAACTATCGCTGGCGTTTAGGCCTCGAAAAAGGTGAGCGTAAATACGACAGCTACGAGCAGAAGCTGGCGACATTGCCAAATATCACCGTTCCGACAATCACCATCGAAGGCGGCAACAACGGGGCGCCACATCCTGCGCCGCAGGCCTATGCCGGTAAATTCACCGGTAAATATGAACACCGCACCTTTGGGGCCACCGTGGGGCACAACCCGCCGCAGGAAGATCCGCAGGATTTCGTCAAGGCGGTTATCGACGCGGATAAGCTGTGATATGTGCTATTTTCAATACGTTACCCCTCAGTCAGGAGATCCCGGTGGAGCATATTGATCATATCCTTGTCGTCGATGACGACAGGGATATTCGTGAATTGATTGTCGACTATCTCGTCAAGTCGGGCTATCGCGCGTCTGGCGCGGCAAACGGCAAAGAGATGCGGGCCGTGCTAGATAAACAGCATGTCGATCTGGTGGTGCTGGACGTGATGATGCCAGGCGATGACGGATTAACGCTCTGCCGGGGACTGCGCAGCGGTAAACATAAAGATCTGCCGATCCTGATGCTGACCGCGCGCAACGAAGAGACAGACCGGATCCTGGGGCTGGAAATGGGGGCCGATGACTATGTCGTGAAGCCCTTTGTTGCGCGCGAACTGCTGGCGCGTATCAAAGCCATTTTGCGCCGTTTTCGTACCATGCCACCCAATCTGCAGGTGACCGAGGCCGGGCGCCTGGTGATGTTCGGCGACTGGCAACTGGACACCGTTGCTCGTCACCTGATCGACAGCGAGGGGATGATTGTGGCACTCAGCGGGGCGGAATACCGACTTCTGCGCGTGTTCCTTGACCATCCTCAGCGTGTGCTGAGCCGCGATCAGTTGCTTAACCTGACCCAGGGGCGAGATGCTGAACTCTTTGAGCGCTCGATTGATCTTCTGGTCAGTCGGGTTCGTCAGCGACTGAATGAAGATGCCCGCACGCCGGCCTACATCAAGACCGTTCGCAGCGAAGGGTACGTTTTTACCATGCCGGTGATCATCAAAGAGGCCAATGAATGAGGCTCTGGCCACGCTCGTTACTGACGCGACTGCTGATCATCGTGATGCTGGGGCTCCTGCTGGCCAACGCGCTCAGCCTCACGCTGGTCATGCTTGAGCGAATGCGCAGCGCCCGCACGGTGATGCTCGGCAACCTGGAATATGACGTTTCCACCAGTGTGGCCATCCTCGACCGGCTTCCCGCAAAGGAGCGTCCAGCCTGGCTGGAACGACTGGCGCGGGGGAACTATCGCTACATTCTGGGAACCGGCGAACCGGGGCCTGCACCGCATGACAAACGCTCGCAGGATGCCATCCGCACCCTGACAGAGGCGCTGTCGGCAACCTGGCCACTGACGTTTACTGCCGTGCCGGGGCCGGTTTCCCATATTCAGGCCCACCTTACGCTGAGCGATGGTTCGCCGCTAACCATTGACCTTATCCCCCGAATGCCTCCGGTCGCCAGCTGGCTGCCTGTAGTGCTTGTGTTGCAGCTACTGCTTCTGGCGTTCTGCTCATGGATTGCCGTGCGTCAGGTTATTCGACCCTTTTCTCAGTTTACCCGGGCGGTGGATTCCCTTGACCCGGCAGCAAGCTCGCCAATGACCGAGACAGGGCCGGTCGAGGTGCAACGGGCCGCGCACGCCTTTAATGCGATGCAGGCGCGTATCCAGTCTTACCTGCGAGAGCGCGCGCAGATCCTGGCCTCCGTATCGCACGACCTTCAGACTCCGATAACGCGCATGAAGTTGCGCGTCGAAATGGCGGACCAGCCGGAGCTACGGGACAAGTTGCTCAACGACCTGGACAATATGACGCGCCTGGTGCGGGAAGGAATAGCGTATGCCCGGTCATCAGAATCGCTGGAAGAGACCTCGCTCAAGCTGGAGTTGAATGCCTGGATAAACAGCATCGCCAGGGATTACCAGGACATCGGGAAAAACGTGCAGCTTCAGGCAACCGATGCCCGTCTGCCCGTGGTCACGCGTCCGCAGGCGCTACGCCGGGTGATGACCAATCTGCTGGATAATGCGCTGAAATTTGGCGACTACGCCGTCATTACGATTCATTCAGATGCCCATCATGTCACGATCGCCATTCGCGATGGCGGACCGGGGATACCGGACGCCGAACTGGAGGCGGTATTGCAGCCGTTTTATCGGGTGGAAACCTCACGAAACCGCGACACCGGGGGCACCGGATTAGGGCTGGCCATCGCCGCCCAGCTGACTGCGCAGTTAGGCGGGAAATTGCATCTGGCGAACCACGCCGAGGGTGGGCTGGACGTTTCGATTACGCTGCCGCGCGGGTAATTGTACGGTTTTGTATCGGACAGCCTTCATGATACGCGCACAGACAATTCGCGCTGATTTGCACACATCCTGAACATATCAACACGGTGAAATAACCTCACTGCAGCTTCGCAGGGCATCTGTAATGTGAGGTCACTATGTTTCTGATAATCGCTTTTCTGGGCGGAATGATAAGCCTGCTCAGCCCATGTACACTCCCGGTTATTCCACTGCTGTTTGCCGGGTTCCAGGGGCAACGACGGCATATTCTGGCGTTGCTCGCGGGGATGATTGTAATGTTCACCCTCGTGGCACTGGTGGCTACCGCCGCCAGCAACTGGATCGCCCAGGCGACGATAGCAGGGCGCTGGGTCGCACTGGTTGTACTGGCAATAGCCGCGCTGGCACTCATTTTCCCGACATTCGCCCAGCGTATTGCCGGACCGGCCGTCAGCGCAGGTAATCTACTAAACACACGCAGCGGACAGACGCGCGGTACTCTCTCCGCGTTTCTGGCCGGGCTGGCCGTCGGGTTACTCTGGTCGCCGTGCGCCGGACCGATTCTGGGTGCCATCTTCAGCCTGAATATTGCCGGTCACTCCGCCATTGCCACGGGGGCACTGCTGGCCGCTTACGGCAGCGGATGCGCGCTGATGCTGGGGCTGCTGGTTATCGGTGGTCGCGCGCTGATGGCACCCCTGCGTGCCAGATCGGCATTGATGGAAAGGTTACGCAAGGGGGCGGGCGTGGTCATGTTAGCGACCGTTGCGTTTAACGCCACCGGGATGACGTCCGTTCTGAAAGGCGCCAACGGGGTCGCAGACCGTCTGGAAAATTCGCTCCTGACGCTGGCGAAACCCGCAACGGCACCGGTGAAGCTTCAGCCGGTGGTGATGACCGAACCCAGCAGCCAGTTACCCTCCTTAAGCGGCGGAACAGGATGGGTTAATGGTGACCCTGTCACGTCTGACTCTCTGCGGGGGAAGGTAGTATTGATTGATTTCTGGACGTGGGACTGCATCAACTGTCAGCATACGCTCCCGCACGTTCGCGACTGGGCCAAAAAGTACCAGGCGCAGGGTCTGGTGGTGATAGGTGTGCATACGCCGGAATACCCGTGGGAAAAACCGCTCGCCTCGGTACAAAAAGCGGTGACGAAATGGCAGCTCCCGTATCGGGTGGTCACGGACAATAACTATAAGATCTGGAACGCCTTCGGGAATCAGTACTGGCCCGCACACTACTATTTCGATGCCAAAGGGCAACTGCGCTACACCTCCTTTGGCGAAGGCAATTATGACCAGCAGGAAAAGGTCATTCAGCAGCTGCTGAAGGAGGCCCGCTCCTGACCCGACTCAGGGTTGACGTTGAGCAACGATAAACAAGCGTGGAAATGCCAGCAGTATCTGCCCGTTTTCCTGAAGCGGATACTGCTCTTCCAGTAGTTCATGGTAGCGTTTCAGGAACTGCTTCTGCTCGCTTTCATTCAACTCCTGTAACCACGGACGCAGCCCCGTGGCTCTGACCCAGTCAATAATCGCCTGATGCGATCCCATTTTATGGAAGTAGGTCGTGCGCCAGATATCCACGTCGCAGCCTGCCTCCGTCAGAATATCGTAATACGCATGGACACCGGGCAGAGGTTCACGGCCTCGATTCGGATAACCTTGTTCAACAGCCACTTCGCGCATCGAGACGTGTGTCGGTTCAAGCCAGTTATCGGGCATCTGGACCGCGAGCACGCCGTTTAGCTTCAGCAGCGAAACCAGATGCGGCAGGAGATCGTAATGGTCAGGGATCCACTGTAGCGAGGCATTCGCATAAATCAGGCTCAGCGGCTGGCCTGGCTTGTACTGCCGGATATCGGCCTCAACAAAGTGGCAATCGGGCAACGCCTGGCGCGCCTCTTCGAGCATCGCCGGTGAGTTATCGACACCGGTGATGTGGGCGGAAGGCCAGCGATGCTTCAACAGCGCGGTGCTGTTTCCCGGTCCGCAGCCTAAATCAACGATGGTGGACACCTCATCCAGTGGAATTCTGGCGAGCAGTTCAGCAGCAGGGCGCGTGCGTTCGGCACCGTATTGCAGATAAAGCGAAGGGTTCCAGTCGGCCATTTTTGCCTCTCCGTGTTGAATTCATCAGCAAGAATAGCACAGGCAGAGACCCGCACTGGGGCAGGTCTCGACCGACGCAGTGACTACAGAACGCCTTTCAGCGCGATATGGTAAAGCAGCATGATCGTTTTGCCGTCGACAATCCTGCCGGTATCAATACCGCGCAAGGCCTCATCCAGCGGCATTTCCAGCACGTCGATATCTTCTCCCTCTGACTTGATGCCGCCGCCTGCGCTGGCCCGATCCTGCGGGTGATACTCTGCGATATAAAAATAGAGTTTTTCCGTGACGGAGCCTGGGCTCATGTAGGCTTCAAAGACTTTCTCAACACGGGAGACACGATATCCGGTCTCTTCTTCCGCTTCCGCCTTGATGCGGCTTTCGGGATCCATGTTATCCAGCAGCCCGGCAGCGGCCTCGATAAGGTCGTCCTCATGGCCATTGATAAAGACCGGAAAGCGGAACTGGCGCGTCAGGATCACCGTTCTTTTATCACGGTTATAGAGCAGTATCGTGGCCCCGTTTCCCCGGTCATACACTTCGCGGCTTTGCCGCTGCCATTCACCGTCGCGTCGCTGCAGCTCAAAGGTGTACTTTTTCAGGATGTACCAGTTATCCGACAGCGTTTCATTTTCAATGATGCGCACATCTGCACGTTTCGATTGCACGTTTGCTGCTCCTTACGTAGAGTGATCGTCATAAACAGCATTATCATGCACATTCAAGATAAAACGTGCAACATCAGGAATCCACAATGCTCACCAGTCAGCGAAAACAATTAATCCTCGAGAAGCTTGCCGCTGAAGGCCAGGTCCAGTCTAAAGCGCTCAGCGCACATTTCGCGGTGTCAGAAGACACCATTCGTCGTGATCTCCGCGAACTGGCGGCGGAAGGGCGTTTGCAGCGTGTCCATGGCGGTGCGCTGCCGGCCTCGTCGGCCACTGTGCCATTTGCCGAGCGTAAATCGGTGAAGATGGACGCAAAAAAAAATGTGGCCCGCAAAGGCGCAAAGCTCATTTCCCCTGGGCAGGTGGTGATTGTCGACGGCGGCACCACCACATCGGAACTGATCGCGTTTTTACCGGCGGATTTACGCATTACCGTGGTCACACACAGCCCGAGCATCGCCCTTGGGCTCGTCGAGCATCCTTCGATTGAAGTGATCCTGATCGGAGGACGTCTGTACAAACACTCCATCGTGACGGTAGGCGCAGCGGCCATTGAAGGCATCGACAATATCCATGCGGATCTGTTCTTCATGGGGGTTACCGGCATCCATCCAGAAGCGGGGCTTACCACCGGCGATTTCGAAGAGGCGTGCATCAAACGTGCATTTTCCGGCAGGGCCGCCGAGACAGTGGTCCTGGCATCGCCAGAAAAAATTAACACCGCGTCATCGTTTGTGATTGGCGAGCTATCGCTGGCCAATACGATTGTCGTGGAAGATGATACCGATCGCGCCTGGATTAGCGCGGTAAGGGATAAGGGCGTCTCCGTGGTGACGACTTCAGATCCGGTTTAATCCCGCGAACTTCAGGCAGGTTCGTGCAATTCGTCAGGCTTGTGGAAGGCTTTGTAAGTTGCATACGAGTATGACTGAACTATGCTCAACATGCAGAGACTCGCCATTCTCTGGGGCAATTGAAAAATAACAATAAGTTGCGTTTCAGGGGGTGGAAATGAATAAGGTCCTGCTCGCATTATTATCCTGCGTGCTCTCGGTCATCTCATTTACTGGCGTCGCCGCCGAGCCACGCCAGGAGCCTACTGAGCAGGAGCGGGCCCGAACCGTTTATATTTTTCATCAACCGATTGTGATGTTGCAGGCCAAATTTGGTCTCACGACGCCTGAAGAACGCGTGTTACGTATTCGCCATACCTTGCGCAATTTCACGCAGCAGGACGTACGTGAACCGCTGAAAATTGTTCCCGTCACCCGTTACAACCAGCAGGGAAGGCTGATTGTCATGAACAATAAGCCCGTATTATTGCTTACGCAGGCGGATCTGGATGAGGGGGACGATTTGACTCTCGACCAGGCCGCTCAGCGCGTGCTGGCGCGGATGGAGGCGCAACGTACGGCGCTTCGCGATCAATATGACACCGGCTGGCTGGCGCTCTCCGCCGGGAAAACGGTTGTCGGGCTGCTGGTTCTGTCTCTTTTCTGGTACGGGGCGTGGCGGTCGTGGCGCTGGGTTCGCAATGTCTGCCGTCGCCGCATTCTTGAAAACCGCAGCGTTATCCCGCAGAGCTGGCGTAAGTTTGTCGGCGCAATTGAGGCTCGTTTGTATGCTTTGCTGATGATTTTACTGGGCATTCTCGGATTGTATCTCTGGCTGAGTTGGGCGTTCAGCTTGTTCCCCTGGACACGCGTCTGGGGTGCATCGTTAGGCGACTGGACCATGCGCGTGCTGCGGGATATTGCGCTGTCGATTGTCTCGGCCATGCCGGGAATTATTATTGTCCTGATCATCTTTGTGATTACCGCCTTTATTCTGAAGCTCCTGAAGGTGTTGTTAAATCAGGTGGAAGCAGGGCGCCTGCAGCTGCCGGGCATTCATCCTGAAACCGTGGGAGCTACGCGTAAACTGATTTCTGTCGTGGTGTGGTTATTTGCCCTCTCTGCGGCCTATCCGTTTTTACCGGGAGCGAATTCGCTGGCGTTTAAAGGCATTAGCGTCTTCTTTGGCCTGATGCTTACCCTGGGTTCGGCAGGTGTGATGAACCATGCGATGAGCGGACTGGTACTGATCTACTCACGAGCGTTGAGGAAAGGAGACGTTATACGGGTGGCGGATAACGAAGGGCTGGTCACGGAGATAGGCATGCTGGCGACCAAGATCATCACCCGCGAGAACTATGTTGTGACCGTACCCAATGCGGTGGTGGTGAGCGGAAAAATCACCAATCTGAGCGTACAGAATCCTGACGGTGGCGTGAACCTGACGATTGGCGTGACGATTGGCTATGACACGCCGTGGCGACAGGTTCATGCCATGCTGGAGATGGCGGCGAGACGGTCGAAATGTGTTGACCCTTCGCAGCAGCCCCTGGTGCGTCAGCTGGGGCTGATGGACTGGTACATTGCCTATGAGCTGCAGGTAAAATTGCAGCCCGGACAGTCACTTGCCGAAGCCCGCAATGAGCTCCACAGTAACATTCAGGACGTTTTCAACGAGTTCAACGTGCAGATTATGTCGCCAAACTTCGTGATGCAGCCGGAAGGTGCGGTCGTCGTCGCGGAAGAAAACTGGTTCGCAGCACCGGCAGAGAAACCCGCACAAAAGCCATCATGAATCAGTCCGGTGCATGACAGACCGCCTCGATATTATGGCCGTCAGGTGCAATGACAAAGGCGGCATAGTAGATTTTGCTGTATGGCCGCAAGCCTGGGGCACCGTTATCACGGGCGCCCGCTTGCAAGGCAGCCTGGTAAAAATCATCTACCTGCTGGCGTGTTTCTGCCACAAACGCCAGGTGCAGAGGGGCCGGTTTGTCGCGCGTCTGGAACAGGCAAAGTGAAACATTGCCGGAGCTCATTTCAACCCCATATTCGGGTGTGCCTTCATCAACGATCTTAATACCAAGCGGCTGAAGCGCCTTGATGAAAAAGGTTTTGCTTCTTTCGTAATCACTGACGCCGAATTTCACATGGTCGAACATCTTCTTTCCTCAATAAGATGCAGAAATAAAGAGTATAGTTCTAGATGGCGGATCGTTTCCGACCAACAAATGTCCAACGCAGGTAGTCATAAAGCCAGTTGAAGAGCATCGTGTATGGCAGAAAAAACAGTACCAGACCGATCTCGACAAAAAATGCCTCAGTGACTGTTAAATTCAGCATTACCATCGCGACAGGAATTAATGTGATGATAAGTCCTGTTTCAAAGCAGACAGCATGGATTGCACGCACGAGAAATGTTCGTTGAAACGCATATTTTTTCTGCAAGGCGTCAAAGAATTTATTAAACACAAAATTCCATGCCGTGGCGGCAAGTGCAGATATCACGGACAACGACCCCGACTGAAGCACCGACACGTTCATCAGCCATGCAAGTGACAGCGCAATGATGACGTTGGCCGTCACTTCGAAAAGAACCGCATGCAAAACGCGTTCTTTAAAACTTTTATCCAGTTCAATTTCCATTTACTTAGTACAGCTTTTTAAAAAAACTGAAGTATATCAGACGTGCTTCAACTTTCTTTAAACGTGAAGGGTAGAATGGCTGTCAGGCCCCGGTTATTCGGGGCCTTGCTCTATGTTCTGAGGAAAAGATGTAAAATCAAACCGATTACCGCACATGCGGCAATTACATGTGTGACTCTATATTTGAATCGGAATAGTGCGATGGCGGCAGCAAAAGCAATGACCGCCGCTATCCAGTCCATTTTGCCATCAAAACCCTGTGGCCAGAGCACGTGGTAGCCAAAAAAGAGTGCCAGATTCAGGATCACGCCAACCACCGCTGCGGTAATTGCCGTGAGTGGCGCGGTGAAATTAATATTGTTGTGCGTCGTTTCAATAAAAGGCCCCCCGGCGAGGATAAACAGAAACGATGGCAGAAACGTAAACCAGGTCGCCAGCACGGCCGCTACAGCACCTGCCAGGAAAAGCTGATCCGGGCCATACGCCATATTCACATAGCCACCAACAAATCCCACAAATGCCACAACCATGATAAGCGGCCCCGGCGTGGTTTCGCCCAGCGCCAGACCATCAATCATCTGCGTTGGCGTGAGCCACTGATAATGACCAACCGCGCCCTGGTAGATATAAGGCAGTACCGCATAGGCACCCCCAAAGGTCAGCAGCGCCGCCTTGGTAAAGAACCAGCCCATCTGGGTAAACGGGTGCATCCAGCCAAGGTTTAGATAGAGCATCGCCATTGGCGTTGCCCATAAAAAAACACCGGCAATGATAATCAGGGTCAAGCGTGACCATTTGAAAACCGTATGCGGAGCCACTGGCGTATGGTCATCAATAATGGCAGCACCGTAGGATTTTCGGCTGGCGTCATGGGCGTTACCCTGACCAAAATGGTCGGGGAAAAGGCGCCCACCCACATAACCCATCATTGCGGCTGACAGGACAATAACGGGAAAAGGGACATTGAGGGCGAAAATGGCGACAAACGCGGCGGCAGCGATTGCCCACTGCGTGCGGTTACGCAGCGCCCGCGAACCGATACGGTGCGCAGCCTGCACAACAATCGCCGTAATTCCCGGTTTTATGCCGTAAAAGAGACCGGCCACGACAGACAAATGGCCATACGCCACGTAAATCCACGACAGGGCAATAAGGATAAAAAGGGAAGGGAGCACAAACAGTGTCCCGGCAACCACGCCGCCCCAGGTGCGGTGCATCAGCCAGCCAATATAGGTCGCCAGTTGTTGCGCCTCCGGGCCCGGAAGCACCATACAGTAATTCAGTGCATGCAAAAAACGCTGTTCGGATATCCAGCATCGGTTTTCAACTAGCTCCTGATGCATTATCGAAATTTGTCCAGCCGGCCCGCCAAAGCTGATGAATCCCAGCTTCAGCCAGAATAAAAAGGCTTCACGGAAACTGACATGCGGAGGTGGAACGCCCGGTTCGTCGTCGACCGGAGGCAGATTGCTGTTCATGAGTATCTGAACCTGTTTTTGAATTCTGCTGAGAGAAGGATCCGCTAAGCTTATGCCATATTTATGAAAGATGAGTGATGATGGCTACGTCAGCAAACTGAGATAAGAGATTCTAAAGACAGCGGCCGTGTTAACGGTATTTCTTTTTAATTTTCCATGCTTTATAGGAAAGAAACGGAGGCTGAAAAAACCAAATGATGAACAAAGCGATCAACATCGCAACGCCCGTGGATACTACATTTTCTCTGGACGCGATGATAAGAACTATGAGGTAAACAGCTGCAAGCAATATGGTCAATAACAACGCTGCGTTAAAACGTCTGGACAAGTCAGATATCACCATATCCAGAGAAAGGGCATCTTTTGTTATGTACTTACGCAACTTCTGAAGGTCCGAGGATGTAAATCCAGATGCCAGCAGCTTTGCTTCGGTTATCGACATGTTTTCTCCATCAGCGCTGATTACTCCGTGTAATCAAGACTATCAACCAGGTAGCTCAGTGGGTAGCGTTATGTACAAACTCGTAAATGATTTTACAACAGCTATCAGTAGCCAAGGGAACACAATGAAATGACGGCCACGGAATGCTGGATTCGCCCTGAATCAACCCCAGTGCGCATAATGTATATTATGTTAAATTCGATAAATCCTTAAATCATGTCCTGTGCCTCAGCCTCTGCTCTCACATCATAATCAGTCAATGATGTCGGAAGGCTTTTCAAACTCTGGCGACCAGTAACCTCCACTTCCATGGTACGTTTCTGCCCCCAGGACGAACTGGGTACCGCAAAAGTTGCACGCAAAGTGGTAATCGACGATGTCGCCCCATATCATCTTTTCAGCACACTCACTGAAGCTGTACTGATTCCAGTCGTCCTTTGTCAGAACTTCTGACAACATCCCTTCGTTGATTGCATTTCTGGCAATACGAATTGCTTTTCGTAACTGATCGGGCGTCCGGATAACGTACTTAACACAGAGTTCACGGCAGTGCTCGCAGCTCATATGGCTGAACCTCTTTCGCATGACGGGCTGATGACGTTTATGTCATTATATTCAAATGATTAAAGCACTATATCGTCGACTAAACCACTGTAACGACCTGGCGGTAAGAATCAGCAAGGCCAATACTGCACAACTGCAACAGTTAAAAGCGGAACTGGCCGAACTGATCGGGACACCCACGGGATGCTATACCATGGGCATTCCAGCTGTTCTCAGTACCCTTGGGGTGATCGTCAGTTTTGGGATACCGCAGCTGTGGTTAGGTTACAAAGTCAGCGCCGCCCTCGGGCAGCCTGAAGAAAGCGTATTTATATGGGTGGTATTGATCGCCCTGCTGTTCTCAGGCATTAATGGCATGACGATGTTTCTGATTGGCAAAGGCCTCATGCGTGCCGTGCAGGTGCATCTTACGCTGGCGGTTATGAGCCTTGTGTTAACGTCAGTCTATCTGCTGACTGCGCTAAGCGGTGCGAGTGTTCCGGGCGTCAGTCTCATCGCGGCGCTGATAAGCATCTTTATGCTGCTGCTCAGCGGTTACTGCATCCACTCTATTTCTTTCTATAAGATGCTGCTCTTTATCCTGCACAATCGTGCCTGCCGTAAACTGTTGCACCAGACTCGTAACACGTAAAACCCCGCCATCTCTGGCGGGGTCTGTTTATTGCTTTTTATACCTGCGCAACCAGATAAGCTTATACGCCGCCGGAATGATAAACAGCGACAGCAGCGGCGCGGTGATCATCCCGCCAATCATCGGCGCGGCGATCCGACTCATAACTTCTGACCCCGTGCCGGTTCCCCAGAGTATGGGCAGCAAACCCGCAATGATAACCGCCACCGTCATCGCCTTGGGTCGGACACGCAGGACCGCGCCATGGTACAGGGCTTCATCCAACGCTTGTGCGGTGAATGTCTCCCGTCGGGATAAGGCCGGGTTCGCTTCGATGGCATGGCGCAGATACATCAGCATCACCACGCCAAACTCGGCGGCCACCCCGGCCAGGGCAATAAAACCCGTGCCAGTGGCGACAGACATATGGAAGCCCTGCCAGTACAGGAACCAGATCCCCCCGACCAGGGCGAACGGTAAACTCATCAAAATTAATAAGGCTTCATCAACGCGGCGGAATGCCAGATACAGCAGAATGAAAATGATCATCACCGTCATCGGCACCATCAGCTTCAGTTTCTTATTGGCATGTTCCAGCAGTTCAAACTGACCGGAGAATGACACGCTGGTTCCCGGTCTCAGCTTCACGTTCTGGCTGATGGCCGTCTTAAGGTCATTGACCACCGACACCATATCCCTGCCGCGGGCATCAATATAGATCCAGCTGGTTGGTCGGGCATTTTCCGTTTTCAGCATCGTCGGGCCGGAAACGACACGAATAGCCGCCACATCCCCCAGCGTGATTTGCTGCTTCATCGGGGTCAGGATCGGCATCTCTTTCAATGCCTGTGGGCTGTTCCGGTAGTCCTGAGGATAACGAATATTAATCGGGTACCGGGCCACGCCCTCGACCGTTTCCCCTACCGTCTCGCCACCAATGGCGGAGGAGACAAACAGCTGCACATCCCCCACCGTCATACCGTAGCGGGACGCTTTTTCACGATTAATATCCACATCAATGTAACGCCCGCCTTCCAGCCGCTCTGCAAGAGCAGACACCACGCCGGGTACGGTTTTGGCGACCGCTTCAATGCTCTGCGCCGTGGCGTCGATATCCGACAGAACGGTGCCTGACACCTTGATACCGATTGGGCTTTTAATCCCTGTAGAAAGCATGTCGATGCGGTTACGGATCGGCGGCACCCAGAGGTTAGCCAGACCCGGCAGACGGACGGTTTTATCGAGTTCGTCAATAATCTTGTCAATCGTCATCCCGGGTCGCCACTGATCCTCGGGTTTCAGTTGAATGGTGGTTTCCACCATTTCAAGCGGTGCGGGGTCCGTTGCAGTCTCTGCCTTACCGGTCTTGCCAAACACAGAGGCCACTTCAGGCACGGTTTTGATGAGCTTGTCCGTGGTCTGCAACAGCGCAGCCGCTTCAGCCGGAGAAACGCCCGGCAGCGTTGACGGCATATAGAGCAGATCGCCTTCGTTGATCTTCGGCAGAAACTCGCCGCCCATCTGACTCAGCGGCCAGATAACCGTGAAGATCGACAAGGCCGCCACCAGCAGGGTTGTTTTTGGCCAGTGAAGCACCCGCAGCAGCAGCGGATGATAGGCTTTAATCAGCAGCCGGTTCAGCGGGTTACTGCTCTCGGAGGGAATTTTCCCCCGGATCCAGAAGCCCATCAGAATGGGAATTACGATAATGGCCAGCGCGGCTGCACCTGCCATGGCGTACGTTTTGGTAAAGGCCAGCGGACCAAACAGTCGCCCTTCCTGACCTTCGAGGGTAAAAATAGGGATGAACGATAAGGTGATGATCAGCAGGCTAATAAACAACGCGGGGCCTACTTCAACGGAGGCGTTGGTGATCACCTTCCAGCGGGTCGCGTTATCAATCTGCTCGCCAGGGTGCTGATGATCCCACTCCTCAAGCCGTTTATGCGCGTTTTCAATCATCACGATGGCGGCATCCACCATCGCTCCCACGGCAATGGCGATCCCGCCCAGGGACATAATATTGGCGTTCAGCCCCTGGAAATGCATGACGATAAAGGCAATACACAGGCCTAGCGGCAGAGAGATAATCGCCACCAGCGCAGACCGCACATGCCAGAGAAACAGCGCGCAGACGATGGCCACCACAATAAACTCTTCCAGCAGTTTATAACTCAGGTTATCAATGGCCCGGTCAATCAGCTGGCTGCGATCGTACGTGGTAACAATCTCAACACCTTCCGGCAGGCTGGACTTCAGCGTCTCCAGTTTATCTTTTACCGCGGTAATCACTTCACGCGCGTTTTTACCCGAACGCAGGATCACCACGCCGCCCGCGACCTCTCCCTGCCCGTTAAGCTCGGCGATCCCGCGCCGCATTTCAGGCCCGGTTTGTACGCGAGCAACATCACGCAGATAAACCGGTACTCCGTTCTCGCCGGTTTTCAGGACGATGTTATTGAAATCATCAATGGTCTGAAGATAGCCGCTGGCCCGGACCATATACTCTGCTTCCGCCATTTCGACCGATGAGCCCCCTGCTTCCTGATTAGAGGATCCCAGGGCCTGCTTCACGTCAGCCAGGCTGATGCCGTATTGCGCCAGTTTCAGCGGATTGACCTGGATCTGATACTGCTTTACCACCCCGCCGACCGAGGCCACTTCCGCCACGTTCGGGATGGTTTTCAGCTCAAATTTCAGGAACCAGTCCTGCAAGGAACGCAGTTCGGACAGGTCGTGTTTTCCGCTGCGATCCACCAGCGCATATTCAAAGATCCAGCCCACGCCCGTAGCGTCTGGCCCAATTTCCGAACTGACACCAGCAGGCAGCTTCCCCTGAACCTGATTGAGATATTCCAGAACGCGCGAGCGGGCCCAGTAGAGATCGGTCCCGTCTTCAAAAATAACGTACACATAAGAATCACCAAACTGTGAAAACCCACGCACGGTCTTCGCACCCGGCACCGACAGCATGGTCGTGGTGAGCGGATACGTCACCTGGTTTTCGACAATTTGCGGTGCCTGGCCGGGGTAGCTGGTTTTAATGATCACCTGAACATCAGACAGATCGGGTAAGGCATCCACCGGCGTATTGATGATGGTCCATGTTCCCCAGACGCTAAGAAACAGCGCCCCCATCATCACCAGAAAACGGTTGGCGACAGCGCGCCGGATAATCCATGCAATCATCGTCGTCTCCTCAATGGCCTGAATGACTCTTTTCAGGCTGACGCATACGCTCCAGCGCACCGGTAATATTGGCTTCGGAATCAATCATGAACAGACCGCTAACCACCACCGACTCCCCTTCGTTGAGGCCGGATCCTACGGCGGACTGCTGCTGGGATTCGTGCAGAACGTGGATCTGCTTCGGCACAAACCGCCCTTCCGCGTCAACGGTGATGACCCGCTGTTCTTTACCCGTATCGATAACGGCCTGGGAGGGGATCAACAGCATCTCCTGGCTTTGGGTGTTCAGCTTCAGGTACGCATTCATGCCCGGCTTAAGCCGTTCGTCTTTGTTGGAAACCTGCAAGCGAACCTGCAGCGTACGGGTGGCAGGATCGACGCTTGGCAAAATGTTCCATTTTTCAACGTGAAACGATGTATCCGGGTACGCCGGGACCGAAATGTCAAACTGCGAGGAGTCTTTCAGCAGATACGCGATGGATTCAGGTATGGCCGCGCTGATCCACACCGGATCCATCCCCTGAATCTGTGCCACAACCTTATCTTTCGAAATATTCATCCCGGTACGCAGGTCAAAGCCGGTGATCACCCCGTCAATGGGGGCTTTGATGGTAAACCGGGTCTGGACCGTGCGGGTCGAGCGTAACCTTTGAATATCCGCTTCCGGCATGCCTGCCAGACGAAGCCGTTCAAGCACCCCTTTCAGCTGCGTGGGCGTGCCACCGGTGCCGGACAACAGGAGGAACTCACTCTGCGCTTCCACCCACTCCGGAATGGTGATATCGATGAGCGGGGTGCCTTTCTTCACACGATCGCCTGTCGTCAGGGGATACACTTTCTCCACAAAGCCTTCGGATCGTGCCTGCACAATCACAAACTGATATTCGTTATAACTGACGTTGGCCGGGAGGGTCTGGGCATAATTCAGCGTGCCGCGGGTTACTTTTTGCGTTTTTAATCCCAGGTTCTGAACCTGCGTCGGATCAATACGGATACCGGCACCGTTTTTATCGTCATTCTCATCCGCGTATTTAGGTACCAGATCCATATCCATAAACGGCGATTTACCGGGTTTATCGAATTTAACGTCGGGCTTCATCGGGTCATACCAGAAAAGCACCTTTCGTTCCGGCGGGGTATTTTCTGTTTTTGCTGCAGCATAAATATACTGCCACGCCGTCACTGCAATCAGCCCTCCCGCAAGAAGGCTGCCGATTATTATTGCAGCATATTTAACCTTTAACGATGCCATGCCGTGTCTCGCTATTTAATGCTTTTGAGTAAAGAGATATTGCCCTGCTGCACAAAAGAAAATTTCACGCGGTTGCCGACTTTTACGGCCTTAATACTTTCGTCTGCGTCAGTAAAGGTGAAACGCATGGTCATGGCGGGCCAGCCAATTTCCGGGATGGCTTCATGAGCGATCGTTACCTTTTTGTTTGTGAGATCAATGTCCTTTACGATGCCAGTCCCGGAGACAACCTGCTCTGTGGCCCCTTCGCTGGCAGCACTCATCTCTGCATGCTGATGAACCTCGGCCTGCAGGCCGGCAGAAAACATCATGGAGATCGCACCGAATACAACGGCCTTCATTGAATTACGCATATTATTTTCCTGTTGAGTTAATTAAGGTTATTCGACCCAACCGCCGCCCAGTGCGGTGAAGAGATTAATTTCATTAACCTGTCGGGCATAAATAAGGTCGAGAATGTTTTGCTGCGTAGAAAACAGCGCGCGTTCCGCGTCTAATACTTCGATATAACTGACCGCACCGCGGGTATATAACCCTCTGGCACGCTGCAGGGTGATGTTTAGCGAATCAAGATACCGCTGTTGCGCAGCAAGTTGCTGGCTGAGGCTGTCCCGCAGTGCGAGCGCGTCGGCGACCTGTTTAAAGGCGGACTGAATTTTTTGTTCGTAATTTACAACCGACTGCTGCTGGCGAATGTCGGCCAGCTTCAGGTTGGCTTTATTCCTGCCCGCATTAAAAATGGGAATGTCTATTTTGGGAATAAAATTCCACATGCCGCTGCCGGACGTGAAGAGGCCAGATAATTCCGTGCTGCCCGTTGAAAGCCCGCTGGTCAGGGAGATGGACGGGAAAAAGGCAGCGCGCGCCGCGCCAATATTCGCATCGGCCGCTTTAAGCTGATACTCCGCCTCCATAATATCCGGGCGTTGCAACAATATTGCCGATGAAAGGTGCGGTGGTATTTTTACCGGCACAATATCGCTGGCGTTCATTCCGCCGTCGCCAGGTAGCGCGCGATACGTTCCGAGGACCAGCTGCAGGGCATTATTAGCCTGTGCCAGCTCCCCCTCTCTTTTGGCAATGTCTGCCCGGGTACTTTCGATCTGCCCCCGGGCCTGCTCCAGCGCCAGCACGTTCGTGCTTCCCGTCACCAGCTGTTGCTCAACGAAGGCGTAAGACTGCTGATAATTTGACAGCGTATCGCGCGCGATACGCAGCTGTTTGTAGGCCAGCTGCTGGTTGAAATAGCTCTGGGACACATTAGCGACAAGCAAAATATGCACGGTACGACGGGCTTCTTCGCTGGCGAAAAAGTTCTGTCGGTCGGCATCGCTCATGTTCTTTAGCTTGCCAAAAAAGTCGAGTTCGTAGCTAAGCGCAAGTCCCGCGTCGTACTGCTGTGAGGTGGGTTTGTCACTCTTTAGCCCCCCGCTGTAAGTGACGCCCGAGGAGGCGTTCAGTTGAGGATAACGATCCGCATCCGTCACGTTGAACTGCGCCCGGGCCTCTTCAACCTTCAGCGCGGCCATTTTTATATCGCGGTTGTTCTTCAGGGCCTCTGTAATCAATCCCGCGATTTGCGGATCGACGAAGAAGTTGCGCCAGCCGGTGTCCTGATACATGCCCTCCACGGGCGTCAGGCTGTTACGCGACAGCGAAAACTGCTGGGGTACCGGTGACGTCGGGCGCTGGTATTCAGGGGCCAGCGAGACGCATCCTGTCAGGATAAATACCGTAGTGATGCTTAGTCGTTTTAGCAGGAACATAGCGGTTCAGATGAATTCCAGAGTATTTTTAGGGCTACTCTACTGAACGCGTCCTGTTTGACGGGTGACAGGATAATGACAATGTTGTCATTTATGGCGTAAGTCATTGTTAACGGTCACGGGTGCAATAGAATGTGCTGAGCAGCCAGTCGGGGAAGCGTGATGAAAATATTGATTGTTGAAGACGAAATTAAAACCGGTGAGTACCTCAGCAAAGGGCTTACGGAAGCGGGCTTTGTGGTGGATCGCGCTGACAACGGCCTGACCGGCTACCATCTCGCCATGACCGCCGATTATGACCTGCTCATTCTGGATATCATGCTTCCTGATGTGAACGGCTGGGATATCATCCGCATGCTCCGCTCTGCCGGAAAGGGAATGCCGGTCCTGTTGCTGTCGGCTCTTGGCACCATTGAACACCGGGTGAAAGGCCTGGAACTGGGGGCGGATGATTACCTGGTTAAGCCCTTTGCCTTTGCTGAGCTGCTCGCCCGGGTCAGAACGCTGTTACGACGCGGCAATACGGTGATCGCCGAGAGCCAGTTTACGGTGGCAGATCTGAGCATCGACCTCGTATCAAGGAAGGTAAACCGCGCCGGAAACCGCATTCTGCTCACCAGCAAGGAGTTCAGCCTGCTGGAGTTTTTTGTTCGCCATCAGGGTGAAGTGCTGCCCCGCTCGCTGATTGCCGCGCAGGTCTGGGATATGAATTTCGACAGCGACACCAACGCGATTGACGTCGCGGTGAAGCGGTTACGCGCCAAAATCGATAACGATTATGAACCGAAGCTGATCCAGACGGTACGCGGCGTGGGCTATATGCTGGAGGTTCCGGATGCAGAGTAAGCCCGCCAGACGCCCCTTCTCCCTGGCTCTGCGCCTGACGTTCTTTATCAGCCTCTCCACCATTCTGGCTTTTTTCGCGTTTACCTGGTTTATGCTCCACTCCGTTGAAAAGCACTTTGCTGAGCAGGATATCAGCGATCTGCAACAAATCAGCCGCGCCATGCACCGCATACTGCAGTCACCCGCGGATCCGGATGAAAAGAAAATCAGCAAAATAAAAGAGTCGCTGGCCAGCTATCGCAACGTTGCCGTCCTGCTGCTCGATCCCCGTGGCAATGTGCTCTTCAGCTCACAGGGCGAGGCCATCCGGCCAGCGGTGAATACCGCGGATTTCAGCGCCCATCGCCGCGCGCAGGATGTCTTTCTCTGGACGGTGGAGGATGCAGGCAAGGCGATGCACGCCGGGTCCGACATGAAGATGGAAACATACCGGATTATCGCCTCGTCCGGCACGGCGACATTGCAGGGAAAAGAACAACACTATGTCATGCTGATCGGCCTCTCCATTAATTTTCATCTTCACTACCTTGAGGCGCTGAAAAAGAACCTGATTGCCATCGCGGTGGCGATCAGCCTGCTGATTATTCTGCTCATTCGCATCGCGGTACGTCAGGGACACCTGCCCCTGCGTAACGTCAGCAATGCGATAAAAAATATCACCTCAGAGAATCTGGATGCGAGGATTGAGCCGTCGCGGGTGCCGGTTGAGCTGGAGCAGCTGGTGATCTCGTTTAACCACATGATTGAAAAAATTGAGGATGTCTTTACCCGCCAGGCAAATTTCTCTGCCGATATCGCCCATGAGATCAGAACCCCGATCACCAATCTGGTAACGCAAACGGAAATTGCGTTAAGCCAGAACCGCTCGCCGAAAGAGCTGGAGGATGTGCTGTACTCCAGCCTTGAAGAGTACAACCGGATGACCCGCATGGTCAGCGATATGCTGTTCCTGGCCCAGGCGGATAATAATCAGCTGATCCCTGACAGGGTAACCTTTGATTTGAGCGCAGAGGTGATAAAAGTCTTTGATTTCTTCGAAGCCTGGGCGGAAGAACGCCATATCACGCTGCGTTTTAACGGCACGCCCTGCCTGATAGACGGCGATCCGCAGATGTTCCGAAGAGCCATCAATAACCTGCTCTCCAATGCCCTGCGCTATACGCCGGACGGAGAAACGGTGACCGTGTCGGTAAGCGAAAAGGAAAATGTGTGCGAGCTGATCGTTGCCAACCCCGGCAAGCCGATCCCTGAGGCGCATTTGCCCCGGCTGTTCGACCGCTTTTACCGGGTGGATCCGTCCAGACAGCGAAAAGGCGAAGGCAGCGGGATCGGCCTGGCGATTGTGAAATCCATCATCACCGCGCATCACGGCAACGTGCGTGTGGAATCCGATGCTGTGACGACCCGTTTTATATTATCGGTGCCGCGACTGATGGCACACCGCTAGCACCTTCTCTCTGAGCCACCGGTGGCCCGGATCCTGTTCCATCCGCGGGTGCCACATCTGAGATACGGTAATGGTCCGGGTGTTGAACGGCAGTTCAAAGATGTGCACGTTCTCGCTCATCGGTTGATTGAGCAGATACAACGCCGGGACCATCGCAATCAGATCGGACGCCAGCGCCACGGATAACGCAGTCGGAAAACCGGGCACCACGCTGGCGATTTTGCGTTTCATCCCCCGCGCGGCCAGGGCATCATCAACAAAACCGTGTGATGAGCCATTTGGCGCGGTCACCACATGACCCCAGGCGACATAATCCTCAAGGCTGACTGCTGGCAGCGCCGCCAGCGGATGCCCTTTGCGCACCGCGCCTACAAAGCGGTCCTCAAAGAGCCGCTGCAGACGAATTTCGGGCCCCATGTTGCTCTGCACACCAATTTCCAGGTCAACCAGCCCCTCCCGCAGATAACGCGACGTTTTCTCCGGTTTTGGGGCAAAGCGGATGCAGACATCCGGCGCCGCTTCCGCAACGGCCGCAATCAGCAACGGGCCAAACGCCACCACAAAGCCATCATTGGCTCTGACAGTAAACACCCGTTCAATATTTTCTGCCCGGAAGGTGTCCGTTGAAGGCTGCAGCACCGCCCTTGCCTCATGCAGCGTATGTCGGGCGCGATCCCGGGTGGCTTCGGCCCACGGAGTCAGCACCATCTGACGCCCGGCCCGCACCAGAATCGGATCGCCGGTGACCTCACGAAGCCTGCTCAGCGTGCGGCTCATGGCTGAGGTGCTCAGGTTAAGACGCCGCGCCGCCCCCGCCACGCTGGCTTCAGCCAGCAGGATGTCGAGCGCGACAAGCAAGTTGAAATCAGGATCGGTCACAAAACCTCCTCATACAGGGCGTTTGATGCAACGTATAAGTGCAAATGCTGCGTCTTCCGCCCTGTATAACCCATTACTATAGTGTCGTCATCAACATTCTTGCCTGGAGATAACACGATGACGCTCTTTTCAAACCAACCCGGCGACGAAGGGTTACCGGGACATGAACGCGCCCGGGTGATGGCTGCGGTGATGACCACCACGTTGATGGGCGTATTCGATGGCACCATGATCAACATTGCCCTGCCATCAATGGCCAGCGCGATGCAGGTGCCCGCGAATGTCGCAGTCTGGTTCGCCAACGGTTACCTGCTGTCTGCGGCAATGACGTTAGCCATCTTCGCCGCACTCGCCGCGCGCGTCGGTTATCGCCCGGTGTTTCTGGCAGGACTGGCTACGTTTACCCTGACCTCGCTCGGCTGCGCGCTGGCAACAACGCCGGAAATGCTGATCGGGATGCGTATTTTGCAGGGTATCGGCGGCGCGGCCACGCTGAGTATTGCCCCGGCGATCCTGCGCTCGGTATTCCCTGGACGGCTGCTTGGCCGCATTCTGGGGCTGCACGCCCTGCTTATCGCCGCCAGCACCGCTATTGCACCGGTGCTGGGCGGAACAATACTCGACGTACTGAGCTGGCAATGGCTGTTCGCGATCAACATTATTCCCGGCACCGTTGCCCTGCTGCTGGCCTGGAAAGCGCTGCCGCGGGCGACGGCCTCTGATAGGTCCCCGTTTGACGTGCCCGGTGCCCTGTTGTCCGTGATCCTGCTGGGGTCGATGATCATGGCGGCAAACAGCGTAGAGAATAGAGCGCACGCCATCAGCACGGTTTGCTGGGCACTTGTCGCCACGGTCAGCCTCATCGCTTTTGTCTGGCATATCCGCCGTGCCCGGAGCCCCATACTGCCGCCGGTGATATTCAGCAACGGACGGTTTACCCTCGCCGCGCTAACCTCGCTGGCCTCGTTTGTGAGTCAGGGCATTACCTTTATCGCGCTGCCGTTTCTGTTTCAGAGCGTGTACGGCTATAGCCCGGCGATCTCCGCTTTACTGTTCACCCCCTGGCCGATAGGTATCGTACTCATTGCGCCGCACGCGGGCCGTTGGGCAGACACGATCTCCGCCCCGTTGATCTCCACGCTTGGACTGATGATTTTTGTCGTTGGGTTGATTTTGCTGGCGACGCTGCCTGCCCGCCCTTCAGCCTGGGATATCTGTCTCAGGAGCCTGGTGTGCGGTATCGGCTTTGGCTGTTTCCAGAGTCCCAATAACCGTGAAATGCTCTCTAACGTTGCCCGGGAGTACGCCAGCTATGCTTCCGGGGTATTGTCCATCGTCAGAACGTTCGGCCAGTGTCTCGGTGCCGCCGTGGTGGGAGTTTTGCTGGCTGCGACCGCAGGGTCAGATCATCAAATGCTGGATGACGGTGCCGTTCATATTGCGCTGTGGATCGCGGTGATCGCGTCAACTGCGTCAGTATTATTTAGCGTTAGCCGACTGCGTCGCGCGCGACAGGCTACGGCATAAATGCCAGGGCAGCGTCCTGCGACGCTGCCCCCATATTTACTCCAGCGCCAGCAGCGCAAAACTCGCCAGCCAGTGCCCACCGCTGTAGTGGCTGCCGACAACATGCCCGACGCTCGCCGTCAGGTGTTTCGCCACCGCATCACGCAGCACCTGCTGCGCCGGATGATCCTCCGGCAGCGCATTGGCAATATGTTTCATGCACCAGGCGCGGCTGAGGTTTAATCCGTCCAGATGCGCAATTTTGGGGTCGGTACGGTCGCTTACTTCTGCCGGGTTCATCAGCGCTGAAACAGCCCCGATATTCGGCAGAAACGCGTCGAACCAGGCCGGGAAATTCTCCGCGACCTTGCTCATCAGCAGAGCCTCTGTCAGCGCGCCGGATACATACTCATCACCACCCGGTTCATAGTGAGCCGGATACTGGGTATCCGCGTGATAAAACCGCGTCGCCGCCCCCAGAATGGCACTCTCCAGCGCGTTATCTTCCACCGCCCGGGCGTAATCGATCCCCAGCGCGAGGGCAAACGCGGTGTTGTAATGCGTGCCAACCCGGATCGGGTACGTCAGCTTACTGAGGTAATCCACCAGACGGTTGCGAATGTCCTGCGTTAACGGCGCAAGCGTCTGATACCAGCCTGCCGCCTGCGGCAGCGATGACTGTTTCAGCTCCTGGGCCAGTGCCAGCAGCCAGCCGTAGCCATACGGACGCTCGAACGAGGCGCGGAACGGCGCGTTGAAATAGGCCAGCTCCTGCGCCACCTTTTCTGGCGTGAGATGGTCGGCAAACAGCGTGATAATGTCATCCCGGCACGACAGTTCCGGGTAGAGGCGCAGGCAGCGCAGCAGCAGCCAGTAGCCGTGTACCGCCGAGTGCCAGTCAAAACAGCCATAAAAAATGGGATGCAGTTCGCGCGGCGGCAGGACGTCCCCGTCATCATTGAGCAGATGCATAATATGGTTCGGGTATTCCTGGCGCAGATAGGTCAAAGGCATTCTGGCAAAAGCATCAGCCTGGTGTTGCGTTAATTCCATCACAGCTCCTTAGGTTGCCACGCTTAGCGAAACACGAGGAAATACATTAAGAACACGTTGACCACCAGCAGGGTTAACGCGGTCGGGATCTGGATCTTAATGACCTGATATTTGTCTTTCAGCTCCAGTAACGCGGCGGGAACGATGTTGAAGTTCGCCGCCATCGGCGTCATCAGCGTGCCGCAATAGCCAGCGTACATACCAATCGCCAGCAGCGGTGCCGGATTACCGTGATGCACGTGGATTAGAAACGGTAAGGCGATACCGGCGCTGAGCACCGGGAAGGCCGCAAAGGCATTACCCATGATCATGGTGAACAGCGCCATGCCGACGCAGTAAATCACCACCAGCATAAAGCGGCTGTCCGGGTTCACAAACAGGCTGACCACCTTCTGCACGGAGTTGCCGGTATTGGCCACCACAAAAACCCCGCCCAGCATGGCCAGCATCTGCGGCAGGATCACCGCCCAGCCAATGGTATCCACCAGGCGGCGAGACTGACGGACGGCATGCAGCGGCGTTCCTTTTGTCAGCCACCAGCCGGTAAGAATTGCCGCCACACAGGCCACGCACAGCGCCGCCAGCGTGAGCTGTTTTTGATCGAGCAGGTAAACTCCGCCAATCGACACCCCTTTCAGGAACAGCGTGCCGATAACCGTCACCACCGGGATCATCAGGGCCGGTAAAAACAGCCAGTTTTTCAGCCGGTTTGATGAGGCAATACGCTCAGGCTCACTGGCCATTTTGTACTGCCCTTTACCGACCAGCCCAAAGCCTGCCAGAAGGGCAATTACAATCACGGCGCCGCCAATGATCCGGTACGCCAGCGAGCGGCCCAGCTCCTGCACCATCAGGTCACCGAACAGGAAGATCCCACCGAACAGAAACCAGAACAGTGCCGTGGTAAAACGTTTGGGGTTGGCGCGATCGCGCAGGGTCATGACCACCAGCAGCATCACGACAAAGCCAATCAGGTAGTACACGCGGTTAATGGTGAGCAACGTCATCATGGCGCGATCTCCTGCGTTCCCTGCCCGGCTTTCCAGGCCATCACGTCACGGCGGATGCTGGCATCCAGCCTCAGCAGACGCGTCATATGAATAATCAATGCCGCAATCGCCGTCGGGATCGCCCACAGGCCGATATGCAGCGGTTCAATACCCTGAATACCGTTCTCCTTCAGGAAAGCGTCGATCAGCAGCACCGCCCCGAAGGCGATAAAAATATCCTCGCCAAAGAACACCGCGATATTGTCACACGCGGCGGCATGGGCTTTGATTTTGTCGCGAATATGCTGGGGCAGTTCGCCGTACTCGTTCAGCGCCGCCCCTTCGGCCATCGGTGCCAGCAACGGACGCACCGTCTGGGCATGACCGCCCAGCGACATCAGCCCCAGCGCGGCCGTCCCCTCGCGGGCGACAAAATAGATCATCAGAATACGCGCCGAAGTGGCGCTGGCGATCTTCGCCACCCACGCCTGTGCGCGCTCTTTTAGACCGTAATATTCCAGCAGACCAATAACCGGCAGGATCAGAATGAATGTAGCCAGAGAGCGGCTGTTGACGAACTTCTCGCCGAAGGTTTCCAGCAGCATGCCGAAATCCATCCCAACCAGCAGACCCGTCGCCAGCCCCGCTACCACGACCACCAGTAGCGGGTTGAAGCGCAGGGCAAAACCAATAACCACCACCGGGATCCCGATAAGCGGCAACAGTGTAGAACCGTCCATAAACGTTACCCTATCCAAAGTGAGCGTTGCGCGCCGACGGCTATTTTTTTAATTTGCGGCGAGCGATGTTGTGTTTTCCGTCAGGCTTCGAAAACCTGCGTTAAAAAGCTATATCTGAACCGCAAAAACATGTAAACAATTTATCAATAAAATGTTCTTATTTTATCGATGAGTTTACATTTCCGGGCAACAGCCACACTCCCGTAAGGAACGTTATGACCCTGAAGAAAAGTGCTGCATCAATGAATCACGACGACATTAACGACGGCCGGATCGTCTCCTCCCGCCATCTGGTTTCCGAGCGCTGCGCGGAGCTATCGGAGCTGGAGTACGCGCTGATCATGACCAGTAACGCGTTCAATAAATGGATGGTGCGCTGCATGACCGCGGCCGGTGAGCCGGATATGGGGGCCTTTGACGTCTCGCTTTTGCATCATGTGAATCACCGCAATCGCAAGAAGAAGCTGGCCGATATCTGTTTTGTGCTCAACGTGGAAGACACCCACGTGGTGACCTACGCGTTGAAAAAGCTGGTCAAGGCGGGCTACGTCACCAGTGAAAAAGCAGGAAAAGAGCTTTTCTTTTCCACCACGGAGGCGGGAAAAGCACTGTGCATGAAATACCGGGATGTGCGCGAAGCGTGTCTGATCAACATACATGCCGAAAGCGGGATTTCGGGTGCCGCTATCGGTGACACCGCCCAGCTGCTGCGCACCATTTCATCCCTGTATGACACCGCCGCACGGGCGGCGGCATCACTTTGACATCACGGGCGTCTGAAGAGAGTAATACTGCGCCCCGCCAGTTCGTAATCCACGGTCCGGGTGATGACCTCGCCCGTGGCAACTTCCCCCGCCGTGGAGAGTTCCAGCACCCAGCCTCCTTCACCAAACTGCGGGATCTGGAACGACACGGCGCCTTCGAACGGGTTGAACAGCATCAGCACGTCGTGCCAGATCCCCACCTCCTGGATGAGATCGGGCCGGCTGATGGAGACGCCGATTGTCGAGCCTTCCTCCCATTGCTCAGACTGCTGCGGTCCTCCTCCGGCGTTAAACCAGCGGATCTCAAGACCGTCTCGCCAGCTCTCCCGGCGCAGCAGCGGCTGTTTCGCGCGCAGCGCAATCAGGTGCCGGGTAAACTCACGCAGCGCGACGTCGTTTTCTGACAACCCTTTCCAGTTGATCCAGGAGATCTCGCTGTCCTGGCAATAGCCGTTGTTGTTCCCTTTTTGCGTCCGGCCAAACTCATCCCCGGCCAGCAGCATCGGTGTACCGTGGGAGAACAATAGCGTGGTGAGGAAGTTCCGTTTCTGCCGTTCACGGGTGGCAATAATGTCGGGGTTCTCGGTCGGGCCTTCCTCGCCATAGTTATACGCGCGGTTATCGTTATGCCCGTCGTTGTTCTCTTCACCATTATCGGCGTTGTGTTTCTCGTTGTACGACACCAGATCGTTCAGCGTGAAGCCGTCATGCGCGGTAATAAAGTTGACGCTGGCCCACGGGCGACGCCCGCGTAAATCATAGAGATCGCCCGAGCCCAGCAGGCGGGCGGCAAAATCAGTGGGAACGTTATCGCCCCGCCAGTATTCGCGAACGGTATCGCGATATTTGTCGTTCCACTCGCCCCAGCCGGGCGGGAAGCCGCCCACCTGATAGCCGCCGGGGCCGATATCCCAGGGCTCACCAATGAGCTTGAGTTTTGATAAAACCGGATCCTGGGTCATGGCATCAAAGAAGCCGCCGCGCGGATCGAACCCTTCTGGCTCGCGCCCCAGTATCGTGCCCAGATCGAAGCGAAAACCGTCGATATGCATCGATTCCGCCCAGTAGCGCAGCGAATCCATGATCATCTGCAGCACACGCGGGTGTGAGGTGTTCACCGTATTCCCCGTGCCGGTGTCATTGATGTAATAGCGATGCTGATCCGGCAAGGTGCGGTAATAGCTGTAGTTATCGATACCCTTGAACGAGAGCGTCGGGCCAAGCTCATTGCCCTCTGCCGTGTGGTTATAGACCACATCCAGAATCACCTCGATACCCGCGTCATGATAGGCGCGGACCATATCGCGAAAACCCTGGATCCCCGCCGGGCCGTAATAGCGTGACGCGGGCGCAAAAAAGCCCAGCGTGTTATAGCCCCAGAAATTCTTCAGGCCGCGGTCCAGCAGGTGCTGATCGTCCGGGAACCAGTGAACCGGCAGCAGCTCGACGGCGGTGATACCCAGACTTTTGATGTAATCGACCGAGGCTTTATGCCCCATGCCTTCAAAGGTGCCGCGCAGCTCGGGCGGTATCGCCGGGTTGAGCTGGGTAAAGCCTTTCACATGGCTCTCATAGACCACGGTATGCGGCCAGGGGATCGCTGGCCGCTGATGGTCCTGCCAGTCAAACGCATTCGGATCGATGACCCTGCATTTTGGGGTGAACGGCGCGCTGTCACGCGTATCAAAGCTCAGATCCAGCGCATCATGACCCAGTTCGTAGCCAAAATGGGCATCATTCCAGTCGATATCGCCCACCAGTTCACGAGCATAGGGATCGATGAGCAGCTTATGCGGGTTAAAGCGATGCCCGTTTTCCGGGTCATACGGCCCGTAGACGCGATAGCCATACAGCGCGCCGGGCTGGAGGTCGGGCACATAGCCGTGCCAGATCTCGTGGGTATATTCCGGCAGCTCCAGACGGGCGATTTCCGTTTTACCGGAGGGGTCAAACAGACAGAGCTCCACCCGCTCGGCGTGAGCTGAAAAAAGCGCGAAGTTAACCCCTTTCCCGTCATAATTTGCACCCAGCTGCTGGCCATGACCGGCCCGTATGTCAAACGTATTTTCCTTTGCCATTTTCGTTCTCCACGATTATTCGCAGGTAAGCAGAACTAACAAACTTCCTGTTTCAGACGTTAAATCCAGCGTCTCCCGCAGCGCCCGACGTTCACCGGTAAACAGATCCCGGTAGCGTTTCCCGGAAAGCTCTTCGGGGATGACGACCGAAGTGTTGGCCCACAGCGTTTCGTTTGTGGGGGTAGCAAAAACCAGACGCGGTACGGCAACAATCAGCGCCTCCCCGTCCTTCACGCGCGCGTAGACAATCAGGTTTTCCTCGCGTTCGCCGCTGACCTTCAGCGGCAGCCAGTCGCCGTACTGGAAGAGCGATAAATAGTGCTGCCGGACGCGTAACAGCGTGGCGGTGACATACTGCTTCACCCTGCCGTTTCGCCACTGCTGTTCGTCGGCAAAGAGCTTTGCGTCGGCGCTGCTCAGGTTTTGCCTAAGCGTGGCGAAATCCGGCTCCAGCCGGTTATCCGGGTCGACCAGGCTAAAATTAAGCGCCTCGCTTCCCTGATAGATGTCTGGTACGCCCGGCGCCGTCAGTTTGATCACCGTCTGGCTCAGGCTGTTCATCAGCCCGGCGCGGATAAAGGGTTGCAGGGAGGACGAGAAATCATGCAGGAACAGCGTGTTCTCAGGGGACAGCAAGTGCCGGACGTAATTCAGCACCACGCTCTCATAGCCCTCATTGCTGTCGATCCAGTCGGTACGCTGTTTGGCCTCGCGCAGCGCTTTCTCAATAAACCCGAGGAAACGCGCTTCGAGAGACTTTAGCCCTTCACTATCGTCAGGCGACAACGTTGCAGGCCAGACGCCCGCCAGCGCCTGGTAGATCATCCAGGTATCGGCCGCGTTTGGCGCGGTACCGTCATTGAGAAAACGCACCTGGGTCTGGTTCATCTGTCGCCAGCGCGCCAGATTTTCGCCCCACTGTTCCGGGGCTTCCGTCAGGGTGTAGAGGCGTGCCCGCGCGTCTTCCCCGCGCTTGGTGTCGTGCGTGGAGGTCCCCAGCAGCGCATCGGGCTGACGGGCCAGACGGATGCGCATCTCCTGGTGAAAGCGGGATAACGAGAACGCGCGCGGGGTGGGATCGGCCCCCACTTCGTTCAGGGCGAGCTCGAGGTTATGGCGGAAAAAGAGCGTATCTTCCACCGATTTCGCCATCAGCGGCCCGGTAAGCTGCTGGAAGCGGGTTCTGAACAGCGAGGCCGCATCGCGGCTGCTGGCGTCCAGGTCGCCGGTGAGGATCCTCACCAACAGGCTTAACGCCGGTTCCGGTGCGTCGACGCTGGCAACAACGCGGTTCAACAGCGCGACATCCGGAGCGGTTAACCCGTCGGCGGTGCCGTAGGTGCGGTAGACCGGAAACGCAATCAGCAGTTCGCGCAGCGTGTAACGTATGTCGTCCTGCGGCACGTCAATGTCGTTGCATCGGGCAAGGTCGGTAGCAATGTTAAGCAGCGTGGTGAATTCACCCTCAAAATTGCGATCGGTCATCAGCCCTTTAGCGTTGCGAAGTTCCGCATGGCGATCGACCGTCACGCCCAGCGTCTCGTCGTGGATTTTTTCCAGCCGCCCGAGGTTATTATCGTCGACCAGCACTTCGGCCAGCGAGGCGATAAACTCATATCCGGTGGTGCCGGATACCGGCCATTCCGCAGGCAGTTGTTCCCCTTTGGCGAGAATTTTCTCCACCGTGATATAACAGTCGGGACCGGTTGCCTGCCGTAACCGCTGCAGGTAACCCAGCGGGTCGGCCAGCCCGTCGATATGGTCAATGCGCAACCCGTCGACAATGCCGGTATGCACGAGCTCGAGGATCAGGCGATGCGTATCCTGAAACACCCCCTCGTCTTCCACTCTGACGCCCACCAGGCCGGTAATTTCAAAAAAGCGCCGCCATGAGAGCTGTTTCGGCGCTTCCCGCCAGGACATCAGCCGCCAGCTCTGCGCCTCGTGGATCGCCTCGATGCTTTTCTCCGCAGCCCATGTTCCGGGGTTAAGCGGATAGGCTGTGTCATAGTAGACCAGCGCGGTCTCACCGGTGACACTGTCACGTTTCAGAGCAATTGCCCCCTTCTCCAGCTCGGCCTCAAAGGTATCGCCAAGGAACGGCAGCGTCAGCGGGCGCGACCAGTCGATATCAAAATAGTGCGCGTAACGGCTTTGCTGACCAAACGCGATAACATCCCGCCACCAGCGGTTTTCCAGCGAGGTCGACATATGGTTAGGGACGATGTCCAGAATGAGCCCCATTCCCGCCTGCCTGAGTGCCGCCGTCATGCGGTCGAAACCGGCGCGCCCGCCAATGGCAGGATCGATTTCGTTAGGATCGGTGACGTCATAACCGTGGGTTGAACCGGTGGTGGCGGTAAATATCGGTGAGGCATAGAGATGGCTGATCCCGAGGTCTTTAAGGTATGGCACCAGCTCCACCACGCGGTCAAAGGTCATGCCATTGCGGAACTGTATTCGGTATGTGGCACAAGGGATCATGATGCGTCTCCATCTGCAAAACGAACGACAATGCTGTTCGGCGCTAACACCTCAGCGGCCTCCGGCCAGCTAAAGAGCGTTTCGCCTGCCAGCGCAGGAACGTCAACGGGCTTATTACCGATATTCAGCGCCAGCGACAATGTACCCGTCGGGAAAGACCAACTCACCGCCACCATACCGGGAGCTGTCTTAACGATTTTGCCCTCAACGGTGCCGCCAGGGCGAAGTAACGGCACAAGATAGCGATGCCGCAGGACCAGCAGGCTTCGCGTGAAGCGCAGCCAGGATTTACCCTGCGCAGTCGTCACGTTGTGCCAGTCCAGTTTTGAGCGGGCAAAAGTCTGCTCGTCATTCGGATCCGGTACATCGCCATCGTGTCCGCTGTGGCCGGTAAACTCTTTTGCCCGCCCTTCCCGCACGGCTTTCGCCAGATCGCCATGAAAATCCGTAAAGAACAGGAACGGGTTGGTTTCGCCATACTCTTCGCCCATAAACAGCAGCGGGATATGGGGTGACAGCAGCAGCGCGGCGAGCAGAACGCGGGTTTTATCCGCGCCCGCAAGGGTAATAAGCCGTTCGCCCTGGGCGCGGTTACCGGTTTGATCGTGGTTTTGAATAAAATCGACAAAGAAGGTCGGCGGCTGGGTGTGGCATTCCACCCCGCGTGAGTGTCCGGTCTGCAAAGAGACCTCACCCTGATAGACAAATCCTTCTGCGAGTGCTCTGGCGAATTTTTTTTCCGGTTCGAAGGCAAAATCCTGATAGTAGGCATGCGTTTCGCCGGTGGCAAAGACGTGGGCGGCGTTGTGGAAATCATCATTCCACTCGGCGGTAAACAGCGGCGTGGCTCCCTTCTCATCCCGAGGATGCAGGAAAATCACGTTACGGCTGTCCTCGGTGGTGAGATGGATATGACGATCCGGGAGCGCTTCGCGGATCGTTTCCGCGATCTGCTGAAGAATATGTTTCGACGCCGTATCTTTAATCTGGTCGATGGCATCAAACCGTAAGCCATCCAGACGGTATTCGGTCAGCCAGAACAGGGGCGCGTCAAGAATGTAGTGTCTGACTGGCTCCCGTTCATAGGCGATACCGTTACCCCACGGTGTCATTCTCTGCGCATCAAAAAACGCGGGTGACAGCAAGGGTAAGTAGTTTCCTTCCGGGCCGAAATGGTTGAGTACGATATCCAGCACGACAGAAAGGCCCAGGCCGTGCGCCGCATCGATGAACGCGTGAAAATCCTCCGGCGTGCCATAGGCGGAGTGCGGGGCATACAGCAATACGCCGTCATAACCCCAGCCGCGGCTGCCGCCGAACTGTGAAACCGGCATGACTTCAAGCTGGGTGATGCCGAGTTCAGCCAGATACGGCAGCTTGTCGATAGCCGCCCGGAAGGTGCCCTGCGGTGTAAAGGTGCCAATATGCAGTTCGTAAATCACCGTCTCTTCCCACGGTCGCCCTGCCCAGTCTGGGTTGTTGGGCTGATAGCGGCCGGGGTCAATCACCACGGAGGGGCCATTAACGTCCCCTTTCTGCGCCCGCGATGCGGGGTCAGGTACCGCCATGCCGTCCTGTAAAACGAACTGATACTCGGTGCCATGCGTCACGCCAGGTACGTCAATCTGGAACCAGCCGTTACCGACCGCCGTCATGGGCAGATCGCGTTCTGCCAGGCGTAGCGTAAGTTGTTGTTGTCCCTCAGCCCAGACGCGAAAACGTACAACGTCACCGGAAATAAACTCAGCACCCCACTGCTTTTGAAATGTCCTGAATTCCATTCATTGTCCTCGAATGACCCACATTTTACGCGGAATGAAGTACAAGCTTAGTTCAGGATCTAAAGCACGTTTCAACAGAGCCCCAACGTGCAACCGTCATTTTTCTGTCACTTAAATTCATTACGCTTTCGTCATTTTGACAAGGGTGTTAAGGAAACAATAATGAATTCAATAGCTAAGGCATTACTGGTGGCAGTACCGATGTTGAGCGCAACCGCTACCGCGGCAAATAATGAACTGTGTGAACCAAAAGCCTACGAAATGGCGCTGCGTTACCAGCAGAAGTCGGCTGAAATCATGGCGCTTCAGCTGCAGACGTACCGTTTTGCCACCGGCCGTTTTGACGAGAAAGTGAAAGATCTGAAAACGCCAGAAAATTACGCGGTGGTCATGGATCTGGATGAAACCGTGCTCGACAACACCCCGCTGCTGGTGCGCGACATGGAACAGTGCCATGACTACACCCAATGGGATACCTGGAGCGACTGGGAAAAACAGGGAAAACCCGGCCTGATCCCCGGCGCGAAGGCGTTTCTTGAGCATGTGAATCAAAGCAAGGTGCGTATCTACTATGTCTCTGACCGCATGCAGGAAAATAAAGCAGATACCATCAACACGTTAAAATCCCTTGGTCTGCCGCAGGTCTCGGACGACAGCGTGCTTCTGGATACGGTGAGTAAAGAAGAGCGCCGCCAGAGCATCCTTAAAAAGCAACAGATCATTATGTTGTTTGGCGACAGCCTGCCCGATTTCGCCGTGCAGTTTAAAAACAAAAAACCGAGTGAGCAGCAGCGCGAGCTGGTTGAGGCAAGCGCAGAGCATTTTGGCAATGACTGGATTGTGCTGCCTAATGCCGCTTATGGCTCATGGTCAAAAGCCACGCCGGACAGCTGGAAGCCGTAACAATCTGCCCGCCGGGCACGGTATTGCCGTTGCCCGGCCAACCCACTGAGCTATCCATCCCATTTATAGGTCCTATCACTTTTGAGCGGGTTCTTAAATTTTGATGCATAAGTAAGATGAGGACTTTCTAAAGGAGATCATCATGCTTACTGTCAAGAAACTTGCCTTCTCTACGCTCATCACCAGTTCACTGCTCTTCTACCCTGCGCTGCACTCCCTGGCAGAGACGCCTCAGCACGTGGTGAAACAACCGGCGGGCGGCTACAGCGTTCAGGTGGGCGACGTGCTGGTTACGTCGTTTACGGACGGCAGCGTCGCGCAGGATCTGCACACGCTATTGCGCCGGACCACAGAGCAAAAAACCGATGCGTTACTGGCGAAAAATTTCCAGTCTAACCCGGTTGAGGTCTCCATTAACGCCTTTCTGATTGCGCTGCCGGGACACAAAATTCTGGTCGATACCGGTTCAGGCCAGCTTTTTGGTCCGGGCAACGGCGGGCGTTTAATCGAGAGCCTGGCAACGCAGGGGATCAAACCGCAGGACATCACGGAAATCTTACTGACGCACGCGCATTCCGATCATTCCGGTGGCCTGATAAAGGACGGTAAGGCGGTATTTACCAACGCCCGCGTGTTCGTGGGGAAACCGGATATCGACTTTTTCTTCAATGAAGAGAATCAGAAAAAAAACGGTTACGATCAGAACTACTTTGACGTGGCACAGAAGACCTTAAAACCGTATCTTGATGCCGGCAAAGTGGTGCCTTTTACCGGTACATCAGCGCTGCTGCCGGGTATTACCGGAACGGTTCACCCCGGCCATACACCGGGCTCGGCCTTCTATACGCTGGAAAGTAAAGGCGAGAAAATTACCTTCGTGGGCGACATTATCCACGTCGCTGCGGTACAGTTCCCGCAGCCTGATGTGACCATCGCCTACGATGAAGATCAGGACGGAGCAGCCCGAGTGCGCAAGCAGGCCTTTGACGACTTTGTCAAAAACAGAGATCTTATTGCCGCGCCACACCTGCCGTTCCCCGGTATCGGTTATGTCACCAAAGGCGAACGCGCGGGCTATGCCTGGGTTCCGGTTACCTATACCAACCGGGACGCCAGCACAGCTAAATAAACAACGGAAAACAACATGACGCCATTTTCAGACCTGGATATTGACCTGATATTGACGTTGGATGCACTGCTCACCGACCGGAACATCACGCACGCCGCCGCACGTCTGGGGGTCAGCCAGCCCGCGCTGTCAGCCCGTCTTTCGCGCCTGCGTGCCATTTTTGGCGAGCCGTTGTTTATCCCTTCCCCACATGGACGTGGGGTGTTGCCCACACCCCGAGCCGAGGCGCTGAGGCCTCAGGTCGCGGCCGTTCTGCGTGGCATCAGCGCGATGCTTGCCCCCACCGGGTTTACCCCCCGCGAGAGCAATCGCACGTTCGTCATTGCCCTGCATGAAAACCCGGCCCTGATGCTTGGGGCTGAACTGCTGAATCACATCAGACGTGAAGCGCCGGGGATCCGCCTGCGTTTCGCCCTGCCGGAGTGGGTGAACCTGCCCCAGCAGCTGGAAAGCGGAGACGTTGATATTTACATCGGCGTGAGTGCGGGCGCGCACGACGGCTGGGTCAGACGCAAACTGTTTGAAGACGCGTTTGCTACCGCCCAGCGCAAAGGGCATCCTCGCGGTACGGGGCCGCTGGATCTGGCGCAGTATTGCGCCCTCTCTCATCTGGTGGTCTCCTCCCAGGGCGATCCATTTACCGGCTTTGTCGACCAGACGCTGGCCGGGCTGGGATATCAGCGCAACGTGGTGATGTCCACGCAAAGCTATGCCATGGCACCACCTCTGGTGGCGGGGACTGACCTGATTTGCACCTTACCGGGACGCATGTTGCAGCAGTTCGCCACCACGCTGGATATTTTCCCGCCCCCGCTGCCACTGCAGCCGATCGCCATCAGCATGTTCTGGCATCCTAAAAACAGTCAGGACACGGCGAACGCCTGGTTGCGCGAACAACTGCTGCTGGCCGCCGGGCGTCAACCCTGAGCAACGGTGGTGAGGAATTTTTTTAAGACTTCAGAACGAATGATTCGGTGACAAACCAGCGTCAGCTCGCTCTCCCTGAGCCGATCAATAATGTCGACGTAAACCACATTCCCGACGCTCACCGCCCTGGCTGAGGCGGGCAAGAGCGCAATACCAAATCCCGCCGCGACAAGGCTGATGACGGTGGGCACGTCGGTGGCATTCTGCACCACCTCCGGCTGGAAACCCGCACCGTTACAGGCGTCATAGAAATATTGTTCCAGCCCCATGCCTTGCGGATCGCGCAGCGAGATCCACTTTTCGTCCTTCACGGATGAAAGTGTCAGTGCGGATGACGTGGCCAGGGGGTGTTGGCGAGGCAGTGCCAGCACCGTTTTCTCTGAGGTAAAGGGGCGAGATTGCAGATCGTCAGGTAACGCAGGCAGCGGAGCCCGGATAATCGCCACGTCCAGCTGGTTGGTCTGCACGGCTTCGTAAAGCGTCTGCACGTTCCCGGTCATCAGCGAAATGGCAATTGCGGGCCAGTTCTCGTGCAGCTGGCGCAGCGTTGCAGGCAGCTTACCGTCGAACATCGCACTCGATACACATCCCAGATTCAACACCCCCTGTTCGCCACGGGCGGTTTGTCTGGCGTCCAGCACGGCCTGCTCGGTCATCGCAATTGCCAGCCGGGCTTTGACCAGAAACGCGTCTCCGGCAGGCGTCAGGGTTAAGCGACGATGTGCCCGGTTAAACAGTGTGACGCCCAGACGCGCCTCCAGCGCTTTAATCTGCTGGCTCAGCGCAGGTTGCGCCATGTTCAGACGCTCCGCGGCGCGGTGCATATGGAGCTCTTCGGCTACCACCAGAAAATTACGCATCAGACGAAATTGCATAATGAAGTCCCGCGAAAATTGATAATAAAATTCTTATCAAAATAGCATTAATGATGCAATTGATGATATCTGTCGTTCGCCCAACAATGGAGGTCAGCCATTAAGGGAGAAAAACATGCAAAACCCCATCAACGATCTCAGAAGCGCCATCGCGTTGCTGCAACGCCATCCAGGTCACTATATCGAAACCGATCACCCGGTAGATCCCAATGCTGAACTGGCGGGCGTCTACCGCCATATCGGCGCGGGCGGTACCGTAAAACGCCCCACCCGCACGGGCCCGGCCATGATGTTCAATAGCGTGAAGGGCTACCCCGGCTCCCGCATCCTGGTAGGTATGCACGCCAGCCGGGAAAGAGCGGCGCTTCTGCTGGGTTGTGAACCCTCGAAGCTGGCGCAGCACGTTGGTCAGGCGGTGAAAAACCCGGTTGCACCGGTGGTGGTTCCGGCCTCGCAGGCACCGTGCCAGGAGCAGGTCTTTTACGCCGACGATCCGGACTTTGACCTGCGTAAGCTGCTTCCGGCCCCGACCAACACGCCGATTGATGCAGGCCCGTTCTTCTGTCTGGGGCTGGTACTGGCAAGCGATCCGGAAGATACCTCGCTGACCGATGTGACGATTCACCGTCTCTGTGTGCAGGAGCGAGATGAACTCTCTATGTTCCTTGCCGCCGGTCGCCATATCGAAGTTTTTCGCAAGAAGGCCGAAGCGGCGGGCAAACCGCTGCCGGTAACCATCAATATGGGACTTGACCCGGCTATCTACATTGGGGCCTGTTTCGAAGCGCCAACCACGCCATTCGGTTACAACGAGCTTGGCGTCGCCGGGGCATTACGCCAGCAACCGGTGGAGCTGGTACAGGGCGTGGCGGTAAAAGAGAAAGCGATCGCGCGGGCGGAAATCATCATCGAGGGCGAACTGCTTCCCGGCGTGCGCGTAAGAGAAGATCAGCACACCAACACCGGCCACGCCATGCCGGAGTTCCCGGGCTACTGCGGCGAGGCGAATCCATCTCTGCCGGTGATCAAAGTGAAAGCCGTGACGATGCGAAACCACGCGATCCTGCAGACGCTGGTGGGCCCGGGCGAAGAGCACACCACGCTTGCCGGTTTGCCGACCGAGGCCAGCATTCGCAACGCGGTCGAAGAGGCTATTCCCGGCTTTCTGCAAAACGTCTATGCGCACACCGCCGGAGGCGGTAAATTTCTCGGCATTTTACAGGTGAAAAAACGCCAGCCGTCAGACGAAGGACGTCAGGGCCAGGCGGCGCTTATCGCCCTGGCCACCTATTCCGAGTTGAAAAACATTATCCTCGTGGATGAAGACGTGGATATCTTCGACAGTGACGACATCCTGTGGGCAATGACCACCCGCATGCAGGGCGATGTGAGCATCACCACGCTTCCGGGGATCCGCGGCCACCAGCTGGATCCGTCGCAGTCGCCGGATTACAGCACCTCGATCCGTGGAAACGGCATTTCCTGCAAGACTATCTTCGACTGCACGGTGCCGTGGGCGCTGAAGGCGCGGTTTGAACGGGCGCCGTTCATGGAGGTTGACCCCACACCGTGGGCGCCGGAGCTGTTCAGCGATAAAAAATAGACCGTCGTCGCCGTTTCTTCGCCCCACCGGGTGAAGAAACGCAAGCTTAAATTGCCGCTTCCCCTGCTTTCTTGTACCCTTTCAGCGTTTACCCCAATCCCCTGAAAATCGAGACACCAGACGCCTATGACTGCACATATTTCCAAAGATCCTTTGCATGGCGTTACGCTGGAGATGATGGTCAACGCCCTGGTGGCGCGATATGGCTGGCGCGAGTTGGGCGATCGAATCAAAATTAACTGTTTCAGAAATGACCCAAGCGTGAAGTCGAGCCTGAAATTCCTGCGCCGTACCCCCTGGGCACGCGCGGAGGTCGAGGCCCTGTATCTTGATTCCCTCAATGATAACGGGACCGCTGAACGCGAGGCGCCCGCCTTTAACCCCTGGGCCAATAGTCGGATAACCAAGAGCTAATACGCAAATGATGCGACATGTAAAACGGACTGGTGCGCTGCTTGGCTGCGCGCTTTTACTTGTTAGTTGCTCCTCAAAACCCTCAAAGTCGCTGGTCACACCGCTCCCGCCCCCAGGCAAACCGACGCAGCAGGCAAACGAGCCGATGCGTGGGATCTGGCTGGCAACTGTCTCCCGTCTCGACTGGCCGCCGGTCGCGTCGGTGAATGGCCGCAGTGCTGACCAGCGTATTGCGATGCAAAAACAGGCGCTGATCGACAAACTCGACAATCTGAAACGCCTGGGAATTAACACGGTGTTTTTCCAGGTAAAACCGGACAGCACCGCGCTCTGGTCGTCCAAAATCCTGCCGTGGTCAGATATGCTTACAGGCAATATTGGCGAGTATCCGGGCTACGATCCGCTGCAGTTTATGCTCGATGAAGCCCACAAGCGTGGGATGAAAGTTCATGCCTGGTTCAACCCCTATCGCGTTTCAACCAATACCAAACCGTCAACCATCGCCGCGCTGAACCGCACCTCATACCAGCAACCGTCCAGCGTCTACGTGCAGCACCCTGAGTGGGTTCGCATCGCAGGCGATCGGTTTGTGCTCGACCCGGGCATCCCGGAGGTGCGTGACTGGATAACCCGGGTTGTGACCGAGGTGGTGGCGAACTACCCGATAGACGGCGTGCAGTTTGATGACTACTTTTATGCCGAATCGCCTCGCTCAACGCTGAATGATGCGCAGACCTACAGACAATACGGCCAGGGGTTTAGCTCCAAAGCCGACTGGCGTCGCCACAATACGCAGCAGCTGATTGTGCAGGTCTCTCGGGCGATCAAACAGACAAAACCGCAGGTTGAATTTGGCGTCAGCCCGGCGGGCGTCTGGCGTAACCGCTCTTTCGATCCGGCAGGATCCGACACCCGTGGCGCGGCGGCGTATGATGAATCCTACGCTGACACCCGTCAGTGGGTGCAACAGGGGTTGCTGGACTACATTGCCCCGCAGATCTACTGGCCTTTCTCCCGGGATGCGGCACGCTATGACGTGCTGACCAAATGGTGGGCCGACGTGGTGAAACCGACCCATACCCGTCTGTACATCGGCATTGCGTTCTATAAAGTGGGCGAGCCGTCGAGAAATGAGCCGGACTGGACGATTCAGGGCGGCGTGCCGGAGCTGAAAAAACAGCTCGATCTCAACGACTCCCTGCCGAACGTGAATGGCACGATCCTGTTCCGCGAAGATTACCTCAACCAGCCGCAGACGCAGCAGGCGGTAAACTACCTGAAAGGACGCTGGGGAAGCTAAGTACAGTCAGGCAGAAACGCCCTGTTTCTGCCTGTTTTTTTACGGCTTCGGCCCGAACATCGCCTCAAGCTGCTTCGCGTCCGGCATACCGACAACCTGCTGGAGCTCATTCTGGTCATTGAGATAATAAATGGCCGGTGTGGCATTCGCCCCCAGACTGTCCATTAACGCCTGGTGTTTTTGCAATATCGCCACGGTTTCACGCGAGGCGGTGCCTTCCGGTTTAGGCAGTTTTTTACCGCCGGACAGTTCATACTCCTTCCACGCCGTAACCGGATCTTTTGCATTCAGGATCGCAGATGCGTTACGGCCGCTGTTTGGGTTGAGAAACGCCACCAGCAGCGTATTGAGCTGCACCTTACCCGCCTTCACCCACGGCTGTGCTTCCGACCAGAATGCCTTGCAGTACGGGCAGAACGGGTCAGCGAAAACAAAGACTTTGCGTGGCGCGTTATCCGCCCCCTCTTTCAGGGGGTGCGCGGCGTTAAGCTGTTTCCACATTTCGCGTCCCATCGGGGCGTAGATCTCTTTCTGAAAAATACCCTCGCTGAGGTTTTTACCCTTCTCGTCATAGAGATAACCCGAAATAACGTGCTTTCCGTCAGGTGTCAGAAAGAGCGTCACCCCCATGTCCTGATATTGCCCCAGCCAGGCGGGTGCGCCACCGGGCACGTCAATTTTCTTGAGGATCGTAATCTCCTGCTGCTCGCTAAAGGTCTTCACGACATCAGGTATCGTATCCGCAGCCTGCGCCAGCCCTGACGCAGTCAGCAGCGAAAGTAACAGTAATTTATTCATGTCCCTCTCCGGTTTGTTCGGGGGCCTGCGGCCCCCTACAGGTTAGCGGTTTTTCAGTGCATCAGTGACCATTTCATCAAACTGTTCAAACGGCACCCAGCCAGGTAACAATCCTTCGCCAATCAGCGTGGCCGGTGTCCCCTGAATGCCCAGTTTCTCGGCGATGATCAGGCTGCGTTTTACCGTGACCAGGCTCGTATCATCCGGCGTTGCAACATTCACGCCCGCGCGCTTTTGCGCCTCCTGAATGCTGGCGTCATCGTGATACCCTTTTTTCGCCATCAGGGTCTCGTTGAATTTCATAAACTGCTCAGGATGTGAACGCCAGACGGTTAACGCGTCGCGCGCGGCAGTCAGCGAGCTCTCCGAACGGAATGGCAGAAACTTAAACACCACCGCCACCTGCGGATGTTTCTCAACGATCTTCTCCAGATACGGATCGAATTTTTTGCAGTAGGGACAGTTGTAGTCCGTAAACACCACCAGCGTCAGTTTTGGATTTTTGGCACCGATACGCGGCGAATCCGGGTCGTTAAACAGAAAATCGTAGACCAGCTTCTGAGCGCGTTGCTCCTGATCCGGGGTGATCGGGTCCGCCGCCATGACCTGGGCTGACGCGAAAAACAGCAGAAACGTAATAAGGATTTTTTTCATAACAGCGTTAGCCTTTTGCTTTGTTCAGGGTGGTTATCAGGGTGCGTTTGTCCAGCAGTGGCGAGAGGATGTCGCCCTCCGGCGTTCCGGGGCCATACACCTGATTAAACGGGATGGCGTAGCGGTTGCGTGTTTTCAGAAACGCCGCAATCGTCTCTGATGGCTGACTCCAGTCTCCGCGTAGCGCCACCACATCCGGCTGGCGCAGCGCGGCGATAACCTCCGGCTGATTGAGCACCCGGTGCTCATTCACCTTGCAGGTGACGCACCAGTCCGCCGAGATATCCACAAACACCCGTTTCCCCTGCGCAAGCGCATCGCTGATTGCCTCCTCACTGAGCGGCTGCCACGGGATTGACTGTTCGCTATTCTCAGTCGTGGTAACCGGCGTTGCGTTCACTATCCCGCGCAGCTGATATCCGCCCAATATGGCCAGCACGAGCGCCACCACCCAGAACAGCGGCGACGTTTTCTGAGCGCTTAGCGCACAGGCCACAATGGCAACCACAATCAGAAGCAGCATCAGGATGTGGCTGAACATCTCGCCCAGGTGCAGACTCAGCAACGTCACCAGCCACAGGCTGGAGGCCAGCATCATCCCCCCCAGAATCACCTTCAGGGTATTCATCCAGCGGCCAGGTTTTGGCAGCAACAAGGCGGTTTTGGGGATCAGCGCCACGAATAGCCACGGCAAGCTCATGCCCACCCCGAGCATCAGGAAGATAAGCCACAGGGAATGCAGCGGTGCGCCCAGCGCAAAGGCCACGGCCGTACCGAGGAACGGCGCAGAACACGGCGTGGCAAGCAGCGTGGCAAACACACCTTCGCAGAAGCTGCCCGTCAGTCCGGTTCCGCCCGTTGTGGCGAGCCGTCCGGTGGCGGCGGAAGGCAGAAACAGCTCAAACGCACCAAACAGGTTCAGCGCGAAGATAAAGGTCACGGCAACCATCAGCCCAATAAACCACGGGTTCTGGAACTGGATGCCCCAGCCCAGCGACGCGCCGGTCACTTTCAGGACGGTCACCATCGTGGCCAGCAGCATAAAGGAGGTCAGAATACCCGCAGTGGTCGCCAGGAAACGCAGCCGGATCTTCCGCGTGTCCGTCCCCGCCTGCAGGACGCTGCTGAGTTTCATGCCCATTACCGGCAATACGCAGGGCATCAGGTTCAGGATCAGACCGCCCAGCAGTGCAAAGGCCAACATTTTGACTGTTCCCGCTGGCGCACTCTGCACCACGTCCGCGGGGGCTGCGCCTACGGTCAGTTGCGTTTGCTGGGCTTTATCGCCATTGGTGACGACAAACGACAGCGTTTTCCCCGCAAGCGTCGCGGGTTTATCGCCCCACTCATCGGTGACCGGAACCGCGACCTGAAGCCGGTTTCCGGTGTGCTTAATCACCGGTTCGCCGGGCAGAATGTCACCCCCCAGCGGGTCAAAATAGATCCCGGGATTGACCCATTCGCCTTCCGTCGTGCCCGTCATCATCAGCTTGCCGTCTGATAACCAGGCGCTGAAGTCTGACGACACGCCTGACGCACCGGGTACTGAACGCATCGCGTCTTCAAATGCCGTACGAAAGCCCGCATCCGCTGGCGTGCGGAAATCCAGATGCAGCTTATAGTCCGTCAACAGACAGACGTTGCTGCAGGTTGAGAGCGTAAGCGTGGCGTCGAGCACATCCGCGTCCGTCCCGGCGATCGTTATGGGGATCGTGACGCTATCGTGGTAGCCCTGGGTCGTCAGGCCCGAGATATCAAAGCGGGTAGGAACCGGCCAGAACCAGGTATCCTTAACGCCCTGTGGCCAGCTGATTTTCGGGGCCACGCCGCCCTCGCCCGGCGAACGCCAGTAGGTTTTCCAGCCGGGCTGCAGCTCGACGCTGAGCAGGCCGATGATGCGGTCGTGATCCCGCTCAGCCTGAAAGCGGATGCGGGCGTGATCGTTTTGCGGTGACACCAGCCAGCCCGTATCTGCCGCATGAGCAATACCCATGCAGGACAGCCACAGGAGGACGAGTCCCCTGAAAAGGTTAACCATGTTTTACTCCGTGAATAGTGAAAATTATCGTGTGGTGACGATGTTTTTCATTCACGGAAAACGCAGTTTTTGAGGTGTATTCGGGGAGGCGGTGCCTGGACAGGCTGCTCCCTGGAGAGAAATGTGCGCCGTTGGGTAAACAACTGCAGCAGAGCGAAGAAGATAATAATCGCCGGTAGCGCACCGTCAAAAAACAGCGGCTGGGCGCAAAGCAAAGACTGTGCGCCAAGTTGACACGGCGACGGGCCGGGCTGTTCAGCCTCCTGACCCGGGGCGTCAGCCATCATGAGCGTTTGCACCTGAGGATCCAGCCCCTGTAAAAAATGGTTGAGATAAACCGCACGCTGAACCAGGCAAATTGCCATTGCCAGACACGTGATTATCAGAAGCCATTTACCGAGAAGCTGACGGTTGCGCATAACGTTCCAAAATAACAAGACGCCCCGATCATAAACGATAGTGATGAATCTACAAGTCCCGACAGTGTAAGGTTTTGTCTGCCGGGAACATTATCCCCCTGTCAGCGCGTCATACACATCCCGCAATCGCGTGCGCAGGAACAACACGGCCTTATGCTTACGCAATAATAATGCCTGCTCGCTAACCCCGGTTTCCCCGGCCAGCAATTTGATGCTGTAGCCCTGTAGCTCCGTCTTCTCAAAGACCTCGCGCTGCGCTGCGGGCAGTTCAGCCAGCGCCTGCCCCAGCTCTTCCCACAGCAGCGTTTTGAGGTACTCCTCTTCCGGGGTATGCGGAACGCCGAACAGGGTTTCAGCGATCTCATCTTCCGGAAAATCGTCATCCTCCTCGCCTGTGAAACTGAAATAACCGGAGAGCGATACTTCACGCTTTTTCCGCGCCCGGTCGGTCATCTCATTTCGCGCCGCGCGAAACAGCCACGCGGCAACGTTTTCGACCGGCTGTTCCACCTTCATCAGCTGATACGTGATCTCCTGCAAAATATCGTCGGCGTCGTCACGTACCGGCGTTCTTCCGCGAATAAAGGCTCTCAGCCGGGCGCGGCAGGCATTAACCGCCGACATCAGCAAGGATCCGCCCGCCTCCCCGGTTTTCATCTCGCTCACTCTGCGTCCGGCGCTTTTGGCGTGTTGTCTTCACGCTTGTCATCACGGTGGCCGTGCCAGCCACAGTGCCCGCGACCATGGCGACCAAATCCTTCCCGGCGCTGCTGCATGAAGGCTTCACGCTGTTCGGGCGTCATGTTCATCCAGCGTTCGTGCATCCGGCGGTGCGCACCAAACATACCCGGACGGAACCCCAGACCACCAAACAGGATCCGGCTCAATATCAAAATGCCCAGCGCCTGCCAGAAGCCAATGGCTTTCACGCCGAGGATCGCCGGGAGTAAGGCGTTCCACAGGGACATCACCAGCAGACCGAGCACGATAAAAATGACCGCGCCGATGACTAAGCCCTTGCCCATACGGTGGCGACCGAATCCGAGCCCGTGACCTCTGCCGTGCATATCAAACTCTCTCATGGTGTTGACCTCGTTTACAGTAACTGATTATGGCTTGTGATGAGGTAGACGGATGAGGAACAAAAATATTGCTAAAAATTTTTAAAAACATCGTAGTCAATGTGGTTTACGCTTTTCGCGGCTGACGAGTGGAAACAGCATAAAAATTAAAACCCGTAATAATGCCGATCTGTTCGCACTTTTAAATCAGGTTATTTATTCAGCAGGTTTGATATTGATGCTTTTTAAATGCCCCATTCCAGTTATTGAGACTATTCCTATAATCATCCAAAAAACCTTCTATTTAACAATACTCTAAAGCGAGGCTTAATTAACTATCTTCAGTTAAAGGTTTGTAATCATTACATCTCTGTCTATTATTCAAAGCGTCATGCCCTGCAGCAGGAAATAGAAACAGACACATTAAAAAGGAGCAATCCGGTAATGATAGGCAGACTGACGAATTATATCCTCTGGTACCACACTGTCTGGGTGTTTATATTTTTATTAGTGGTCGGCGTGGCTGCTGGCGTATTTTTTAATGCCATACTGCATTTTCATGGGGATGACGCATTCCTGACAGGATTAATTTTCTTTTTATTCCCGGCGCTACTGGTATGCCTTCGGCTACATCGGCTATCAGCGAAACATCGCCAAAGATAATGCCCGTCACACCGGTTGTTGAATCAAAACACCTGGCAAAATTAAGCTGAAACCAACTACTTAGCCGCGTTTATTGCCGGGTGGCGCTACGCTTACCCGGCTTACAATCCACAATAATATCAAGCCTGCACTGGCAAACTAAAACTCGAAATACTCCGCGTGAGCTGCTGGGCCTGCTCTTCCAGCGACGCGGCCGCCGCGGCGGACTGTTGCACTAGCGCGGCGTTCTGTTGGGTCACGCCGTCCATCTCCGTCACTGCCTGCCCGACCTGACTAATCCCGCGGCTTTGCTCTTCAGAGGCCACAGAGATCTGCTCCATCAGCGTGTTCACTTTATTGACGGAACTGATAATCGAGTCAATGACCTCCCCTGAGCGCCCCACCAGTTCGGCACCGTTTTTGACGCTGGAAACCGACTGGGCAATCAGGCTTTCGATATCCTTGGCCGCCACCGCGCTTTTCTGCGCCAGCGTGCGAACTTCGCTGGCTACCACGGCGAAACCACGCCCCTGGGTACCGGCGCGCGCCGCTTCTACCGCCGCGTTGAGCGCCAGAATGTTGGTCTGGAAAGCGATGCTGTTGATCACGCTGGTGATGTCCTCGATGCGCTTCGAGTTTGCGGCGATGGTATTCATCGTTTCAATCACTTCACGCGTGACGGCCTCCCCGGTGTGGGCATTTTTCACCGCGTCCTGCACCAGTTTTCCGGCCTGATAGACGTTATCGGTGTTATTGGCGACGGTCGCGCTCAGTTCTTCCATGCTGGCCGCCGTCTGGGTTAGCGCAGAAGCCTGCTGTTCGGTGCGCGAAGCCAGGTCGATATTCCCGGAGGCAATCTCCTGTGCGGCATGGGTCACGGTATGACTCGCGTCACGCACCTGGGCGATGGTTGCCAGCAGCGCCTGGCGCATCTGCTCCATAGAGCCCATCAGGTGATCAATTTCATTGCCGGAATTCCCCTTCACCGGCACCGGAATATCCAGTTTGCCTGCGGCAATCTGGCTGCAATGTTCACGTGCCAGATTAACCGGTGCCAGAACAAGGCGTTTCATAAGCAGGCTGACGGCGACGATCACCAGCACAAACAGCAGCGCGATAGCAGCGATAATCGCCAGGCCAGAAACAAAGTTGCTGCTCGCATCTTCGTTCAGGCTTTTGGCATAGGCCTGGTGTACGGCCAGAACCTGGTCGAGGACAATCTCATACTGACGATCGAGGCGCGAGACTTCCGGTATCAGGGCGTTGAATTTGGCAATATCGTGCGCGGCGGCAGCATCAATGAGCGGTGCCAGCCCCTGGTTACGGTAATTCTGCCAGGCATCCTGATAAGCGCTTACCAGCGGCGCTTCATCGGTCAGACGGGGAGACGCCATAAAGGCAGCAAAGGCGCGATCGGCTTTGGTCAGTGCCTCTTTTACTGCGGCGAGCTTCGCAGATTCATCCGCTGATGCGCCCGCCTCTACCATCTTCACATACTCCATCACCCGGACGCGCAGCGTGCGGCTATGGTTGATGGGATCAATAATTGACAGCACCACCTGGATCTCTTTGTTCACGTTATCCAGGGAGTTATTACTTTTGATGATGAGGCCAACGCTGGTGAGGGTGCTGGCGATAAAGAAGAAAAGCAGCGAGAAAAAGACAATCAGGGATGATTTTTTTAACGACATGAACCGATACCTCAAAGAAAATTATTCCTTATGGTTATCGGCTAAACCAAAACTTAAATTAATTAAAGTTATTGATGTATCCCGTCGTCCGGCAGGGCTATTCTGCCGCTTTATAGCGCCGCTGCAGGGTGGCATCCAGTTTCCGCTGCACGGGCTCAGGTGTTTCACCGTCGATCAATTTCCCAATCAGATCAAAGCAGTGCCATGCAAGCTGACGGTTATCCTGGCGCACGGTATCCACCGGGATCGTGAGCGAATCGTAAAGATAGTGATCGTCAAAGCTGGCTAACCTGATGTCACTTTGCAACAGATTGTGCTGCCCCATGTAGCGCAGCACCCCTTCCAGCAGGCCGCAGGCGGCGGTGAACAGGGCTTTTGGCGGACGCCCCAGGCGAGCACAGAGTTCGGCGAACATCTCGTAACCGGAACTCGGGTGATAATTTCCGTGAATGATCCACTCCGGGCGCAGCGTAACGTTCGCGTCGCGCAGACCCTGTTTAAACCCTTCAAGGCGGTCGCGCGTGGGGGAAAGCCGTGGCTGCCCACCGAGGAAATAAAACTCATCGGGGTGCTGGCGGGCGATGTCGGCCACCAGTTTGGCTGTCGGGGTAATGGAATCGGTGATCACCAACGGCAGCGAGCTGTCATTCATATGGCGGTCAAAGAGCACCACGGGCAGCTGTTCACTCAGTTTCTGGTAATCCGCATCGTTGAGCATGCTGGAGGCAACAATCAGCCCGTCGACCTGACGCGCCACCATGTTGTTGACCACCACGGTTTCCTGCCCCGGATTTTCATCGCTACAGGAGATGAGCAGCTGAACGCCCGCCTCGCGGCACAACGTCTCCAGTTCGTGAGAAAACACGGCAAACCCGTAGTTGGTGATCTCCGGGACCACCAGACCAATGGTGTGACTGCGGTTATCGCGCAGCGAGCGGGCGTGAATGCTGGGCTGGTAGTGATGCTCTTTCGCAATGGCCAGCACGCGCTCACGGGTCTCTTCCGCCACGCGCAGCTCTTTGCTGCGTCCGTTCAGTACCAGGCTGGCGGTGGCTTTTGACACCCCCGCCAGCTCCGCGATGTCTTTAATGGTGACGCGTTTTGTTTTTCTCACAACGACTTAGATCCGGCTGCCAAAACCGCTATTCTACCATGCAGCCGCGCAGCGACCAGTAGCGTAATGTGATGTCGGACGCACCTTCGAATCGCACACGGGCCGGTTGGTCAGGAAAATAGCGACTGCTCATCACCCCTTCGCCGTGGTTGATGAAAATTTCGACGCTGGAGCGGTCGCACAGAACGCGCAGATGGTGAACCTCACCCAGCCAGTAGCGGGTTAAGGTCTCACCCGTTTGCAGGCTGGCACGTTCCAGACGCAGGCCATTGCCATCGATCGTGAGGTGCAGCGCACCGGCAAAATCCAGTTTCGCGCAGGCAGCGCTCAGCTCGAACTCAAGGCGTGAGGCATCAAGCTCCGGCGCATCGCAGGCGTTGCCCTGCCAGTGCAGTTCCTCTTCACGCAGCATTTCCAGCTCACGCACCGGGGTCTGCCAGAGCTTGCCGTCGCGGTAGCGCAGCTCTCGCGGACAGGTCATCTGATGGATCCAGCCCTGTGCCCGGGTGGGCTGCAGCATCTCTTCCCCGTCAGGCACGCCCATCCAGCCAATCAGGATCCGCCGGCCATCATCCGCCAGCGTCGTTTGCGGGGCGTAGAATTCAAAACCGGCATCCAGTTCGTGTAACGCACCGTGCTTAAATGCGCCGCGCTGATAGTCAAACGCCCCGCTCATCCAGGCTGCCGGATAGGTGTTGAGATAACGATGCGGCTCACGCGCCAACCCCTGCGGGCAGCAGATCAGAACGTGCGTCCCGTCGAGGGCAAACAGGTCCGGGCACTCCCACATATATCCCGCATCCGTGAGTCCGTTGACGCCGTGACCGGCGATTTCTCCGCACGATTCCCACGTGTGCAAATCGGCAGACCTGAACAGCAGCACTTTGCCCCGCTTTTGCACATCCTGCGCGCCCAGCACCATGTACCACTGCCCGTCGTGCTGCCACACTTTCGGGTCGCGCACGTGGCCGGTGTAGCCATCCGGCAGCGCCAGCACCGGCCCCAGTTTTTTAAAGGTCCCGTCCGGTTGTTCCACCGCCAGGCACTGCCAGGCGGTGCGGCTGCCGTCATCGAACTTAACGTTGCCGGTATAGCACAGCGTCAGCATCCCGTTGTTGTCCACGGCGCTGCCGGAATAGCAACCGCTGCGGTCGTACTCTTCATCTGGCATCAGCGCCATCGGCTCGTGCTGCCAGTGCAGCAGATCGTGCGAACTCCAGTGCCCCCAGCATTTATACCGGTGATCGCAGCCCAGCGGGTTCCACTGATAAAACAGATGGTAGCGCCCGGCGAACCAGATAAAACCGTTCGGATCGTTCATCAGCCCCGTCACCGGTGCCGGGTGCCACTGCGGGTAGTGGCGGTCGGCACGCGCGCACGGTTGGCCTTTCATCACGGCCTGCAGCACGGCAGGCCAGCGGGAAGGTAATGTCATTATTCAGAGTCCGTTTTATATTTCAGCAGCAGCGAGACGGTAAACGCCACGCCAAAGGCAATCACCATGCCGATAATATAGTTGAGCAGCGAACTGGCCTGCACGATGGCCATCCCCGGCAGCGCCGTCAGCCCTACCGCCGTCATGTAGACATGCACCGACACCACCCATGCGCCGCCCACCGCACCGCCAATCAGCGCGGCCACAAACGGTTTCACGAAACGCAGGTTGATACCAAAGATAGCGGCTTCGGTAATGCCGAGCATGGCCGAGAACGCCGACGGTAAGGTAATGGCTTTGATTTTTGCGTCTTTGGTTTTAAACCACACCGCCAGGCACGCACCACCCTGCGCCACGTTCGCCATGGCCCAGATGGGCAGCAGGAAATTAACGCCAATCGACGGATTCCCCAACAGCCCGGCTTCAATCGCGTGGAAGCTGTGGTGAATGCCGGTAATAACAATCACGGAATAGAGCCCGCCGAACAGCAGACCGGCCAGCCAGCCCGCGTGGGTAATCAGCGTGCTCAGAATAAAGGAGATGCCATCGCCTAACGCGCGTCCCGCCGGGCCGATAATCAGCAGCGCGATAAAACCGGAGAGAATGACGGTCAGGAACGGCGTCAGGATCAGGTCTAACGCATCCGGGATGACCTTGCGCAGGTTTTTCTCCACAATGCTCATAAACCAGACGGCCAGCAGCACCGGGAACACCGTTCCCTGATAGCCAATCATGGCAATCTCAAGGCCGAAAAAATTCATGGTGTGGAAGCCGGACGCCACGCCCCAGGCGTTGGTCAGCGCCGGGTGGGTCAGAATGCCACCTAGCGTGGCGCCTAAATAGGGGTTACCGCCAAACTCACGCGCGGCGGTAAAACCAATCAGGATCGGTAAAATAATAAACGCCGCCGAGCTGCACATATCCAGCATGATGTAGATGGCGTTATCGGCATTCACCCAGCCGTAGGTTTTCACCATTCCGAGCAGGCCCATCAGCAAACCGGACGCAACAATGGCGGGAATGATCGGTACGAAAATATTAGAAAGCAGGCGGGCAATGCGCTGGAACGGGTTGAGCTTACGCGCCGCGAGATCTGCCGCTTCTGACTTGCTGGATTCACCAATCCCTGCCGCCTGAATAAAAGCCGCGTAAACCTTATTCACCACGCCGGTACCAAAAATCACCTGCATCTGGCCCGCGTTACGAAAACAGCCTTTCACCCCCTCGACCTTGCCGATGGCCTGCTGGTCAGCAAGCGCATCGTCGACCAGCACCAGACGAAGGCGCGTTGCGCAGTGCGCGGCACTGGCGATGTTCTCTTTGCCACCGAGCAGCGGAATGAGCGCACGGGAAATATTATCAAAATCCATAGTTACCTCTGCCTGACTTCATTTTTATGATGTTTGATACGCTCCCGCCTGGCGGGAGCGTGAAGGGTTAAAACCAGGTTTCCATCTGGACCCCAAAGTTCCATTCCCCGCCAGCGTTAAAGCCGCTGCTGCCAAAGGCGTCATCGCTGGCGTAGTTATCCAGTTTGCTGCTCCAGTCCATCCAGGTGGCAAACAGGCGCAGTTCAGGACGGCTGAAGAAATCGCCAATTTTGCCCGCCTTTAAGGTCGGCGCGAAGGTCAGCTTGTAGAAGCTGCCGTTAACGGCGTTGCGATCTTTGTATCCTTCCGGGTTCAAATCCATGTACTGATAGCTGCCCTCAAACGCCAGGGCGAAATTCTGCGTAACCTCTTTGATCAGGCGGGTATTGAGCGTAACCCACTCGTAGCTGTCGCCTTTGACATAGCGGTCTTTACTGCTCTGGGCCAGTACAGCAGGCGCGATATGCCAGCCACCGCCGAGCGGCGTGACACCGTAACTTGCGAAGCGCCAGGTATCGGCTTCTGACAGCAGCGCGCCATCAGAGCCGATGCTTTTAACTTCTGCCCCCAGGCCGTGACCATACAGCAGCGCCGTTTTCGCTGAGCCTTCTCGCAGGCCGTAGAAGCTGTCATTGTGCAGACCCACCAGGGCATGCACGCCGGTGTTCGCCGCATCGGTTTTAATCAGATCGCCATTGCTGTCCTTGCGTTCGTCGTTATCCTTCGCCCGCAGGCCGCTCACCATCAGCTGGAATGGCCCGGCAAAGTGATTCATGCTGAGGATATAGTTCTGAACGTTGTTGTCGATCTGCTCTTCGCTGCCGAAGTTGCGCCCGTAAATCGAGAAGTTGCTGCGCAGCGTATCATTCCACTTCACGTCATAGACACCGCCGCCGGTACCGGCGAGGAACACGACATCAGAATCCAGCCAGTGAATATCAAAGTTATCGCGGTCAAAGCGTTTACCGGCCCAGAAGGTACTCCCTTTCAGCGCGCCAGTGAAATCAGGCAGATTGCCCAGCTCGGCAAAGGCCTGACGAATGTTAAGATCGCTGGTATCGGCTGACCAGTCGTTATAGGTCTTTTGCCCGTCGGCTAACATGGCCTTAAAGCGCGTGGTCGCTCCGCTCTCCAGCGTCTGTTTGTGTTCCACATTTAGCTCAACGTAGGTATCCGCTTCGTTACCCAGACGACCGACCGCGCCCCCGGTTTCCCCGGCAGGTGTCAGATACGGACCGCTTTTGCTGCTGGACGCCGCATCATTCATCAGCAGACCTGAGCGGGCATAACCGTGAAATTCAAAGCCACTGCTCTGATCGGCTTTCTTTTCCAGCACCGTGGTACGCTGGGCCACCTCCTGGGTGGTGTTCTGCGTTTGCTGCTGGGCGGCAACCAGCTGCTGCGTTTTTTGTTCTGCTGCCGTCGCGCGTTTCTCCGCATTCTGGGCGCGCATTTCCGCATCCTGAAGACGCTGTTCCAGCGCCGCCAGGCGCGATTCAATGCTTGTCATATCGGTCTGGGCAAAAACAGAGGTACTACCGGCCAGCATGCCAATCATCACGGCAAGTCTGCGTTTTTTATACATTTTGTCGCATCCCTAAAAAAAGTGTTTTGATAATGCTAAATTGCTAAACCGGTTTAGGTTGCTGATACTAAACCCGTGAATTTTGGATCGGCAATACTTTTTGCTAAACCGTTTTAGTAAGTGTGATCGAGGCAACAATTCAGGCCGCCGGTCGGCGGCCAGGAAGGAATTACAGGTTGTGACGGTACGGCAGCGCGGTCATTGCCCCTTTGGCCGTCGTGGCCAGTGCACCACAGCGCTGGGCCAGTGCAAGGGTTGTTGCCAGATCCTGGCCTGACGAGGCCAGGCCGAACAGCAACCCTGCGACGAACGCATCGCCTGCGCCGGTGGTATCAACACACGCTACAGGTGTGGCCGGATAGTGTGTCGTGATGCCCTCATGCCAGGCCATTACCCCCTCTTTACCCAGCGTCACCAGCACCAGTCGGGCCGGACAATGGCGCATCAGCGCCGCCAGACCAGTTTCGATATGGGATTCGCCGGTCAAAAACGTCAGCTCTTCAACGGAAAGCTTCACCACGTCCGCGCGCTGTAGCGCCAGTTCGAGGCAACGGCGAAGATCGCCCTCATCCTGCCAGAGGTCGGGGCGAATGTTGGGGTCGAAGCTGACAAAACCACCGGCTTTTTTAATTGCATCCATCGCCTGAAAAGTGGCAGAGCGACTCGGCTCCGCGCTGAGCGCAATGGAGCAGACGTGCAGCCACTCTTTGGCCCTGAAAGGCGGCAGATCGGTGGAATCGAGAAACAGATCGGCGCTCGGCCGAACCATAAACGTAAACGAGCGTTCGCCCTGTTCGTCCAGATCAACCACCACCGTTGAGGTGCGGTGAGCCGGATCGAGGCGCATCCACTGCACATCAACCTGCTCATCCGCCAGCGTTTTCTGCATAAAGCGGCCAAACGGATCGTCGCCGACCCTGCCAATAAAGGCACTTTTTCCGCCCAGTCGGGCGATGCCGACCGCCACATTTGCCGGTGCGCCGCCGGGACATTGCAGCAATTTGCCGTCCCCCTCTGGCAGTAAATCCACCACTGCATCACCGAGTACCCAGATTTTATCCATGTCATCCCCGTAGCTAAACTATGTTAAACCGTTTTAGCTATTTAAACACAGGCTGACCAAAGGGGAAATAATCAGGAAGGAAAAAGCGTTATCGTACCAGGTGTGGCCAGTGAATATCGCCCACCCCGTTAAGCTGCGGCCGGGCAAACAGAAACCCCTGAAAACGGCGAATACCGGCGGATTCCAGCCAGCACCACTCCTCCAGCTTCTCAATGCCTTCCGCCACCAGCGTGATCTCAAGGTCGGTGCAGCAGCTCACTATCGATCGGACAATCGCCTGTTTTGGGCCGCTGAGATGAATATTGCTGACTATTTCCCGATCGATCTTGATTTTATCCGGCTGGAAGCGGGTAAGCAGCGAAAGCCCCGCATACCCGGAGCCGAAATCATCGATCGCCAGGCCAATACCTTCACCCCGAAGCTGTTTGATCGCGCTGTTGAACTTGTTAAAGCCGGAAATCATCTCGTTTTCAGTCACTTCTATGACCACCTGCTCCGGCTGAAGCCCGTGTTGTCTGATTTGCTCCACCAGAAACTCGACCGCCCCGGGCACCTTGACCAGCGACATGGGAAGCAAATTCACCGCAATTTTATGGCTGCCGATACCCAGTTTCTCCGCAAGCGCAAAGGCATACGCTTTGGTTTGCAGATCCACTTCGTAGAGCTTGTCCTGATCGAGCGTTTTGAAGAAATGTTCCGGGCTCCCGCCATCGTTGCCACGAATAAGCGCTTCAAGTGAACTGATTTTCCCTTCCGAGGGCTCGACTATCGGCTGCAGCGCAAACTGACAGATTTGACCGGCAATTAACCCCATGGCCTCACCGAAGGGCGCTTTTTCACATGCGAGCGTCCATTTTCCCGCATCCACCGGGCTCCTCGTCTGGCCGGTATGTTTCCCGGTGATAAAGGTCTGAATGAATTTGAACACCCGATCATCGGATATGAGATAGCTTTCCAGCTGGCTGTAATGCAAAACCGACTCAAGCACCTCTTTTGGGGACTGGACCTGCAGGTCAAACAGCAGCATGCCGACATTGTCAAACCGTCTGCGGGGGCCGTAATCCCGCATCAGTTCGACGACGCCACTGTGGCGCTCATCATCGCGAATTTTGTGGAACAGCTTCACGACGCTCTCTTCCGCCCCCTCAAGGATTTGCAGGACGTCACAGCCGTTCGAGAGCAGGACACCCGTGATGTTCAGTTTGGCATTGCGGCTTCGTGCTCGTTCTACCAGCGCGCTTAATTCTGCGGACCGGCAGGATAAATGTAACTGGCTTCGATAAATCAGCGTGGTGAGCACAGGAATGGGTTCCAGAATAAGGGAGGCGCCGGGGAAGTTACTGTTTAACATACTTCACCAGCGCTACCTAATAAATTAACGGCTTAAGGGATCACCCTTTTTCCTCCGTCCCGATGCGGTTGTCGATCCGCATCTTCATGTAGTCGTAAAACGGATTTGAGGTCACCCGCATCAGGGCATCTTTACCCACGCTCAGTACGGAGGTCTCTCCCCACAACGCAATGGTGCCCAGGCTGATGCCATAGCGGTTTTTCGCGGCAGGATGCCGGCCATACAGATCGTCATCAGGCGGGAAAGGTACGGCGACATGCGAAAGCGAATAGACCTCCGGCGGATACTGCTGCGCCAGCGGCTCCACGGTCTCCTCTGTGCTGCCTGCGGGGATGTGCTTCGCGACCGTGGCGAAACGCTCCGCACTGGCGTTGGTAACAATCGTGACACTGTAACGTCTTTGCGCAGACGGCAACAGCTCAGAGAGGGCCGTCCACGACGACGGCCGGAATAACGGGCGGAAACTCGCCGCCTGGTTGATATCAAACACCACCAGTTCGCTGCCGTTGGCCGGGAGCTGGTCAAATAACCCCGTGACAACCGCACGGGTACTGACGGTGGAATCCATCACCGACTGAAAGGCCAGTACCGGCGGCAACCGATCCAGCGTGTGGTTTTGTGCATCGCGGCCAATCTGCTCCTGCAGCGCCTTCGTCAACAGCCACGACTGACGCGCCGCGTTTACCGGGAAAGAATTGTATTTGTAAGGATTATACTCCGGCGCGATATTCAGCCAAGCCGCTTTCGCAAACGCCGGTAACAGTGCCGGTAAGCCTGCGAATCCGGCAAAGCGGGCAAACGCCGTGACGCCGATCATCGGTGACAACAACACCAGTTGCTGAGGTTTTCGCAGCGAAGGCGACTCCAGCGCGTCCAGGGTGTATTTCATCGCCAGCGCCCCGCCGTTGGAATAGCCCACCAGATGCAAAGGAACGTTATCCCCCGCCAGACGGGAGTCTTCGCGCACGGCAAGACGCGTCGCCGCCAGCCACATCTCCCAGTCAACGTTTGTCAGCGCCCCTGGTGCCGTCCCGTGTCCGGGCAGGCGCGGCACCACGGCCACAAATCCGCGCTGCTGATAATCAACGGCAAGGTGCTTAACGCTATAGGGCGAATCGGTGAGTCCGTGCAGTAAAACCACCGCACCACGCGGTTTACCGGCAGGCATCAGCACAAACGAGCGATTTGCATCCGGAGTAAATTTTCCGGGCCACACCAGGCTCTGACGGTAGTAGCGGTTTAAGGCGGTACGCTCCTCCCCCTTCGTTTTTGCCGTGACCGCGTTATCCAGGTCGGTGAAGATGGCCTTTTCCCGGTCGAGATAGTCAGCAAAGTTCGCCTTATCCAGCTCGCTTACGCTCATTTCATCCGCACGCCAGGTGTGCCAGAGATGTAACGCCGGCCCCTGCTGCGAGAGATATACCCGCACTGCCAGCAGCACAACCACGATAATCCCTATGACCATCGCCACTTTCTTTGCGAGAGCCATCAGGCGCACGCTGACACGCCAGGGCAGATTCGCCATGCCGGGTTCCTTCTCTTAGTCACTGTGTTTGTATCTTATCAAAAATGTGAAGGGGCTGACGTATTCACCAAATTCATCTCTGTCGAATCCGACAATGCACCAAAAGTGAACTACGCTGCACAAATGTTGATCATTGGTTAATCAAATATTGCATTAAATTTACAGCACAGCGGCTTTTCGCCGTCATGTGAACATGGCACGCGTCATGCATTGTTAACCAGGTAACAGAATTCCGGCCATTGACAGCCGGTTAACAGCGAGGCGGTAATGACCACCAAACCTGAAATGCTGAACCGTATCGAAGCCACCTTCAGCCAGCTGACGCCCAGCGAAAAGCGTGTGGCAAGCTGGATGCTGGCGCACGCCGCGCTGATACCGTTTGAGACGGCAGAGAGCGTGGCGCTGACTACCGGCACCAGCGGGATCACCGTCGGGCGCTTCCTGCGCAAGCTGGGGTATCGCAACCTGGACGATGCCAAAAAAAGCCTGCGCGATCCTTATCAGCCCTGGGGAATGAACGAACGCCTGGACTCCTGGCAACAGCAGCGTCCGCTTTCGGATCGTCTCCAGCACTCCCTTTCGCTGGAGGTGGATGCAATCACCCATGTTTATCAGCTGGCACAAACCGATGTCTTTAAGCAAATCGTCCATCAGCTCACCCATGCTGAGGCGGTGTTTGTGCTGGGTATTCAGTCAACGCGCGGGATTGCCAACGCCTTCTTCAGCCACCTGGAATATCTGCGCCCGCGCGTGAGCTACTCCGAGGGGTTATCCGGCAGTTGGGTTGAATCGCTCAACTCCGGTTTTGACCACCCTTATGTGGTGCTGACCGATACCCGCGCCTATTCCGCCATTGCCCGGCAGTACTGTCGTGTCGCAAGTGAGAAAGGTATTCCGATGGCCCTGATCACCGATATCTGGTGTCCGTGGGCGCGGGATTACCCTATTGATTTATTGCAGGTTAAAACCGATACCGGCCACTTCTGGGATTCGCTGGCCCCTGTGAGCTGTCTTTTCAACCTGCTGCTGTCAGGCGTGGTCCAGGCGCTGGGTGATGCGCTTGCAGACCGTCTGACAATAAACCGTGAATTACAACAAGAGTTTGGACAATTCGAACGCTAAAGGAGCGGAGCTATGCCCGAAGAGAGTGAACTGATTGATGTCGCCAGAATGTTTCCTGAGTTGCATATCGATCTGAAATACGCCACCGCCGATAACCTGACTGGCCGCCCCATTTATCAGGAGGCGCTGTGTTTGCTGCATACCGATGCCGCCACCGCGCTGGCGAAATCGATTGGCATCGCCACGCTCGCCGGACTGAAACTGGTGGTCTACGACGCCTATCGCCCTCAGCAGGCCCAGGCGCAGCTGTGGGATGCGTGCCCGAACCCGGAATATGTGGTGGATGTGGCCATTGGCTCCAATCACAGCCGCGGCACGGCCATCGACGTCACCCTGATGGATGAACATAACAACGTGCTGGATATGGGGGCCGGGTTTGATGAGATGGATGACCGTTCTCATCCGTATCACCCCTCCGTGCCGCCGCACGCCCAGCGCAACCGCCTGCTGCTTAACGCCATCATGTTTGGCGGCGGCTTTGTGGGGATCGGCAGCGAATGGTGGCACTTCGAGTTGCCAAACGCCGCCAGTTATCCCCTTCTTGACGATCGTTTCGCCTGTTTTCCGTTGACGCACACCCCTCTTTAAACCTGGAGCACTGCCATGAAAACAACGCTTCTCACGACGCTTATCGCCGCCACGCTGGCTCTGAGCATGCCTGCTGCGCAGGCCGCCGTTCCGAAAGACATGCTGGTGATAGGTAAATCCGCCGACCCGCAAACCCTCGATCCGGCAATCACCATTGATAACAACGACTGGACCGTCACCTATCCGTCCTATCAGCGTCTGGTGAAGTACAAGCCTGGCACCACGGAGGTCGAAGGCGATCTGTCCACGGGCTGGAAGGCATCTGAGGATCAGAAAGAGTGGACCTTCACCCTGACGGACAACGCGAAATTCTCTGACGGCACGCCGGTCACCGCTGAAGCGGTAAAACTGTCGTTTAAGCGCCTGCTGAAGCTCAGTCAGGGGCCGTCTGAAGCGTTCCCGAAAGATCTCAAAATTGACGCCGTTGATGACCACACGGTGAAATTCACCCTCAGCCAGCCGTTTGCTCCCTTCCTCTATACCCTGGCGAATGACGGTGCATCGATTATTAACCCGGCCGTACTGAAGGCCAATGCCGCCGATGATGCGCGGGCTTATCTGGCGCAGAACACCGCCGGTTCCGGGCCATTTATGCTGAAGAGCTGGCAAAAAGGTCAGCAGCTGGTGCTGGTGCCTAACCCGCACTGGGCGGGTGATAAACCCCACTTTAAGCGCGTCTCGGTGAAAATTATCGGTGAAAGCGCGTCGCGTCGCCTGCAGCTTTCCCGTGGCGATCTGGATATTGCCGACTCCCTGCCTGTCGATCAGCTTTCTGCGCTCAAGCAGGAGGGCAAAGTCGCCGTGGCGGAGTATCCGTCCCTGCGCGTGACCTATCTCTATCTCAACAACAGCAAAGCACCGTTGAATCAGGTGGATTTGCGCCGGGCCGTCTCCTGGGCAACCGATTATCAGGGAATGGTGAAAGGCATTCTCAGCGGTAACGGCAAGCAGATGCGCGGCCCGATCCCGGATGGCATGTGGGGCTTTGACGCCACCGCCATGCAGTACAGCTTTGACGAGGCCAAAGCGAAAGCGGCGCTGGAGAAAGTCAAAGATAAACCGTCCAGCCTGACGTTCCTCTACTCGGACAACGACCCGAACTGGGAGCCTATCGCCCTCTCCACTCAGGCCAGCCTGGGCAAGCTCGGTATCAACGTCAAGCTGGAAAAACTGGCCAACGCCACCATGCGCGACCGCGTGGGTAAAGGCGATTATGACATTGCCATTGGCAACTGGAGCCCGGACTTTGCCGACCCGTACATGTTCATGAACTACTGGTTTGAGTCAGACAAAAAAGGTCTGCCGGGCAACCGCTCGTTCTATGAGAACAAAGAGGTCGATTCCCTGCTGCAGGCGGCGCTGAAAACCACGGACCAGGCGGAGCGCACCCGCGATTACCAGCAGGCGCAGAAGATTGTGATTGACGAAGCGGCCTACGTTTATCTGTTCCAGAAGAACTACCAGCTGGCAATGAACAAAGAGGTCAAAGGTTTCACCTTTAATCCAATGCTCGAGCAGGTGTTCAACATCGCCACCATGAGCAAGTAACGGTTTCGCCGGGGGAAAGTGTATGACATTCTGGAGCATTGTGCGCCAGCGCTGCTGGGGGTTAATCCTGGTAGTAGCCGGTGTCTGTATCATCACCTTTATCATTTCACACCTGATCCCCGGCGATCCGGCCCGCCTGCTGGCCGGTGACCGTGCCAGCGACGAGATTGTGCAGAACATTCGCCAGCAACTGGGACTGGATCAGCCGCTCTATATCCAGTTTGGCCGCTATGTGGACGCCCTGGCGCACGGCGATTTAGGGACCTCTATCCGTACCGGGCGGCCGGTGGCGGAAGATTTAAAAGCCTTCTTCCCTGCCACGCTGGAGCTGGCGTTCTGTTCCCTGCTGCTGGCGCTGGTGATCGGCGTTCCGCTGGGGATTTTATCGGCGGTCTACCGTAACCGCTGGCTGGATCATCTGGTACGGCTGATGGCGATGACCGGGATCTCCACACCGGCCTTCTGGCTGGGTCTGGGCGTCATCGTCTTGTTCTACGGCCATCTGCAGCTTCTGCCCGGCGGCGGCAGGCTGGACGACTGGCTCGATCCCCCTGCCCACGTGACGGGCTTTTATCTGCTGGATGCCCTGCTGGAGGGTAACGGCGAGATCTTTTTCAACGCCCTGCAACACCTGATTTTACCGTCACTGACGCTGGCGTTTGTTCATCTTGGCATCGTGGCGCGTCAGGTACGTTCCGCCATGCTGGAGCAGCTCAGCGAAGATTATATTCGCACCGCCCGCGCCAGCGGCTTGCCGGGCTGGTATATCGTCCTGCGGTATGCCCTGCCGAATGCGATGATCCCGTCCATTACCGTACTCGGGCTGGCGCTGGGCGATCTGCTTTATGGTGCGGTACTGACCGAAACCGTCTTTGCCTGGCCAGGCATGGGTGCCTGGGTGGTGACCTCCATTCAGGCGCTGGATTTCCCTGCCGTCATGGGCTTTTCCGTGGTGGTTTCACTGGCCTATGTGGTCGTCAATCTGGTGGTTGATCTGCTCTATCTGTGGATTGACCCTCGTATCGGGCGCGGAGGTGCCGAATGATGTTGACTGAGGAAACGCCCGTCCCCGTAAACACAACGAAACCGGGCATCGACTGGCCAAGGCTGTTCTGGATGCTGCGTCAAAGCCCGCTCACGCTGATCGGCGGGGTGATTATGCTGGTGATGCTGTTGCTGATGGTAACTTCACCGTGGATCGTCCCCCATGATCCGAACGCGCTGGATCTTACTGCCCGGTTGCAGGCCCCGTCTGCACAACACTGGTTTGGTACCGATGAAGTCGGACGCGATCTGTTCAGCCGCGTGCTGGTCGGTAGCCAGCAATCCATTACCGCCGGGCTGGCGGTGGTGGTGATTGCCGGGAGTATCGGCTCGCTGCTGGGCTGTTTGTCCGGCGTGCTGGGCGGGCGCGGCGATGCCATCATTATGCGGGTGATGGACATTATGCTCTCCATTCCCTCCCTGGTACTGACCATGGCGCTGGCGGCGGCGCTTGGGCCGAGTCTGTTTAACGCCATGCTGGCGATTGCGATTGTGCGTATCCCGTTTTACGTTCGCCTGGCGCGCGGGCAAACCCTGGTGGTGCGCCAGTTTACCTATGTGCAGGCCGCGCGCACTTTTGGCGCATCGCGCTGGCATTTGATCAGCTGGCACATTCTGCGTAACGCCCTGCCACCGCTGATCGTGCAGGCCTCACTGGATATTGGCAGCGCCATTCTGATGGCCGCCACGCTGGGCTTTATCGGCCTTGGGGCACAGCAGCCCACCGCCGAATGGGGAGCGATGGTGGCCGTGGGCCGCAACTATGTGCTCGACCAGTGGTGGTACTGCGCCTTTCCTGGTGCGGCAATTCTGGTCACTGCCGTCGGGTTTAATCTGTTTGGTGACGGCATTCGCGACCTGCTGGATCCGAAATCGGGAGGAAAACAGGCATGAGCGAAGCAGTATTAACCATTGAAGATTTACACCTGAGCTTCCCGATATTTCGCGGCGAAGTTCACGCCCTGAACCACGTATCGCTGGAGATCAAACGCGGCGAGATTGTTGGCGTAGTGGGCGAATCCGGCTCCGGAAAATCGGTAACGGCGATGCTGACCATGCGTCTGCTGCCGGAGGGCAGTTACCGGGTCCATCGCGGGCAGGTAAAACTGTTGGGTGAAGATGTCCTGAATGCATCCGAGAAACAGCTCCGCCAGTGGCGCGGTGCCAAAGTGGCGATGATTTTTCAGGAGCCGATGACAGCGCTGAACCCAACGCGACGAATTGGCAAACAGATGGTGGAGGTGATCCGCCAGCATCAGCCCCTTTCACGGCGTGATGCCGGGAAAAAAGCGATCACCCTGCTGGAAGAGATGCAGATCCCGGATGCGGCGGAGGTCATGGAACGTTATCCGTTCGAGCTGTCCGGCGGCATGCGCCAGCGGGTGATGATTGCGCTGGCCTTCTCCTGCGAGCCTGAACTGATTATTGCCGATGAGCCGACCACCGCACTGGACGTCACCGTCCAGCTACAGGTACTGCGATTGCTGAAGCATAAAGCACGGGCCAGCGGAACCTCGGTACTGTTTATCAGCCACGACATGGCGGTGGTTTCACAACTCTGCGACCGGATGTATGTCATGTACGCCGGGAGCGTGATTGAAAGCGGCACCACGCAAACCCTGATCCACCATCCCGTTCACCCCTATTCCATCGGCCTGCTGCAGTGTGCGCCTGAAAACGGCGAGCCGCGCGAGATGCTGCCTGCCATCCCCGGTACGGTGCCCAATCTTAGCCTGCTTCCGCGCGGATGTGCTTTTCGGGAGCGCTGTTTTGCTGCGGGCGTAAAATGCACTGAAACACCGCGCTTACTGCCTCAGGGGGCCGAAGGCCAACGGGCGGCCTGCTGGTATCCACAACAGGAGAAAACCCATGTCTGACGTACTGCTGGAACTGGATCGCGTGCACGTTAACTTTCCCGCACGCAAAAACTGGCTGGGGCGGGTCACGGAACAGGTGCACGCCCTCAACGGACTGGATCTTAAGATCCATCGCGGCGAAACACTGGGGATTGTTGGCGAATCCGGCTGTGGTAAAAGCACGCTGGCGCAGCTTTTAATGGGGATGCTCAAACCCAGTGCCGGCCTGTGTGCACGGACAAACCACACGGGCGGTATGCAGATGGTGTTTCAGGATCCGCTCTCGTCGCTTGACCCGCGTCTGCCGGTCTGGCGCATCATCACCGAGCCGGTGTGGGTGCAAAAACGCAGCAGCGAACGGGAACGACGCCAGCTTGCTGAAAACCTGGCGCAGCAGGTGGGTATCCGTCCGGAATATCTCGACCGTCTGCCGCATGCCTTTTCCGGCGGCCAGCGTCAGCGCATTGCTATCGCCCGCGCCCTTTCCTCAAACCCGGACATCATCGTGCTGGATGAGCCCACCAGCGCGCTGGATATTTCCGTACAGGCGCAGATCCTCAATTTACTGGTGAAGCTGCAGCAGGAACGCAACCTGACGTATGTGCTGATATCCCATAACGTCTCGGTTGTCAGGCACATGAGCGATCGCGTGGCGGTAATGTATCTCGGGCAAATTGTCGAACTGGGCACGGCGGCACAGGTGCTGGTTACGCCGCGTCATCCGTATACCCGGCTGCTGCTCGATTCCGTTCCCAGAACCGGTGAGCCGCTGGATGAAAACCTGGCGCTGCGTAAAACGGATCTCCCGGGTAACCGCCATCTGCCCGAGGGGTGCTATTTCCGCGACCGTTGTCCGCAGGCCACGCAGGGGTGTGAACGCCCGCAGCCGCTACAGCCTTCACACGAGGGCCGTAGCGTGCGCTGCTGGCGTAATGTGGATTAAATTTGCGCCATCCCACCATCAACAAACAGCTCGGTGGCGTTAATAAAGCTGGCCGCGTCAGAGGCCAGAAACGCCACCACTTTCCCCACCTCGCCCGGCGCACCTAAACGTCCTAACGGAACCTGTGCAGCCAGCGCATCGTACAACCCCTGACGATGTTCTTCTGGCACCAGTTCGCCGAGTCCCGGGGTTTTGACGGGGCCAGGACTGACCACGTTGATACGGATCCCACGGCCCTGCAGATCCAGCGCCCAGGAGCGGGCAAAGTTGCGTACGGCGGCTTTGCTGGCGCTGTAGACGCTAAAGTTTGCCGTTCCCTTTATCGACACCGTTGAACCGGTCAGAATAATGGACGACCCGGCAGATAACAGCGGCAGCGCTTTTTGTACTGTAAACAGCACTCCGCGCACGTTTGTGCCGAAAATACGGTCAAACTGCTCCTCGGTGATTGCTCCCAGCGGCAGCATATCTCCGCCACCCGCATTGGCGAACAAAATATCGAGACGCCCTTCTTCTTTTGCTATCTGCGCATAGACTCGATCCAGATCGGCGAGTTGTGAGACGTCGGCACGAATACCCACCGCACGGGAATCAATTTGTGCGACAGCGGCATCCAGCTCGGCCTGTCGACGACCGGTGATATAGACTTTGGCGCCCTGAGCCGCCAGCTCCTGCGCCGTGGCAAGACCAATACCGGTGCTGCCGCCAGTGACCAGTGCGATTTTTTCGAAGAGCGTTGTGTTCATGTCATTTACCTTTTGTTGGGTTTGCGTTGTGCGTTTTTGCTTGCGCTGGAGACACATTAGCCCTTGCCGGATTAGTGAAAAACCAGCAAAAATGAAAATGACTATTCACAGACAGAAATAATCGAGAGAAAAAAGATGGACCAGCTCATGGCGATGCGCGCCTTCACGCGGGTTGTGGAAACCGGTAGCTTTACCCGAGCGGCTGATTCGCTAAACATGCCCATTGCCACACTGAGCAAGTTTGTGAAAGCGCTTGAGGCGCATCTTGAAATACGGCTGCTGCACCGTACCACCCGCCGGGTGGTCACGACGCCGGAAGGCGCGAAGTATTATGAAAAAGCGCTCAGGGTGCTCATTGATATCGAAGATATCGATACCTCGTTTCGCGTCTCTCACGCCACACCGAAAGGACATCTGCGGGTGGATATTGGCGGTTCGACTGCCCGCGACGTGCTCATCCCCCTGCTCCCGGATTTCATGCAGCGCTACCCGGATATTCGCATCGATCTTGGCGTGGCGGATCGTCCTGTTGATTTGATCAGCGGCAACGTGGATTGTGTGATCAGAGGCGGTCCGCTGAACGATTCCACCCTTATCGCCCGTCATCTGGGCGACGCCGACATGGTGAGCTGCGCAACGCCGGGCTATCTGAAAAAGCACGGCGTTCCGGCTTATCCCCAAGAGTTGCGCAACGGACATAAACTTATAAGCTATCTCTCCCCGGTCACCGGGCGGCCCTTTCCGTTTCGCTTCAGGAAAGGCGGCGAGGTGCAGGAGATCGGCATTTCGCACTATCTCGGGGTTAATGAAAGCAATGCGCACCTGGCAGCGGCGGTGGCAGGATTAGGGATCATTCAGACGTTTACATATTCAGCAAAGACATATCTTCAGGCGGGTACGTTACAAGAAATTTTAAGCGACTGGCACCCGGCGGCGTATCCGTTTCACGTGGTTTACCCGCAAAACCGGCATCTGACGCATCGCCTTAAGGCGTTTATTGCATGGCTGGCAGCGGTTTTTCCTGCTGCGCTGAAGGGATAGCCGGGCCTTCGCCCGGCTCAGGCTTAGTTAAGTTTATAGTCCAGCGTGATTTCCGCTTTCAGTACCTGCGACACCGGGCATCCTGCTTTCGCTTTCTGGATGATGCCGTCGAATTTCTGCGGGTCGATACCCGGTACGGTGACCTTGCTGTTTAGCGCAATTTTGCTGATTGCGAAGCCGCCATCGGTTTTATCCAGGGAGACATCCGCTGTGGTATCGATGGAATCTGCGGTATAGCCCGCTTCACCAATCATCAGCGACAGCGCCATTGAGAAACAGGCGGCGTGGGCTGCGCCAATCAACTCTTCCGGGTTAGTGCCTTTAGCGCCTTCGAAGCGGGTGTTAAAGCCGTAAGGTTGTTGATTCAGGACGCCACTTTCCGTTGAGACCGTCCCTTTGCCATTTTTGATATCACCAGACCAGTGTGCCGAACCGTGCTTATGAATCGTCATTCTTGCTCTCCTTTTGGCTTACAAAGGGGTAAGTATAGACGATGGTTCCGGCACCCCCAGGAACACAGACAATTCTGTAACCTATTCCCGCTGCGCGTCGCCTGACAGATGGTGCGCTATCTCATCAAGAAACACGCGCAACGCCGCGGGCTGATACTCCCGGGACTGATAAATACCGTGAATGGCTAACGCTTTGGGCGTCAGGCTGCTCAGCACCGGGACCAGCGTGCCCTGTTCAATCGCGGCATGTGCTTCCTGCTCCGGCAGCATGGCAATGCCGCAATGCTTCACCGCCGCCTCCATCAACAATGACGAGATGCTGGCGCTGAGGTTGCCGCTCACGGCGACGCTGACGTTTTCCCCTTCCGGCGTCAGGAAGTGCCACGCCTGACCGGCGAAAAAGCTGTAGTGCAGACAGTTGTGCTGCGCTAACTCCTTCACCTGCTCTGGCGTGCCGTGGGTTGCAAGATACTGCGGCGACGCGCACAGCACGGAACGACACTCCCCGAGCCTGCGGGCGATCATCCCGGGCTCTGGGTTATCCGTGATGCGGATCGCCACATCAATGCGTTCCCCTACCAGGCTCACCGGGTGGTTGTTCACATCCAGCTCAATGCGCAGCTGCGGGTAGCGCGAAAGCAAGCCGGGCAGCACCGGGGCAATCAGATGCATGGCGGTAAAATGGGCGCAGGCCACCCGTAGCGTGCCTGAAGGGAGATCTTTCTCCGACTGGCCCTCAATTTCCTGCGACAGCTGGGACAGCGTTCGCGTTTTTAGCAGCACCTTCTCTCCGGCCGCCGTCAGCGTCAGCTTGCGCGTCGAGCGGTTTACCAGCCGCGTACCGGCCCACTTCTCCATTTGCTCAAGATAGCGGCTCACCATCGGACGGGAGATACCCAACGCCCGGGCCGCTGCACTCAGGCTTCCCAGCTCGCATATCCGGTTATAGACCTGAGCGGCAATAACGCGATCCATATCACACCCCATTTGCTCAATTTATGAAACAAAGCATGTCTTGTTTCAGGAATTCTGGCAAATGCGAATATCCGTACAATAAAGACTTTCCTGAACAACAGAGACATCAGAATGAAATTCACTCACCTTGCACTGCTTTCCACGCTTATCACGCCCGCGGTGTTGGCTGCGCCATTAACCATTGATACCTATAACCCGCAGGACAAAGGGATGTTTGCGGTCTCCTCCACGCTGGTCTCTGGTCCAAAAGAGGCCGTGCTGTTTGACGCCCAGTTCAGCGTCAAAGATGGCGAAGCGCTGGTCGACAAAATTCGCAAAAGCGGGAAAACCCTGAACAAAATCGTCATTACCTCTGGCGATCCGGATTTCTATTTTGGACTGCAACCGCTGGTGAAAGCCTTCCCGAATGCCAAAGTGGTGGCCACACAGCAGGTGGTTGACCATATCAAGGCCACCAAAGACGCCAAGCTTGCCTTCTGGGCACCGCAGATGAAAGACGGTGCGCCAACCGAACTTATCGTTCCGCAGGTGCTGGCATCCACTACCTTCATGGTGGACGGCGAGAAGATTGATATCGAGCAGCCAGAAAGCTACGCCGCCTATGTCTGGATCCCTTCGGCTAAAACTATCCTCGGTGGTACCGGTGTCGCCTGGGGTATTCACGTCTGGACGGCAGACACCCAGACGCCAGCCAGCCGCAAGGAGTGGCAACAGACGCTGGAAAGCATGGCGGCACATAAGCCTGAACGCGTGATCCCGGGTCACTATCTGGGAACACCACCGGCAGGCAGCGGTGCTCTCGACTTTACCCGTGATTATCTCCAGCGCTTCGAACAGGCGTTGTCAGAACATAAAACATCGACAGGCGTGATCAACGCCATGAAAAAACAGTATCCGGGTCTGGCTGAAGAGAGCTCGCTGGAATTAAGCGCCAAAGTGAATACTGGCGAAATGAAGTGGTGATGTAAAATCTGCTCCTGCTATATTTCGGTGATAGCAGGAGCACCTGCAAAATATCCTCGCGGTAAACCCGCAATATATCCTCCCATTCTAAAAGCGCATAAAAGCATGCACTTATGTCATTTTTATTTCTAAGATGAATCTTAGACACAGCGGCCAAAATATTTGCCATTCTGTTTGTGAATTAAATTTTTTTGCGAGCCGTACCATTAAACAGACAACGACACGGAGGCAGCATGTTTACTTATTACCCGGCCAATACTGCAGCAGCACAACCTGAACTCGTTAACGCGATTGCACAGGGTCTTCACGCCGAGCATGGTGCTGTGACTGAAGATGACATTTTGATGGAACTGACCAAGTGGGTGGAATCCACAGACAATGACATCCTCAGTGACATCTACCAGCAGACCATTAACTACGTCGTCAGCGGGCAAAACGCACCTTTGTAAAAACCTGCTAAGCTGGATCTGCAACCTAAGGGGTTACATTTCGTTTGCGTAAGCGAACTGGTCCTTAAAACTATCAACAGGATTGAGGAGTTAACATGAAATCGAACCGTCAGGCACGCCATATACTGGGACTGAACTACAAGCTTTCTAACCAACGTAAAGTGGTGATTGAAGGCGACAGTGAAACACAGGTCACTCACGCCACCGGCAGAAAACGCCACGCGGGCAAGTAAGTTCCCAGGAGAGATCCTCAACACCATCGGCAAAACCGATGGTGTTTTTGTTTATGTGTTGCGGTAATTAATATTTAGCTCCTTTATAATACCGCCTGACCGCACCCCATCGCACAGGCCAGAAAGATGACAAACAGCAGTGTCAGGGACGGATCTTCAAAAAAAGAGTGAGTGACATGGACAACAAACTGAAAAAACATCGTTCCCTATATATCCCTTATGCCGGCCCGGTATTACTCGAATTCCCCCTGCTCAACAAAGGTAGCGCCTTCAGCATGGAAGAGCGCAGCAGCTTCAACCTGCTCGGTTTGCTGCCAGAAGTGGTGGAAACCATTGAAGAACAGGCAGAGCGCGCGTGGATCCAGTATCAGGGTTTCAAAACCGAAATCGACAAACATATTTACCTGCGCAACATTCAGGACACCAACGAAACCCTCTTCTATCGTCTGGTACAAAATCATCTCGAAGAGATGATGCCGGTGATCTACACCCCAACGGTGGGTGCCGCCTGTGAACGCTTCTCAGAGATCTACCGTCGCTCCCGTGGCGTCTTTATCTCTTATCAGAACCGCCACAACATGGACGATATTCTGCAGAACGTGCCGAACCACAATATCAAAGTGATCGTGGTGACCGACGGCGAACGTATTCTGGGTCTCGGTGACCAGGGTATTGGCGGCATGGGGATCCCAATCGGTAAGCTCTCTCTGTATACCGCCTGCGGCGGCATCAGCCCGGCGTATACCCTGCCGGTGGTGCTGGATGTGGGCACCAACAACCAGCAGTTGCTTAACGACCCGCTGTATATGGGCTGGCGTCATCCGCGTATTACCGACGACGAGTATTATCAGTTTGTTGATGATTTCATCCAGGCGGTCAAGCACCGCTGGCCGGACGTGCTGCTGCAGTTTGAAGACTTCGCGCAGAAAAACGCGATGCCGTTGCTGAACCGCTATCGCGATGAGATCTGCTCTTTTAACGATGATATTCAGGGCACCGCTGCGGTCACCGTCGGCACGCTGATTGCCGCCAGTCGCGCGGCAGGCAGCCAACTGAGCTATCAGAAAATTGTCTTCCTGGGCGCAGGCTCTGCGGGTTGTGGTATCGCCGAGCAGATTATCGCCCAGACGCAGCGTGAAGGGCTAAGCGAAGAGCTGGCGCGCTCCCGCGTGTTCATGGTCGACCGTTTCGGCCTGCTGACCGACGGCATGCCAAACCTGCTGCCGTTCCAGACTAAGCTGGTGCAGAAACGTGAGAATCTGAAGAACTGGGACACCGACAACGAAGTGCTCTCTCTGCTGGACGTAGTGCGCAACGTGAAGCCGGATATCCTGATTGGCGTCTCCGGTCAGACGGGGCTGTTCACCGAAGAGATCATTCGTGAGATGCACAAGCACTGCGAACGCCCTATCGTGATGCCGCTCTCCAACCCGACCTCGCGCGTGGAAGCAACGCCGCAGGACATCATTGCCTGGACCGAAGGGAACGCGCTGGTCGCAACCGGCAGCCCGTTCGATCCGGTGGTGTGGAAGGACAAAACCTATCCTATTGCCCAGTGCAACAACTCCTATATTTTCCCGGGCATTGGTCTGGGTGTGATCGCCTCCGGCGCGTCGCGCATTACCGATGAGATGCTGATGTCGGCAAGCGAAACCCTGGCGGGCCACTCGCCGCTGGTGAACGATGGCGAAGGACTGGTGCTGCCAGAGCTGAAAGACATTCACAAGGTGTCGCGTGCAATTGCGTTCGCGGTCGGGAAAATGGCCCAGCAGCAGGGTGTGGCAGTGAAAACCTCTGCTGACGCGCTGCAGCAGGCCATCGACGACAACTTCTGGATGCCGGAATACCGCAGCTACCGTCGTACTTCGATCTAACACTGTGTTCCGACCGTTCCCTCTCCCTGTGGGCTGAGCGATCCCCATAAAATAATGTCTGCACGGAGGCCCCCCTCTCCCTTGAGGGAGAGGGTTGGGGTGAGGGGGAACATATGGCTGTAGAGGTCATTCCGTTCACTTTATGTTCCTTGCTACTCTGTAACGGCATGACTTGTGAACGTGCCAGGGCGGCTCAATCGCCGCTTCGCGGTGCCCTCGGCTTATTCCTTCCGGCTTATCGGGGACGGGCGGATGTAACGTCCCTGTAAAGCCGCCCTCTCGGCGCATCCATGCGCCTCGCCCCGGCCTGCAGGAAACGCCTCAGCGATTTACAGCCGGACCAGGGCGTCGCTATAAGTCATTTATTTGCCTGAAGCAACATTCGTCGCTTTCGGTAAAAAATTACTGGGGATTCCTCAGCCCTGTGGGAGAGGGAATTACATTCGCCCCCCCTAGCCAAACCGCCTTTCCCCCGCTACACTCCTTTCATCCATTAACCCACTGAATATATAAGGAGGCCAATTATGCTGTACTGTGAAATTTTCAATGTTTCACATGCATTTGGTGATCGCACCAGCTCAAGCGTTATCGGTATCGTGCTGCGATAACTTCTGCTTGAGCGAAGACACCAACCCCTGAAATCCCTTCTCTCGGGCTTACTGAGTTATCGTCAGCGATGTTTGACGAGGCATAAACATGCCTGTAACTCTTGGGTAAGCAACAATGAGCACTTTACTCACTGCACAATCTTTACGTGTTGATACGGCGTTTGGCACGCTCTTCGACTCCCTCTCCTTTACGCTGAAAAAAGGCGACCGCATTGGCCTGCTGGGCGATAACGGCTGCGGCAAAAGTACGCTGCTGAAGGTGCTGGACGGCACAGATTCTCCCGCTGCCGGAAGCGTCGCGCTGGCCGGACACTGTCTGATGGCACGCGTTGAGCAACATCTGCCAGAAGCCATTTATCCCCTGACCATGCTGGATGCCGTGCTGGCGCAACTGCCCACGACTGAGCGCGAGAGCCTGCGCTGGAAAGCAGAAACGCTGCTGGCGGGTATGGGCTTTACGCCACAGGACATGGCCTTGACGACGGCGACGCTGAGCGGCGGGCAACACACGCGTCTCCTGCTCGCGCGGGCGTTGATCGGCGAGCCGGATCTGTTACTGCTGGACGAGCCGAGCAACCACCTCGATTTGCCTACCATGCTCTGGCTGGAGCAGTTTTTACAGAACTGGTCCGGCAGCTTTGTACTGGTCTCGCACGACAGGCAGTTGCTGGATGCCGTCACCAACGGCAGCTGGATCCTGCGCGATAAGATGTTGCACTACTTCGCCCTTCCCTGCACCGCCGCGCGCCAGGCGCTGGTGGCGAAAGACGAAAGCGATGCGCTGCGACATAAGGCGGAGCAAAAGGAGATCGACCGCGTAACCGCCAGTGCCAGACGGCTGGCCACCTGGGGCAAGGTCTACGATAACGAAGATCTGGCCCGCAAAGCCAAACAGATGGAAAAACAGGTCGAGCGGCTAAAGGAGAGCCAGACAGAGCTCACGGCAGGCAGTCCGTGGACGTTAACCCTGCGTGGTGATGCCCTGCGGGCGGACCGACTGCTGGAGATGGAAAACCTCGGCGTACCGCCTGCACCTGGGTTGCCCGATCTATTTCACGTCGACATTGCGCGGCTGAAAAGTGGCGATCGCGTGGCTATCGTCGGGCGTAACGGCTGCGGCAAATCATCGCTGATGAAGCTCATCTGGCGGCATTTCTCAGGTGAACCGTCAGAGGCTGGGCTAAAACTCCATCCTCGCGTGTCGCCAGGCTATTACGACCAGGCGCTGAATCAGCTTCCGGATGAGGCAACGATCTTCGACGCGCTGGAGCCTTTTGCGCCAGCGCCACAGGATCGCAAGATGGCGCTTATCAGCGCCGGGTTCCCGTGGGCGCGTCACGGGCAAAAGGTCAGCACCCTCAGCGGCGGGGAGCGTTCGCGCCTGCTGTTTGTCGGCCTGACGCTTGCCCGTTATAGCCTGCTGATGCTGGATGAGCCTACCAACCACCTGGACATGGAAGGCAAAGAGGCGCTGGCCACTACCCTGCAACAGTTTGACGGCGGAGTGCTGCTGGTCAGCCATGACCGGCAGCTGATCGCCCAAAGCTGCAATCGCTTCTGGCTGATTGAGGACGGTTTGCTGAGCGAATGGCATGACGCCGAAGCCGTGTTCGAACGGCTGCGTGAACGCACAGGCCTGATGGCGTCGTCGGCGTCACCCGCAGTCGCGGATGTTAAAGCGCAAGCCTCGGACGATCTGCTTGAAAGGCTGATCGCGCTGGAAACGCTACTCGCAGAAGACCTGGCGCGTAAGCCTAAGCATCAGAAACCACATCTGCAGGCGCAATGGCGCAAAGAGATTGAGGTGATAGAAGCAAAACTGTAGATCTGTGCCCGGCGAGCTTCTCGCCGGGCCAGTGAATTCCCCCCTAATTATTAGAGGATCGCTGTATTCTTAATCTGAAATCGCATCAATTGGTGACATTATGTTGCCGCCGCCTTGCATAACTCCTCTAAACTATTAATCCTTAAGTAGTATTCCCCTGCGATACACATACCCATCAAAAACAAGGAGAAACCTATGAAGGCTGCTGTTGTTACACAGGATCATCAGGTCAATGTTACCGAAAAAACCTTACGCCCACTGAAGCACGGCGAAGCCCTGCTCAAAATGGAGTGCTGTGGCGTTTGCCATACTGACCTCCACGTCAAAAATGGCGATTTCGGTGATAAAACCGGTGTGATCCTGGGCCACGAAGGGATTGGGATCGTGAAAGAAGTTGGGCCTGGCGTGACGTCACTGAAAGTCGGCGACCGCGCAAGCGTCGCGTGGTTCTTTGAGGGCTGCGGCCACTGTGAATACTGTAATACCGGCAACGAAACCCTGTGCCGCGATGTGAAAAACGCCGGTTATTCCGTTGATGGCGGCATGGCTGAAGAGTGCATTGTCACCGCGGATTACGCGGTAAAAGTGCCTGACGGGCTGGATTCCGCTGCGGCCAGCAGCATAACCTGTGCCGGCGTCACCACTTACAAAGCCGTAAAAGTCTCCCATATCAAGCCGGGCCAGTGGATTGCGATCTATGGCCTGGGCGGACTGGGTAACCTCGCCCTGCAGTATGCGAAAAACGTCTTCAACGCCAAAGTCATCGCCCTTGACGTTAACGACGAACAGCTGAAGCTGGCAGCGAGCATGGGGGCAGATTTAACCATCAACTCCCGCAGCGAAGATGCCGCTAAAATCGTGCAGGAAAAAACCGGCGGCGCGCATGCGGCTGTGGTAACCGCGGTCGCGAAAGCAGCGTTTAACTCGGCGGTGGACGCGGTGCGTGCCGGTGGCCGCGTGGTGGCCGTTGGCCTGCCGCCGGAAGCCATGAGTCTGGATATCCCCCGTCTGGTGCTGGACGGTATCCAGGTGGTCGGCTCGCTGGTTGGTACCCGTCAGGATCTGCAGGAAGCGTTCCAGTTTGCTGCCGAAGGCAAAGTGGTGCCAAAAGTGACAATGCGCCCGCTGGAAGATATCAACGCCATCTTCAAAGAGATGGAACAGGGCCAGATCCGCGGCCGTATGGTGATTGATTTACGCTCGTAACGCCGTTCCCGCTAACCGCTCCGTTTATGGGGCGGTTTTTTATGACCACATTCCGGCACTCAGGCCAGCGCACGAGCATCATACTGAGCCCGCCGGGCGCGCAGATAGCCATACACCAGCAGCGCGCTCATCGCCAGGAAGGATAATATCGCCGCCGGTAGCGTGACATAGCTCCAGCTAAAACCGAGCGTAATCATCATTCCGCCAAAATAAGCACCAATCGCACTGCCCAGGTTAAACGCCATCTGTCCGCCTGCGGCACCGAGCATTTCCCCTCCTTTCGCATTTTGCAGCAGCAGAATTTGCAGTGGTGCAGAGAGTGCGAACAGCCCGGCACAGCAGATGAACCCCATCACAAGCGACGCGGTTTTCTGTTCGCCAAAGGCGAAAAGCAATAACAGTGAGGCGACAATCACCATATCGGTGGTGGCAGCAATACGCAGCGGGCTGAAACGACCCGATAGTTTCCCGCTCAGCAGGTTACCCAGCACCATGCCGAGGCCCATCAACATCATGATGATCGTCATCAACCCCTCGGAGAAGCCAGAGACATTGACCATAAACGGCTTCACAAAACTGAACCACGCAAAAACGCCAGCGTTGCCAAACATGGTGGCGGCGAAAATCAGCCACGGCTCCGGTTTTTTCAGGAAGTGAAACTGCTTGGTGAGTTTTATTTCTGATGCGTCATGAAGGTTTGGTACCCACACCAGCACCGAGAGGATCACCAGCGCGTCAAACAGGGCTATCAGGAAAAAGGTATAGCGCCAGTTGAATGTATGCCCCAGCCAGGTTCCAAACGGAACCCCCACCAGATTCGCCACGGTCATCCCGGCGATCATCCCCGCCACGGCCACCGTCACCTTACCCGGTGGCGCTATTTTCGAGAGGATAATCGCCCCCACGCCGAAAATTGCGCCGTGCGGGAACCCCGAGATTAAGCGCCCTGCCGCCAGCCAAAAATAGGATGTGGAAAAGGTAAACATCGCGTTGCCCACCGCACACAGGGCAACCAGAAACAGCAGCGTGGTTTTTAACGAGAACTTACTGGAAAACAGCGCCACAATCGGCGCGCCAATCACCACGCCAAAGGCGTAAAACGAAATCATATTTCCGGCGGAGGGAATGGAAATACCGGTATCATGCGCCAGTTCCGTCAGGACACCCATAATGCCAAATTCAGCCATGCCCAGGCCAAACGTGCTAAGGGCTAACGAGAAAATTGTCTTTTTCATACCACAACCACGAGTGAAAATTCGCAGCGGGCATTATTGAATAATCTTGTATGGTGAGCCAGTTCAAATCAGCAGACTGACACGTTAATCCATTAATTCAGGTGAATTACACTTCTTAATGCGGCCTCGCTTCTTCCCCGCGATCGGACAACCTGAGGATGACAATCATGGCAAGTAACAAGAAAACCAGCGTCGCTGTTGATGTCGTTAAAAATGCCCCTCTGAAAACAAAAGAGTATGAAAAAGAGCTTCGTCGCCTTCACGTTGAACTGGTCAAACTCCAGCAATGGGTTGTCGCCAAAGGATTGAAAGTCTGCATCGTGTTTGAGGGACGCGACGGGGCCGGTAAAGGCGGGACCATAAAAGCGATAACCGAACGCGTCAGCCCGCGCGTATTCCGGGTTGTCGCGCTGCCTGCGCCTACAGAGAAAGAGAAAACGCAGCTCTATTTCCAGCGTTATGTTCCGCACCTGCCCGCTGCCGGTGAAATCGTTATTTTTGACCGCAGCTGGTACAACCGCGCAGGCGTTGAACGGGTGATGGGGTTCTGCACGCCGGAACAGGTTGAAAAGTTTCTTGATGGCGCACCGGTGATGGAAAAAGCGATGGTCGATGCCGGGATCATTTTGCTGAAATACTGGCTTGAAGTGACGCCAAAGGAGCAGGAACGCAGGCTACGCGATCGCATCAACGATGGCCGCAAGATCTGGAAATTATCGCCTATGGATATTAAATCGTTCAATTTATGGGATGAATACACCGTAGCGCGGGATGCCATGTTTGCCTCCACGGACACTGCCTGGGCACCGTGGTTTGTGGCGCGCTCGGAAGATAAAAAACGCGTGCGGTTGAATATTATCTCTCATCTGCTTTCCCAGATCCCGTATAAAGAACTTCACGTTGAAAAAGTGGATTTGCCGAAGCGCAAAATTGGCAAAGCCAAACCGACAAAATACCCTTTCCGATATATTGCGGAGAAATTCTGATAAGCTGGAAGACGGCTCGCATAATGAAGATTACCAGGGGAAACGGTATTGTTTTTTGTTGGCTGCGGTTGATAATGACCGCACCAACAAAGGAGGCTAAAAAATGAAACCAAACCGAACAAAAAACTGCAGTGGCAGACCACCCCGGACAGAGAGAATACCGCGTCAGGCCTTGACTCCAGAGGAACGCAGACGCCAGCACCATCAGGATCAGGAATTCATAAAAGCCATGAATGAATTTACTGCTAAAGCGGGATTATTATCAGATGACCCTTATTTTGGAGGGCTTTAATGTGCTTTCAGTTCGATGTTTATCGTAACCCCTCAGACAAAACGCGCGAATATCAGCCTTATTTTATGATAATACAACATGACTATTATGATGATTTATCAACAAGACTGATTGTTCCTTTAAGCTATCATAATAACTTACATGGGCATTACAACGCCGCCACACCATTAATAAAAATTGAATTTGAGAGATATTTTCTTAACACTGCGGGCATAACACACGTGGAGAAAAAGAAATTAAATAATAAAAATTTTGTATGTAATCTTCGCAGCGCAAGAAGTACCGTCATTGCGGCGATAGATGCGTTAGTGACGAACACATAACGTAGGCCCGCGCAAGCGAAGCGCCGCCGGGCAAAGCCGACGGCGCAGGACGTTTTACTTCATCCCTTCCGTACTCTCCTGTTTCGCTTCCTGTCGCTCCACTTCCCGGTACCAGCGTGGGTGGTGTTTCTGCGCCCAGCGGCGGCTCACCTTCCCTTCAATCATGCCTTTAATCGACCCTTTAACCCAGAACGCCATATACATATGGATCAAAATGGCATGGATCAGAATGATGGCTGAGGTTGCGTGGATCAGCAGCGCGTAGCGGATGACCTGCATCGGGAAGTATTGCGCAAAATAAGGACGCCAGATGATCACACCAGTCACCAGCAGGACGAAAATCATGCTCATGATGCTCCAGAACATCATCTTCTGTCCGGCATTGTATTTACCGACCTTCGCGACTTTATGTTCGTTCCCTTTCAGGACCTCAATAATGCCCTTCAGCCAGGGAATATCCTGCTTGTCCGGGATATTGTGGTGGACGAAACGCACAAACATAAACATCAGCACCACAAAAATCAGTACGCCAAAAAACGGATGCAGAATACGCCCCATCTGCGGCGTGCCGAACGTTTCCGTCAGCCATTGCAGCGTCGGGAAGAAAAACGAAATTCCGGATACGGCCACCAGGAAGAAGCAGATCACCACCGTCCAGTGACAGGCGCGATCGACAAACTTTGTGCGCACTATCATTTTCGACTTACTCATTATGCTCCTCCTCGTCGTCATCCACCTCTTTATTCGGCCCGATACCGATGTAGTGATAAATCAGCCCGGCAAAGGTGGCGATAAAGCCCGCCGCCGAGAGCGGTTTTAGCGCCCCTTTCCAGAGATTGATTGAGGTATCGATCGCTGGATCTTTCGGCAGATTGTGGTACAGCTCCGGCTGATCATTGTGATGCAGAACATACATCACGTGCGTACCGCCCACCCCCTGCGGGTTGTAGATGCCCGCCTTGTCGTAGCCGCGCGCTTTTAGTTTGTCCACGCGCTGCTGCGCCACCTCCAGCATCTCTTTCTTGGTGCCGAAGTGAATGGCCCCGGTTGGACAGGTCTTGACGCAGGCAGGCTCTTGCCCGACGCTGACGCGGTCTACGCACAGGGTGCATTTGTATACCCGGTTATCCTCTTTATTGAGGCGCGGGATGTTAAACGGACAACCCGCAATGCAATACCCGCAGCCGATACAGTTATCCTGCTGGAAGTCGACGATCCCGTTCGCATACTGGATGATGGCGCCTGCAGACGGGCAGGCCTTGAGGCAGCCCGGATCTTCACAGTGCATACAGCCATCTTTTCGAATCAGCCACTCCAGCTTGCCGTTCTGGTCAGTTTCGCTAAAACGCATCACCGTCCAGGATTTGGCGCTCAGATCGGCCGGGTTGTCGTAAACGCCAACGCAGTGCCCTACCTCATCGCGGATATCATTCCACTCTGAACAAGCCACCTGGCAGGCTTTGCAACCCACGCAGGAAGAGACATCGATAAGCTTGGCGACTTCGGCCTTATAATCCCGCGCGCGCGGCGCGGGGGTTATCGGGTTGGTCGCGGAGCGTTTGATAATGTCTTGTGTTTCCATCGCCATTTACTCGCTCCTTACGCTTTCTCGATGTTGACCAGAAACGCCTTGTACTCCGGCGTTTGCGAGTTGGAATCGCCAACGTTTGGCGTCAGGGTATTGGCGAGATAGCCTTTCTGCGCCACACCTTCAAAGCCCCAGTGCAGCGGGATACCCACGGTTTCCACCTGCTGACCATTCACGTTTAATGTCTGCAGACGACGGGTGACCACCGCAACCGCACGGATAAAGCCACGTTTGCTGCTCACCGTCACGCGATCGCCATTGGCAATCCCTTTCGCTTTCGCCAGCGTTTCGCTTATCTCCACAAACTGTTCCGGCTGAGCGATGGCGTTAAGCCGCGCGTGCTTGGTCCAGGTGTGGAAATGCTCCGTCAGGCGATAGGTGGTTCCCACATACGGGAATTTGTCCTTTTTGCCTAAACGCAACACGTCGTCAGCGTAGATACGCACGACCGGACTGGAGATAACATTTGGGTGTAGCGGATTCGTGCCGAGCGGCGTTTCCATCGGCTCGTAGTGTTCCGGGAATGGCCCCTCTGCCAGCTTGTCGAGGGCAAACAGGCGTCCCAGCCCCTCCGGCTGCATAATAAACGGCCCGGTCTCACTGCCCGGTGGCGCGGTGTTGAAGTCAGGAATATCATTCCCCGCCCATTTCGCGCCGTTCCACGCGATCAGCATCCGTTTCGGATCCCACGGTTTACCGTTGATATCCGCCGACGCACGGTTGTACAGCACCCGACGGTTTAGCGGCCATGCCCAGGCCCAGCCCAGCGTATTGCCCAACCCGGACGGGTCAGCGTTATCGCGATTGGCCATCTGGTTACCCTGCTCGGTCCAACTGCCGGTGTAGATCCAGCAGGACGACGCGGTGGAACCATCATCGCGCAGGAGCGCAAAGCTGTTCAGCAGCTGGCCTTTCTTCGCCACCAGATTGCCGTTGGCGTCATAGAGATCGGCCAGCGCCACGCCGTTGTTCTCTTTGGCCACCTCTTCGGATTCAGGATGATCCGGTTGCTTATAGTTCCAGCTCATCTTCAGCAACGGTTCAGCGCCTTTGCCGCCTTCGGTGCGGTACATCTCACGCAGGCGATGGTAAATCCCGGCCAGAATTTCACCGTCATTACGCGCTTCACCCGGCGCATCCTGCCCCTTCCAGTGCCACTGTAACCAGCGACCGGAGTTGGCGATCGACCCGTCTTCCTCGGCAAAACAGGTAGACGGCAAGCGGAAGACCTCGGTCTGAATTGATGCGGGATCCACATCGTTCATCTCGCCGTGGTTCTGCCAGAAGTTAGACGTTTCCGTCACCAGCGGATCGATAACGACCATGTACTTCAGCTTGCTCAGGCTGCGAACCACTTTGTTTTTGTCCGGGAAGGACGCTACCGGGTTAAAGCCCTGGCATATATAGCCCGTGACGTTGCCCTTATCCATCATGTTGAAATACTTGATGACGTCGTAGGCCTGGTCCCATTTCGGCAGCCACTCAAAGCCCCAGTCGTTCTCTTTCTGCGCCGCATCGCCATAAAACGATTTCATCAGGCTGACGTAGAACTTCGGATAATTGCTCCAGTAGTTCACCTGCTCCGCACGCGTTGCTTTTGGCGTATTCGCCGTGAGATAAGTTTGCAGATCGGCCTGTTTTTCCGACGGCAGCGTCAGGTAACCCGGCAGGCTGGTCGAGAGTAACCCCAGATCGGTTAAGCCCTGGATGTTGGAGTGACCGCGCAAGGCATTTACCCCGCCTCCCGCCATACCCATATTGCCGAGCAGCAGCTGAATCATCGCCATGGTACGGATGTTCTGCGCACCAACGGTGTGCTGCGTCCAGCCCAGCGCGTACAGGAACGTGGTGGTTCTGTCGGCGGCACTGGTAGAGGCCAGCACCTCACACACTTTCAGGAAGTCGGCTTTTGGCGTACCGCAGATGTTTTCTACTACGTCCGGCGTATAGCGGGAAACGTGCTGTTTCAGCAAGTTCCACACGCAGCGTGGATGACTCAGGGTTTCATCGCGTCTGGCATAGCCGTTTTCATCGAACTGGTAGTTCCAGGACGATTTATCGTACTGACGTTTGTCCGCGTCATAACCGCTGAACAGCCCCTCATCGAAGGCAAAATCATCCCGCACCAGCAGGCTGGCGTTGGTGTAGTGTTTTACGTACTCCGCGTTGATTTTATTGTTTTCAATCAGATACAGCAGCACGCCCGACAGGAACGTAATGTCCGTACCGGAGCGGATCGGTGCATAGATATCGGCCACCGATGCCGTACGCGTAAAGCGCGGATCAACGACGATAAGCGTCGCATCGTTATTGTTTTTCGCTTCCATCGCCCAGCGGAACCCCACTGGATGGGCCTCCGCAGCGTTGCCACCCATCACCATCACGACGTTGGCGTTTTTGATATCAACCCAGTGGTTGGTCATCGCACCGCGACCAAATGTTGGAGCAAGACTTGCTACCGTTGGTCCGTGTCAGACGCGCGCCTGGTTATCAACCGCCAGCATCCCGAGGGAGCGAACAAATTTTTGCGTTAGCATGCCGGTTTCATTGCTGGCCGCCGAGGCGCACAGCATGCCGGTAGAGAGCCAACGGTTCACCGTCACGCCCTGCGCGTTCTTCTCAATGAAGTTGGCGTCGCGGTCGGCTTTCATCAGTCTGGCAATCCGGGAGAAGGCTTCATCCCAGGAAATACGCTGCCATTTGTCGGAACCCGGCGCGCGGTATTCCGGATAGCGCAGACGGTTGTCGCTGTGAACGTAGTCCAGCAGTCCCGCCCCTTTCGGGCAGAGTGCCCCACGGCTCACCGGATGGTCCGGATCCCCTTCAATATGATAAATGGCCTCTCTGGCGTTCTTCGCGCCATCGCCCAGGCTATACATTAAAAGCCCACAACCCACGGAGCAGTATGTGCAGGTGTTACGGATCTCTTTGGCACGCAGCAGTTTATAGTTGCGCGCCTGAGCCAGCGCCATTTTGGGAGCGAATCCCAGCATCGCGGCTGTTGTTCCGGCCATACCGCCCGCGCAGATTTTAAAAAATTGTCTGCGGCTGACGTCCATTGTTGTCCTCATTTACGGATAAGAGCCTATCCCAGTAGGCGTAATTGTTGAAGCCAGTTTGGTGTCGGACAGCGCGCAGAAACCGGAGCGTACACGTAGTACGTGAGGATTTCGAGCACTGCCCGGCATCAAAATGGCGAATAAAATAGCCTAATGGGATAGGCGCTAAGACTTCGCGCCGCAAACTAACATTAAAGCCCCTGTTTTTTTTGCGTCAAATCAAGGTCGCCGGTGTTCGCCCCCTTAATAGTCAGCCATCTCGCATTTAAATACCTCTTTTTGATTAACGGCTTAAGAGAATAATTCGCGACCGGGGCGCGATCGGTGCTATAAGTTTTGCCTTTGGTTTTGAGAGTAATGGCAAGGGTATGGACAGAAAAAGAGCAACGCTGATTGGGCTGGCAGCAATCTTGTTATGGAGCACCATGGTGGGGCTCATTCGCAGCGTGAGTGAAGGGCTTGGGCCTGTGGGGGGCGCCGCCATGATCTATACCGTCAGCGGCTTACTCTGTCTGGTGACGGTAGGATTTCCTCAAATCCGGCGCTTCACTCCCGGCTATCTTATTGCCGGCAGCCTCCTGTTTGTGAGCTACGAAATTTGTCTGGCGCTGTCGTTAGGGTATGCAGCTACGCGTTCACAGGCGATTGAAGTCGGCATGGTGAATTATCTCTGGCCAAGTCTGACCATTGTGTTTGCCATTTTGTTTAACGGGCAGAAATCGTCCCTGTGGGTGATCCCCGGATTAGCCCTCTCTTTACTCGGTGTGTGCTGGGTATTGGGCGGCGAACAGGGGTTGCAGGTGAATGAGATTATCCGCAATGTTGTCTCCAGCCCCCTCAGCTATGCCCTTGCATTTGCCGGCGCGTTTATCTGGGCGGCGTACTGCACGGTAACCAGTAAATATGCCAAAGGACAAAACGGGATCACGCTCTTTGTGTTGCTTACCGCGCTGAGTTTGTGGGTGAAATATGCCCTAAGCGATCAACCGGAAATGGTGTTCAGCGTTCCGGTGGTGGTGAAATTACTCATGTGCGGCGTCGCACTGGGGCTGGGCTATGCGTCGTGGAATATTGGGATCCTTCACGGTAACGTCACGGTGCTGGCAGCCGTGTCCTATTTTACCCCGGTCTTATCCGCTGCGCTGGCGGCGCTGTTGTTGAGCGCCCCACTTTCCTTCTCCTTCTGGCAAGGCGCCATCATGGTCTGTGTGGGTTCTTTGCTGTGCTGGTACGCCACACGAAAATAATCTTTTCCTGATGCCGGGTTAATTACAACCCGGCCACATAATTAACATAAATTTAAAATGTGATCGCCCATTCACTCTTTAGCAAAATAATAGAAAGCGGTTTAGTTTCTGTTTATATTAACTCTCGTTCGTAAAGATATGGCGCGCAAATTGACATAAACTGACACCGGAACGTAATAACTGCATAGCAAACAGTCACGTCAGAAAAAGCATGAAATAATATAATTCACTGCAAAACATTCACTTCACACATCGATATCAGCGTGAGATTAATCTTATAAGCCACTGATTTTAATGCATATCAATTTCATCAACGATTGCAAAAGCACGGAAAAAACGATAATTAACGCCATGAAATAAAAATGGTAATAATTATATTCCCCGCAACGAAAATGGCGGTAAAACGCGCACAAAATGCATAATTTTCAGGCAATCTATTCGTTAAAGCTGAAATTTACCCGATCACGATCACACTAATTGAAATTATCTTTAATATTTTGAAACTTATTATTGAAAGCAGGCTACAAGATTTTTAAAAATAGCTTGCCATTGACGAACAGCCTCGTTTGGAAATCGTTCGAAGTGGTTCAGGAAATACCCAAGAAAATTATAAGGAATATTTAAGATGAAACTTAAATTAGTTGCAGTGGCGGTCACTTCCATGTTGGCAGCAGGCGTTGTAAACGCGGCTGAAGTTTTTAACAAAGACGGTAACAAGCTGGATCTGTACGGTAAAGTCACAGGTCTGCACTATTTTTCTGATGATACTGACAACGACGGCGACAAAACCTACGTTCGTCTGGGCTTCAAAGGCGAAACTCAGATCAATGACCAGATGACCGGTTATGGCCAATGGGAATATGAGTTCAAGGGCAACCGCTCTGAATCCCAGGGTGCTGACGGTAACAAAACGCGTCTGGCGTTCGCAGGTCTGAAATTCAACGAATTCGGTTCCTTCGACTACGGCCGTAACTACGGCGTGGCGTACGACATCGGCGCATGGACTGACGTTCTGCCAGAATTCGGTGGCGATACCTGGACCCAGACTGATGGCTTTATGACTGGCCGTACAACTGGCGTCGCGACTTACCGTAACACCGACTTCTTCGGTCTGGTTGACGGCCTGAACGTTGCCGCTCAGTACCAGGGTAAAAACGACCGTAACGACATCACCGAATCTAACGGTGACGGCTGGGGTCTCTCTTCTACCTATGAATTCGACGGCTTCGCAGCGGGTGCAACCTACGCGAAATCTGACCGTACTGACCGTCAGGTTCGTGCAGCTAGCGACCTGAACGCAGGTGGCGAGAACGCAGAAGTATGGGCAGCCGGTCTGAAGTACGATGCGAACAACATCTACCTGGCAACCACCTACTCTGAAACCCGTAACATGACAGCTTTCGGTGACGGTCACGTTGCAAACAAAGCACAGAACTTCGAAGTTGTGGCTCAGTACCAGTTCGACTTCGGTCTGCGTCCGTCCATCGCTTACCTGAAATCCAAAGGTAAAGACATCGGTTCTTACGGCGACCAGGATCTGGTGGAATACGTTGACGTTGGCGCGAGCTACTACTTCAACAAAAACATGTCCACCTATGTTGATTACAAAATCAACCTGCTGGACGACAATGCGTTCACCAAAGACGCTAAAATCGCTACCGACAATATCGTTGCTGTAGGTCTGACCTACCAGTTCTAAGATTTGTCACACCAGAAAGCCAGCCCCTGCGGCTGGCTTTTTTTTGCCCCTCTGCCCGCTCCCCTGATCGTCATCCCCCGGTTCCGGTATACTGCTCTGTCGTCACTGTCCTAACGTCACAGCCTGAACAGGGAGCCCTCGATGATTACCACCCACGTTTTTATCGCCGTCAGTCTTGATGGCTACATTGCCCGCCAGGATGGCGATATCGGCTGGCTACTCCAGCGCGATGATCCAACGGAAGATCATGGTTATGATGCGTTCATTGCCGACAAAGACTGGATTGTGATGGGCCGGGGAAGCTATGAGAAAGTGCTGACCTTTGACCAATGGCCCTATAACCGCCCCGTGCTGGTGCTCTCCAGTCAGCTGGCTGACACCGAGGTGCCCGAGCCGCTGAAAGGTAAAGTGCAGTTCTCCCGCTGTACCCCAAAGGAAGCGCTTGCTGAGCTGGCAGCGCAGAACGCACACCGCGTCTATTTAGATGGCGGACAGGTGATCCAGTCGTTTCTGCGCGAAGGACTGGTGGCCGATATGGTTATCACCACTGTTCCTGTCCTGATCGGCTCAGGCAAGCCACTGTTCGGCTCGCTGACCCGGGATATCGATTTAATGCTTTTATCCACCCGCAGATTTCCGTCGGGTCTGGTGCAGTCGCACTATCGGCTGACGCGATAACGACACCGCGCCGCTGAAGAAGAAGTGAAAAGCCCGAAGGTGCAGCGCCTTCGGGCTTGCATTTACTGTTGCGGCGCGTTCGCCAGGCTAAACCAAATCCCAATCGCCAGCAGCAATAACATCCCACCAGCGCTGCCTAACGCCACGCTGTGCGACGTGATAAACGCCGTTTTTGCCGCCTCAATGACGGTTTCACCGAGCGCAGGACTGAGATCCTGCGCGACCTTCATCGCTTCGCCAATGGATGACGAGGCTTTATCAGCCAGCGTTGAAGGTAAGCCCTGCGGTAGTTCAATCGACGCCGAGAAGCTGCGGGTCAGCAACAGACCAAATATCGCGATCCCCAGACCCGCGCCCAGTTCGTAGGACATGGTTTCGATCGCCCCGGCAGCGGCGGCTTTCTCTTTCGGTGCCGCCGCCATGATTGCCGAGGTGGAGGCCAGCAGCGCACTCGCCGCACTGAAGCCAAGCAGCACCATCAGGCACCACGCCTGCCACTGCTGCGTGCTGAAGTCGAGCATCGACAGGCCAATAAAGCTGACGGCGCTCAGCCCCATTCCGCCTGCCGCTACCATGCGCAGCCCCAGACGACCAACCAGTATCCCGGCAATCGGGCCGCTGAACCCACTGGCGACCATGAGCGGCAGCATGAACATGCCCGCTTCAAACGGGGTAAAGCCATGCACAAACTGCAGCTCCTGGGCCATCAATAATTCATACCCCACCAGGGCGATCATGGCGGTCATCGCCATCACCACCCCGCTTAAAATGATGCGATGGCAAAACAGGCGCATGTCGATCATCGGCACGCGGGCGCGAAGCTGAATACGCACGAAGATAAACAGCAATACCGCGCCGGTGAGCAGCGTACAGGCCACCAGCCATGGTGAAAGCCCGCCTTTAAGCGCGGTTTTGGCGCTGTAGACCAGTAGCAAAATTGCCACAATCAGCATGACGGCATGGCTAATATTTAGCGGCTGCTCTGGGCGCCCTTGCTGACGCGGAACATAGACCGCGGCCAGCGACACCACCACCAGCACAATCGGCACGTTGATCAAAAAGACCGATCCCCAGTAAAAATGCTCCAGCAGCATACCGCCAATCAGTGGGCCAAACGCAGCCCCGCCGGACCCGACCGCAGCCCAGACGCCAAGCGCGATGTTGCGATCTCGCGCGTTAATAAACAAGGTGCGTATACCCGCAAGGGTTGCCGGTATGATCATTGCCGCGCCAATTGCCAGCGAGGCGCGCGCGGCAATCAGCCAGCCCGCAGAGGGGGCAAAGGCCGCCGCCAGCGATGACAGGCCAAACAGCGTGCTGCCAAGCATCAGCAGCCGTTTAAAACCGATGCGGTCGCCGAGCGCGCCCATTGGCAGCACCATACCCGCCATCACCAGCGAGTAGATATCGATGATCCACAATAATTCATTACCGCTGGCGCCCAGCGTCATGCTCAATGTCGGCGCCGCCACGTGCAGCACCGTCGCGTCAATCGCCACCGGGATATACACCAGCACGATAATCACTAACGCTAACCACTGACGAAACATAAATTTCCTTTTTATATAAAAATGGACACATGTCCAGGATGCGATCCTACGGAATGTTGAACACTTGTCCAGCTCTTTGTTACACTCGTTTCATTGCTATTTAAGAGTGAGAGAAAATGGGTTATCTGACCAGGGATGAAAGACGGGAAGAGATCTTACAGGCCGCCATGCGCGTGGCGCTGGCCGAGGGATTTTCCGCCATGACGGTGCGCCGCATCGCGTCCGAAGCCGGTGTCGCAACCGGGCAAGTGCATCACCATTTCACCTCCGGCGGTGAGTTAAAATCGCTGGCCTTTATCCGGCTGATCCGCGAACTGCTGGATGCGGATGTGCTCGGGGAACACGCCAGCTGGCGGGCACGTTTACATGCCATGCTCGGCAGCGATGACGGCAGGTTTGAACCCTACATTCGCCTCTGGCGAGAAGCGCAAATCCTCGCAACCCGCGACGCAGAGATCAAGGGCGCGTATGTGCTGACAATGGAGATGTGGCATCAGGAAACGGTTGCCCTTATTGAAGCTGGCAGGGATGCAGGCGTATTCCGTTCCGGTGACCCGGCAGCAAGTATTGCCTGGCGTTTAATTGGCCTGGTGTGTGGCCTTGACGGCATATATCTATTAAACATGCCTGAAATGGATGACGCTGCGTTTAATAATCATCTTGATAAATTAATTTCTCTGGAGTTGTTTTAATACTCCCTTCTGAGTAATTAAATCCCACTGTTACAATTAGTAACACATTAGGCGATCCCCTATTTCATTTCCAAACTCTGGGGTTCGCTTTTTTATCTATCCTTTCAGTTGTATCTCAATACTTCCTATAACCACAATACCAGACCTTCACATATCTAGCTGTTTTTACTTATTTTTTATCTCCATTTAGGTAAGCAAGAGGGCGATATGTCACAACAAAGTGAGAAAAGTCATCACCATCTTTTAAGTAACTGGAAACCGGAAAATCCGCAATTCTGGGAGAATAAAGGCAAACATATCGCGCGAAGAAACCTATGGATTTCTGTGGCTTGCCTGCTATTGGCCTTTTGCGTCTGGATGTTATTTAGTGCCATTGCGGTTAACCTCAATAAAGTCGGATTTAATTTCACTACCGATCAGCTTTTTATGCTAACGGCATTACCTTCTCTCTCCGGCGCAATATTGCGTGTCCCCTACTCTTTTATGGTGCCGATATTTGGCGGACGTAACTGGACAGTATTGAGCACCGTGATCCTGATTATCCCCTGCGTCTGGCTGGGGATTGCCATTCAGAACACCGCGACGCCTTATTGGGTCTTTATCGTCATTGCCCTGCTCTGCGGATTTGCGGGCGCTAACTTTGCCTCCAGCATGGGGAATATCAGCTTTTTCTTCCCGAGATCCAGACAGGGTAGCGCACTGGGAATCAACGGCGGGCTGGGAAACCTGGGCGTCAGCGTAATGCAGTTGATTGCGCCACTGGTCATTTTTCTGCCGATGTTCACCTTTCTGGGGGTAAACGGTGTGCCTCTGGAGGACGGGTCCACCATGTGGCTGGCGAATGCCGCCTGGATCTGGGCTCCGCTTCTGCTGCTGGCCACCATTGCGGCGTTTATTGGCATGAACGATATCGCCAGCTCAAAAGCCTCTATCGCCAGCCAGCTTCCGGTACTTAAGCGGTTTCATCTCTGGCTGCTGAGCCTGCTCTATCTGGCGACCTTCGGCTCGTTTATCGGTTTCTCGGCAGGCTTTGCCATGCTGTCGAAAACCCAGTTTCCGGACGTTAACATTCTTCACCTTGCCTTCTTTGGCCCCCTGATTGGTGCGCTGGCGCGTTCAGCGGGCGGGATGATCTCCGACAGGCTGGGCGGCGTGCGCGTCACGCTCATCAACTTTGTCTTTATGGCCATTTTTAGCGCCCTGATCTTCCTGACCCTGCCCGGCTCGGGCTCCGGCAGCTTTGTCGCGTTTTACCTGGTCTTTATGGGGTTGTTCCTCACCGCCGGGCTGGGCAGCGGCTCAACCTTCCAGATGATTGCGATTATCTTTCGCCAAATCACCATTGACCGGGTAAGAAAGCAAGGTGGCACCGATGAACAGGCGCAGCATGAAGCCGTGACAGACACCGCTGCCGCGCTGGGCTTTATTTCCGCCATTGGCGCAGTAGGCGGATTTTTTATCCCTAAAGCCTTCGGCACCTCGCTGGCGATGACCGGATCGCCGGTCGGCGCCATGAAAGTCTTCCTCGTGTTTTACATCGTCTGCGTGCTCGTCACCTGGCTGGTGTACGGCCGTAAATCCTCACAAAAATAATAACTACATCTTCGCCGGAGCGTGATGCAGCACCCTCCGGCCATGCTATCGAAGCAGGAGAAATGTCATGAGCAAACTGCTGGACCGCTTTCGTTACTTCAAAACAAAAGGCGACAGTTTCGCCGATGGGCACGGGCAGGTGTATCACACCAACCGGGACTGGGAAGACAGCTACCGCCAGCGCTGGCAGTTCGACAAGATTGTGCGCTCTACCCACGGCGTGAACTGTACCGGCTCCTGCAGCTGGAAGATTTATGTCAAAAACGGACTGGTGACCTGGGAGACCCAGCAGACCGATTACCCCCGCACTCGCCCGGACCTGCCTAACCATGAGCCACGCGGTTGCCCACGCGGCGCAAGCTACTCCTGGTACCTCTACAGCGCCAACCGCCTCAAATATCCGCTGGTGCGCCGCAGGCTGATTGAACTCTGGCGCGAGGCGCTGGCGCAGCACAGCGACCCGGTACTCGCCTGGGATGCCATTCAAAACGATCCGCAAAAAGCGCAGAGCTACCGACAGGCACGCGGTAAAGGCGGGTTTATCCGCTCGAACTGGAAAGAGTTGAACCAGCTGATTGCCGCCGCCAACGTCTGGACCATCAAAAATTATGGCCCGGACCGCGTGGCCGGTTTCTCGCCTATTCCGGCAATGTCGATGGTCTCTTACGCTGCCGGTACCCGCTATCTCTCTCTGCTCGGCGGTACATGCCTGAGTTTCTATGACTGGTATTGCGACCTGCCTCCCGCCTCTCCCATGACATGGGGCGAGCAGACCGACGTGCCGGAGTCCGCCGACTGGTACAACTCCAGCTATATCATCGCCTGGGGCTCTAACGTTCCCCAGACGCGCACCCCCGACGCCCATTTCTTTACCGAGGTTCGTTATAAAGGGACCAAAACCGTTGCCATCACGCCGGACTTCTCAGAAGTTGCCAAACTGAGCGACCAGTGGCTCGCCCCCAAACAGGGGACCGACAGCGCGCTGGCGATGGCCATGGGACATGTGATCCTCAAAGAGTTCCACCTCGATAACCCAAGCGACTACTTCCTCAACTACTGCCGCCGCTACACCGACATGCCGATGCTGGTTCTGCTGGATGAGCAGGCCGATGGTCGTCTGGTGCCGGGACGCATGCTGCGGGCGTCCGACCTTGTGGACGGGCTGGGCGAAGCCAACAACCCGGAGTGGAAAACCGTCGCCTTTGATATTGCCGGTAATCTGGTGGTTCCTAACGGTTCCATTGGCTTCCGCTGGGGCGAAAAAGGCAAATGGAACCTGGAATCGCTGGCTGCGGGTCAGGAAACGGAGTTGACCCTTTCCCTGCTGATCACCCACGACAGCGTGGCGGATGTCGCCTTCCCCTACTTTGGCGGTAATGAGAACCCGCATTTTCGCAGCGTGAAACAGGAGCCAGTGCTGACCCGCCGCGTGCCGAGTAAAACCCTGACGCTTGCCGACGGCAGCCAGAAACATGTGGTCAGCGTGTACGATCTGGTGCTCGCCAACTACGGTCTCGACCGTGGTCTGGAAGACAATAACGCGGCTGAAAATTATGGTGAGATCAAAGCGTATACACCGGCCTGGGGCGAACAGATCACCGGTGTCCCCGCGTATCTGATTGAAAAAATTGCCCGTGAGTTTGCCGACACGGCACACAAAACGCATGGACGCTCGATGATCATTCTCGGTGCCGGAGTAAACCACTGGTACCACATGGACATGAACTACCGGGGCATGATCAACATGCTGGTCTTCTGCGGCTGCGTAGGCCAAAGCGGTGGTGGCTGGTCGCACTACGTGGGCCAGGAGAAGCTGCGTCCGCAAACCGGCTGGCTGCCGCTGGCCTTCGCGCTGGACTGGAACCGCCCGCCGCGCCAGATGAACAGCACCTCGTTCTTTTACAACCACGCCAGCCAGTGGCGCTATGAGAAGCTGACGGCGCAGGAGCTGCTTTCTCCGCTGGCGGACGCATCCCGATTCACCGGTCACCTGATCGACTTCAACGTCCGCGCCGAGCGTATGGGCTGGCTGCCGTCGGCGCCGCAGCTCAACCTCAACCCGCTGCACATCAAAGCCCGCGCGGAGGCGGCGGGCATGACGCCGCAGGAGTACACCGTTCAGGCGTTGAAATCGGGTGATATCCGCTTCGCCTGCGAGCAGCCCGACAGCGGTAAAAACCACCCGCGCAACCTGTTTGTCTGGCGCTCGAACCTGCTTGGATCCTCCGGTAAAGGCCACGAATACATGCTCAAGTATTTGCTCGGCACCGAAAGCGGGATACAAGGGGAAGATTTAGGCTCGACCGATGACGTGAAGCCTGAAGAGGTCGACTGGCAGACTAACGCCATTGAGGGCAAACTCGACCTGCTGGTAACGCTCGATTTCCGTATGTCCAGCACCTGCCTGTTCTCTGACATCGTCCTGCCCACCGCCACCTGGTATGAAAAGGACGACATGAACACCTCCGACATGCATCCGTTTATTCATCCGCTGTCTGCCGCCGTCGACCCGGCGTGGGAATCGCGCAGCGACTGGGAGATTTACAAAGGCATCGCCAAAGTTTTCTCTGACGTGTGCGTCGGCCATCTTGGTACGGAAACGGACGTCGTGTTGCAGCCTTTGCAGCACGACTCCCCGGCGGAACTGTCCCAGCCGTTTGATATTCAGGACTGGCGCAAAGGCGAATGCGATTTGATCCCCGGCAAAACCGCGCCGAACATTGCGGTCGTCGAGCGTAACTACCCGGAAACCTGGGAGCGCTTTACCTCCCTCGGCCCCTTGCTGGACAAGCTCGGCAACGGCGGGAAAGGGATCTCGTGGAACACGCAAAACGAGGTCGAGTTCCTCGGCAAGCTGAACTACGTCAAGCTCGACGGTCCGGCGAAAGGCCGTCCGCGTATCGAGACGGCCATTGATGCCGCCGAAGTGATCCTCGCGCTGGCACCGGAAACCAACGGTCAGGTGGCAGTGAAGGCGTGGGAAGCGCTGGGCGAACTGACCGGACGCGACCACACCCACCTGGCGCTGAATAAAGAAGATGAAAAAATCCGCTTCCGCGATATTCAGGCGCAGCCGCGTAAAATCATCTCCAGCCCGACCTGGTCCGGTCTGGAAAGCGAGCATGTCTCCTACAACGCGGGTTATACCAACGTTCACGAGCTGATCCCGTGGCGCACCCTCTCCGGCCGTCAGCAGCTGTATCAGGATCACCCGTGGATGCGCGCCTTCGGCGAAAGTCTGGTGGCTTACCGTCCGCCGATTGATACCCGCAGCGTCAGCCATATGCGCGAGATCCCGCCGAACGGCTTCCCGGAAAAAGCGCTCAACTTCCTGACGCCGCACCAGAAATGGGGCATCCACTCTACCTACAGTGAAAACCTGCTGATGCAGACTCTGTCGCGCGGCGGGCCGATTGTCTGGATCAGTGAAACCGACGCGCGTGAGCTGGGCATTGAGGACAACGACTGGATTGAAGCCTTCAACGCCAACGGCGCCCTCACCGCCCGCGCGGTGGTCAGCCAGCGCGTGCCGCCGGGTATGACCATGATGTACCACGCCCAGGAGCGCATTCTTAACATTCCGGGTTCCGAGGTGACCGGACGGCGCGGCGGTATTCATAACTCGGTGACCCGCGTCTGCCCGAAACCGACGCACATGATTGGCGGTTACGCGCAGTTGGCTTACAGCTTCAACTATTACGGCACCGTTGGCTCCAACCGCGACGAGTTCATCATGATCCGCAAAATGAAAAACATTAACTGGCTGGATGGCGAAGGTCGGGATCAGGTACAGGAGACGAAAAAATGAAAATACGTTCACAGGTTGGCATGGTACTGAATCTCGATAAATGCATTGGCTGCCACACCTGCTCGGTCACCTGTAAAAACGTCTGGACCGGGCGTGAAGGGATGGAATATGCATGGTTTAACAACGTCGAGACCAAACCGGGGATCGGCTACCCGAAAAACTGGGAAGATCAGGAGGAGTGGCAAGGCGGCTGGATCCGCGGTATTCACGGTAAGCTGACGCCGCGTCTCGGCGGCAAAATGGGGGTGCTGTCGAAAATATTTTCTAACCCCGTCCTGCCGCAGATTGACGATTATTATGAGCCTTTCACCTTCGATTATCAGGATCTGCACCGCGCGCCGGAGGGGGATCACCTCCCTACCGCTCGCCCGCGCTCGCTGATTGACGGCAAGCGGATGGACAAGATCGTCTGGGGACCCAACTGGGAGGAGCTGCTGGGCGGCGAGTTCGAAAAACGCGCCCGCGACCGTAACTTCCAGAAGATCCAGAAAGAGATGTACGGCCAGTTTGAAAACACCTTCATGATGTACCTGCCGCGCCTGTGCGAGCACTGTCTGAACCCAAGCTGCGTCGCCACCTGCCCGAGCGGCGCCATATACAAGCGCGAAGAGGACGGCATTGTGCTGATTGACCAGGACAAATGCCGCGGCTGGCGTCTGTGCATCAGCGGTTGTCCGTACAAAAAGATCTACTTCAACTGGAAGAGCGGCAAGTCAGAAAAATGCATCTTCTGCTACCCGCGCATTGAATCCGGCCAGCCGACCGTCTGCTCGGAAACCTGCGTCGGGCGCATCCGCTATCTCGGCGTGCTGCTGTATGACGCGGACCGTATTGAGGAGGCCGCCAGTACCGAGCATGAAACCGATCTCTACGAACGCCAGTGCGACGTGTTCCTCAACCCGAACGACCCGGCGGTGATTGAAGAAGCGCTGAAACAGGGCATTCCGCAGAACGTGATTGATGCGGCCCAGCGCTCCCCGGTCTACAAAATGGCGATGGACTGGAAGCTGGCCCTGCCGCTGCACCCCGAATACCGCACCCTGCCGATGGTCTGGTATGTGCCGCCGCTGTCACCGATCCAGTCCTACGCTGACGCAGGCGGCCTGCCGCAGAGCGACGGCGTCCTGCCTGCGGTGGAAAGCCTGCGCATCCCGGTACAGTACCTGGCGAACATGCTTAGCGCGGGGGATACCGGTCCGGTGCTGCGCGCCCTTAAACGCATGATGGCGATGCGACACTACAAGCGCTCCCAGACGGTAGAAGGCGTCACGGACACCCGTGCGATTGAGGAGGTAGGCCTTACCGTGGAACAGGTTGAAGAGATGTACCGTTATCTGGCCATCGCCAACTATGAGGATCGTTTCGTGATCCCCACCAGCCACCGTGAAATGGCGCGCGATGCCTTCCCGGAACGTAACGGCTGCGGCTTCACCTTTGGCGACGGCTGCCACGGCTCTGACACCAAATTTAACCTCTTCAACAGCAGCCGGATTGATGCCATCAACATCACCGAGGTGCGCGAACATGGGGAGGGAGAGTAATGCAGATCCTCAAAATCATCGCGCTGCTGATTGAGTATCCCGATGAGACCCTGTGGGAAAATCGCGAGGAAGCGCTTTCGCTCATTGAGCAGGACGCACCCATGCTGCTGTCGTTTGCCCGTCAGCACCTGAGCGCCCCGCTGCTGGATAAACAGGCCGAGTGGTGCGAGGTATTTGAGCGTGGCCGCGCGACATCGCTGCTGCTGTTCGAGCATGTTCACGCTGAATCCCGCGATCGCGGTCAGGCGATGGTTGACCTCATGGGCCAGTATGAGAAAGCCGGGCTACAGCTCGACTGCCGCGAACTGCCGGACTATCTGCCGCTCTATCTGGAGTACCTCAGTATCGTTACGGACGACGAGGCGCGCGAAGGATTGCAGAACGTCGCGCCGATCCTGGCGCTGATTGGCGGGCGTCTGAAGCAGCGCGGCGTGGCCCATTATCAGCTGTTTGATGCCCTGCTGGTGTTGGCCGGAACGCGGCTTTCCAGCGACAGCGTGGCGAAACAGGTGGCCACGGAGAAACGCGATGACACCCGCCAGGCGCTGGACGCCGTCTGGGAAGAGGAACAGGTCAAGTTTATCGAAGACAACGCCACATCGTGCGACAGCTCGCCGATGCAGCACTATCAACGACGCTTTAGCCAGGACGTCGCGCCGCAGTATGTGGACGTCAGCGCCGGAGGCCCAAAATGACACATTACCTGAACGTCTTTTTCTATGACATTTACCCCTACATCTGCGCCACCGTGTTTTTCCTCGGCAGCTGGTTGCGCTACGACTACGGGCAATACACCTGGCGCGCCTCATCGAGCCAGATGCTCAGCAAACGCGGTATGAACTGGGCCTCTAACCTGTTTCATATTGGGATCCTGGGGATTTTCTTCGGCCACCTGTTCGGCATGCTAACCCCGCACTGGATGTATGCCTGGTTTTTACCCGTCGCGGTTAAGCAGCAGTTAGCCATGATTGCAGGGGGGATTTGCGGCGTGCTGACGTTGATTGGCGGGTCCATGCTGCTGATTCGCCGCCTGTTCAACCAGCGGGTGCGCGCCACTTCCACCACGCCGGATATCATCATCATGAGTATCCTGCTGATACAGTGCATTCTGGGGCTATCGACCATTCCTTTCTCCGCCCAGTATCCTGACGGAAGTGAGATGATGAAGCTGGTCGGCTGGGCGCAGGGAATTGTGACGTTTAAGGGCGGCTCATCGGAAATGTTGAGTGGCGTTGCCCCCATCTTCCGCGTTCATCTGGTGCTGGGGATGACAATCTTCCTCATCTTCCCGTTCACCCGTCTGGTGCACGTGTGGAGCGCACCGTTTGAGTATTTTACCCGTCGGTATCAGGTGGTGAGATCGCGCCGTTGATTTTGTCGGGTGGCGGCTTCGCCTTACCCGACCTACGTTCAAGCACTTGTCGGCCCGGTAAGGCGTAGCCGCCACCGGGCTTTAATGTCAACTTACTGCCCCTCCGGTTATCAGAGAGAGAATAAATAACAGCAACAGCACCGCGACGATCAATCCGAATGCAAGTAGCACAGCATGGAACGTTAGCGTTAGCCCTGAGAAAAGAAGTGCCCCGGAGATCCCCCAACGGCTCTCCTTGCACATCCCTCCGATGAACGAAAGCCCCAGAGCCACAACAGCGAGAATAATCCCGGCATTGAGAAGAATGCGGTCGATATCGACCGTTGTTTTTTCTGTCCGTGCAGCAGGCCGCTCCCCCTTTAGCCCCGCAATTATCCCTTGTTTTACAGCCGAAACTTTCTCAGCAACCATAACTTCAAGCGCTGGCGGCTTTGGAGAAAACGGGCCGAATGAAAACTGGACGATTGAGAGAATGAGTGCAATTCCTCCCAGCAACATACCCAATGAACTGAATTTATTTCGCAAAACGATTTCCATATCAACATGCCTTCGAATGATGCCGCCGCGTGGGCTGTAGGCCCGGTAAGGCGTAGCCGCCACCGGGCGATGAAGGCTGAAGCATGCCGCTTTGCAGAAGAAAATTCCACCACGAAATGTCGTCTCATAATGGCCCAAAAGTATCGTTATTGGTTCTCCAGGTGACTCATACTGTGAGCAACTGTGCGGAATAATGGCTCCCGAACACAACACAGAAGGAGTTCGCGTGATGAAACCATTTTTTCGTACAGCATTGCTGATCGGCATGATGAGCACTTTTTCCACTTATGCTAGCGCGCAGGAAACGACCGGCACGAATAGCAAAACCATTCGTGCAATGACAGGCGCAACGGCGACTTCGTCTTTATCCGCCTCACAAACGGCGTTAATCGTGGTGGATATCCAAAACGAATATTACGCAGGTAAAAATTTTCGTGGTCAGATGGTGATCCCTGATGGCGATAAGGTACTGAAGAACAGTCAAAAGCTGGTTAGCTATGCCCATCAAAAGGGGATGCAGGTGTACTTCGTGCGCCATATAGCGCCAAAGGATAGCCCGCTGTTTGCCGAAGGGTCTGTTTATGCCAGGTTCCATCAAGACCTACAGCCTTCTGCACGCGATGCCATTATCACCAAAGCGACCCCGAGCTCTTTTGTTGGCACCGATCTGGATGCGCAATTAAAGAAAAAAGGGATCAAAAAGGTGATAGTCATTGGCCTGATGACGCACATGTGCATTTCCTCTACCGCACGTGACGCTGTTCCGCTGGGCTATAACGTGATTATCCCTGAAGATGCGACAGCAACACGCGATCTGGATGATGGTCAGGGTGGCGTGGTGGACCACAAAGCGCTGCAACGTGCGGCATTAGCCGGTGTTGCCGATGTGTTTGCCGAGATTATGACGACCAAAGACGTTATGGCGCTGCCAGTCACAGAATAAGACTGGACTTGATCCCCGTTGCCAGCCAGGTCTCTATACTGGCACTGGCTGGCACACGGAGGCTTACATGACGCTTAAAATTGGTATTGTTGTATTTGATGGCATTATTCCTTTTCACCTTTCGGTGCCCTATGCCGTATTTGAGAAAGCGCTAACACCAACGGGCGCCCCCCTTTGCCAGCTTGTCGTATGCGCCACCACGCCCGGCGCGCTTAAAACCAATGCCGGATTTTCAATCGTTGTCGAGCGTGGGCTTGATGAGTTGGCCGGAATGGATATGGTGATCGTCCCAAGCTGGGACAGTCCCGAGCATGCCCCGGCCCCCGATCTCCTGCAAGCCCTGCAAAAAGCACATGCCGCGGGTTCGCGTATTGTGGGTTTGTGTATGGGCGCGTTTGTGGTAGCCGCTGCCGGGCTACTTGAAAACCGCCCTGCGACGACGCACTGGCGCTGGGCGTCTGACTTTCAACGTCTCTATCCCTCTGTGCAGATGGATAAAGACGTTCTTTATATCGATAATGGTGACGTTGTCACTTCTGCGGGCACGGCGGCCAGTATCGACTGCTGCCTGCATCTGGTGCGTCAGGCCTGGGGCGCGGAAGTGGCAAACAGCGTGGCGCGGTTGCTGGTGGTACCGCCCCATCGCCAGGGTGGACAACGTCAATACGTAGAACTGCCGGTTCAGAACACGCGTCGTGGAGACAACTTCACCGACGCGCTAGCCTGGGCGACGGAAAACCTCCAGCTTGCGCTCACGCTGGACTGCGTGGCGGAAAAAGCCTGCATGAGCCGTCGCAGCTTTACCCGGCGTTTTCAGCAAACCACCGGTGAGAGCTTTTCGCGCTGGCTGCTAAACCAGCGCATTATCGTCGCACAACGTTATCTCGAAAAAACCGACCAGCCTGTGGATGATATTGCCGAGCGTGTCGGGTTTCCCTCAACAACATCCTTGCGCCGTCACTTTCACAAACTGCTTAACACCTCGCCTTCTCGCTATCGGCGCGAGTTTCGCGGCCGATAGCGAGGCGGCTATTTTCCGTGAGTTTCAAACCCTGCCATCACCGCCGTCAACTCTGCCAAGGAAAAACCGTGCTTCGGATCGTCAACACCCAGCCCGAAGCGTTCCTGCATCAACTGATACAGCGCCGCAGCATCGGGAAGATGGATCTGCTCCTCTACATGGCCCTTTTGCCAGTGAGTAAAGTTGAAGTTGGTCAGCGTCAGTTTGCCGCCGTCAGGCAGATGGCGGCACATCAGCAGATGATGGCGGAAATGGGACTGCGGCCAGTGCGCCGACCAGAAATTCCCCATGACGTAATCACTGAAATATTGTGTCGTCAGGTCAAAGTGGTACATCGACTGCCAGTGCTCATGGTGACGGAATTGCAGTACCCAGTCGTTCCCCTCGCTCAGCAGACGATACAGACCGTGCGGCGTCTCCTGCTCTTGGTTGGCAAGCAGACGAATCGGTGCCGTCAGCGTCTGGCCGCCAAACCCAACGTCGGCAATCCAGCGTTCGCCGTTAAGTTCGACGAGCAACAGGCGATGCGTGCGCGGCGGCATTTGCGGTGGATTCGCTAATACCACACGTCCCAGCACGCTGCGCACCGTCAACCCGACTTCGCGCAACACGCGCTCAAACAAGCCATTTTGTTCAAAGCAATACCCCCCGCGACGCGCCTTAACAAGTTTGTCGACAAGGCTTTGATCGTCGAGCTGTATTTCGCGCGGCAGAACGACATCGATATTCTCAAACGGGATCGCACAGTTGTGATGTAAATGCAGCGCGCGCAAGGTGTCGATATCAACAATAGCCGGTTGTTTCCAGCCGATGCGGGCGAAATAAGCAGTCAGAAATGGGGACATGCATCAGTTTCCTTTAACAGTGATGTTCTGTTTATAAACTAATTTTACGCGTCCACTTTGATTTCCGTGCTTTTTCGCCATACTCATCGTTATTGATGAGGAGACCTTATGAGCCACTTTCGTCCTGTTGAATTACGTCATGCCAGCCGTCTATTAAACCATGGCCCCACCGTGCTTATCACCAGTCGGGATGAAACCCTGGACAGGCGTAATGTTATGGCTGCCGCGTGGTCGATGCCGGTTGAATTTGAACCACCGCGTATCGCCATTGTGGTGGATAAAAGCACCTGGTCGCGTGAACTGATTGAACGCAGTGGGCAATTTGGCATCGTCATTCCCGGCGTGTCCGCCGCCAACTGGACCTACGCGGTGGGTAGCGTTAGCGGGCGCGACGAAGACAAATTCAACTGCTACGGCATCCCGGTGGTGAACGGTCCGGCACTCGGCCTGCCCGTCATTGAAGAGAAATGTCTGGCGTGGATGGAGTGCCGGTTATTACCCGTTACATCCGCGGCAGAAAAGTACGATACGCTGTTCGGGGAAGTGGTTTCAGCCGCCGCCGATGAACGCGCGTTTGTCGCCGGACGCTGGCAGTTTGACGGGGATAAGCTGAATACCCTGCACCATCTGGGAGCCGGGACGTTTGTGGCGAGTGGGAAAATGGTGAAGGCGCTGGATTGATATTTTTAATTGTATCCCACTGAATTATATAAAACTTCTATGGCATTTTATGTTTACCATAACGATGTAAAACAGAGGATATTTCCGGACTGTTGCATTAGCAATCTCTCATTAAGGAAATATCAATGTCATGGAATAAAGATGGTGCAATCTCGTATGCCAAATCTCATGCCCAACCTCGGAGCACAGGTTATTGCGCTCACTACGTCACAAAAGCAATCAGAGTGGGAGGAAGATTAAAAATTCCCAATACGCGTCTTGCAAAAGACATGGGGCTGACATTAGTCAACGCTGGCTTCCGCCTGGTATATGATCAACCGCATGCAGGTGACGTAGCCGTTATTCAAAATATTGTGGGTCACGATAGTGGCCACGTTTGTATATACGATGGGCAACAGTGGATTAGCGATTTTGTACAACGCACCATGTACCCAGGTCAGGCATACCGCAACATACAGCCACATTATGAATTATTCAGGCATGACTAATGAAAAGACGCTTCTTTTTACTTTTCGCCCTGTCACCGTTCGCAGTCGCTGATAGCAGTGATGCACCGGCAGTGGCAGCTCTTACATTTAATCAATGGTATATCGCGCAGTTGAATCAGGACAAACCGCCAGTCCTCAATCCAGACATCATGAATGATTACGTTACCTCTGAGACCGTTGCAGCAATTAAAGCAATGTACTCAGGCGACAGTAACGAAAAAGATATGCCTGACGCGGATATGTTCATCAAATCTCAGGACTGGAATGAGGACTGGGATCAGATAACAGTCTTGCATTCAGATTTTGATGCCGTATGCACAAATGTCTATCTCGCATTTGGTAAAACGCAAGATCATGTTGTCGCAGATTGTCTCGTCCAGGAAAAAGGAAAATGGAAAGTTCGATCGGCTACGCTGATTAAGTAAAACGATGAAAGAAAAGAAGGGCTTTTTGTATAACTCAGTGGCAGGCTCAAAAACACATGGTAGCCCAACGACTACCATGTGTAATTAATTAACTCTTCGCACGCCGGGCAATAATCTCATCCGCCACATTGCGCGGTGCTTCCGCAAAATGGTGGAACTCCATCGTGTAGGTCGCGCGGCCTTGCGACATCGAGCGCAGCGTGGTGGCGTATCCAAACATCTCTGCCAGCGGCACGTCAGCGCGGATAATCTGGCTGCCGTACTGCTCTTCCATGCCCTGCACCATGCCACGCCGGGATGAGAGATCGCCCATAATATTACCGGCGTACTCTTCCGGCGTTTCCACCTCGACATGCATCACCGGCTCAAGGATCACCGGATCCGCTCTGCGTGCGCCCTCTTTAAACCCGAGGATCGCCGCCATGCGGAACGCCATTTCCGAGGAGTCGACGTCGTGATACGACCCAAAGGTCAGGGTCGCTTTTACATCGACAACCGGATACCCCGCCAGCACGCCGCTGTTCATGGCTTCGCGCAGCCCTTTTTCCACAGAGGGAATATACTCACGCGGCACCACGCCACCCTTCGTGGCATCTTCAAACTTGAAGCCACTGCCAGGCTCTAACGGCTCAAGGCTCAGCACCACATGCCCGTACTGCCCTTTACCGCCGGACTGCCGGACAAATTTGCCTTCGATATCTTTCACCGCTTTGCGCAGCGTCTCGCGGTAGGTCACCTGCGGACGGCCGATGTTTGCCTCGACACCAAACTCACGCTTCATGCGATCGACGATAATCTCAAGATGTAACTCACCCATACCGGAAATAATCGTCTGGCCGGACTCTTCATCGGTATGCAGACGGAACGACGGATCTTCCGCCGCCAGGCGTTGCAGGGCAATGCCCATTTTCTCTTGATCGCCCTTGGTTTTTGGCTCGATGGCAAGGGAGATCACCGGGTCCGGGAACTCCATTCGCTCAAGCGTGATGACCGCATTCGGATCGGTGAGCGTGTCCCCGGTGGTCACATCCTTCAGACCCACACAGGCCGCAATATCACCGGCGCGCAGCTCGTCCACCTCGTGACGATCGTTGGCATGCATCAGCACGATGCGTCCGATACGCTCTTTCTTGCCCTTCACCGGGTTATACACCGCGTCGCCTTTTCTCAACACGCCAGAGTAAACGCGAATAAAGGTCAACTGCCCGACGTACGGATCGCTCATCAGTTTGAACGCCAGCGCAGAAAACGGTTCTTCATCACTTGGATGACGCTCCGCATGCTGCCCTTTTTCGTCCACACCGTCGATGGCCGGTACATCCAGAGGGGATGGCATCAGCTCAATCACCGCATCGAGCATGCGCTGTACCCCTTTGTTTTTAAAGGCGCTGCCGCACAGCATCGGCTGGATTTCACCAGAGATGGTCCGAATACGCAGCCCTTTGATGATCTCAGCCTCATCAAGGTCGCCCGTCTCCAGGTATTTATCCATCAGCGCGTCGCTGGCTTCTGCTGCCGCAGAGACCATTTTTTCCCGCCACTCCTGCGCGGTGCTCAGCAATTCGTCCGGTACCGGCGCATAGTTAAACACCATGCCTTGTGTGGCATCATCCCACACAATGGTACGCATCTTGATGAGATCCACCACGCCGGTGAAGTGCTCTTCCGCGCCCACAGGGATCACAATAGGCACCGGATTCGCCTTCAGGCGTTCCTGCATCATCCGTACGACGCGGAAGAAATCGGCACCCGGACGGTCCATTTTGTTGACGAATGCCAGGCGCGGCACATGATATTTATTCGCCTGACGCCAGACGGTCTCTGACTGTGGCTGCACGCCGCCCACGGAGTCGTACACCATGACGGCACCGTCCAGCACGCGCATGGAACGTTCCACCTCAATGGTGAAATCCACGTGCCCCGGAGTGTCGATGATATTGATCCGGTGCGGTTCAAACCCTCTGTCCATACCCGGCCAGAAGCAGCTGACAGCCGCGGAGGTAATGGTGATCCCGCGCTCTTGCTCCTGCGCCATCCAGTCGGTTGTTGCCGCGCCATCGTGTACTTCACCCAGCTTGTGGCTCATCCCGGTGTAAAACAGGATGCGTTCGGTGGTTGTCGTTTTACCGGCATCGATATGCGCGGAAATACCGATGTTGCGATAACGTTCGAGAGGGATGGGTCGGGGCATAATATTTCCTTAAGTCTGTAAGACTGAGTTGTGACGACCGGGATGGTCGCCTGTGCGTTCGTTTGCTATAATAGTCCTATTGTACGAGTATTATCGAACTATTTTTTCACGGTCGACCTATTGTTGATATAGCTCAATCTGAACGTTGACGCAGGAAAACGATGATCCCAAACCACCCCGAACCTGAACAAATACTGCTGGAAAATGTGCTGTTTGCTCTCGGCAACCCGCTACGGCTATTGATTATCCGCAGGCTGGCCGATGGCAGTGAACTGAGCTGCAACGCGCTGCGCCCGGACGATGTGGTGAAATCCACCATGACCCACCACTGGCGCGTACTGCGCGACAGCGGTGTAATCTGGCAGCGCCCGCAGGGGCGAGAGAATATGATTTCACTGCGAAGAGACGATCTGGATGCCCGTTTTCCTGGGCTGATGGCGATATTGCTGCGGGCTGAGTAGCGCTGCGGTTACGTTAATATCCGTGGCAACGCTACGCTTTTTCCTGACGATAGACCGGGATCTGCCGTCGGGTCCTGGTAAGGGTATCAAAGACCTCGGTCCCGGAGGTGGTTATTCTCATCCCCGTTTTGCGCAACCGTTGCACATCGGCCGCGATGCGCTGAATGCCGAACCAGAAAAGCCCGTCGAGTGCGGTTACCGCGAGCCCGTTTTCCAGCGCTAACTTTAATCGCTCACGGGGCGCTTTCACCTGCTGGGCGATTTGCCGGTACGGCACTTCGCTCCCCCCTTCGCTATCACTGCGCTGGATACGCGTTTTCAGGTGGTAGTTAAATTCATCGGGGATCCCGTCCAGATTCATTTTCAGGCTATAAACACAGCCGAAGCGCTTGCCGTTGAACAGCACATTTTTCTGGCTGAGTTGAAGCTCTTTTCTGAGGCCGTCAATTAACTGTGGGGCGCGGGTGAGGAGTAACCGGAAAGGAAGCTCAAAGCTGGTGACGTAATCCACATTCAGCAGCGCCAGACGAAGACGTTCTTCTGCACCGGCCTGTTGCTCCCGACACTCTTCCAGTACCTCCGCCCACTGGCGCGTCAGACGTTCCGGTTCGGCGGCTTCGGTAAAGAGAAATTTTTCAATCTGGTAATCAACTCTTCCGGTCATCGTGCGGTTTCCCGTCGCTGTGAATGCGGTAATTCTATCCAGCGCAGTGATATTTATAAAGAACTGAACCGCAACGGCGTGCTCAAAATGTCGTTGCGATTCAGTCTTCTGACATCCGGGATCAGTGCGCCATTAACCAGCCCATCAAAAGCGTGGCGAAAATCACCGTCGACGCACCGCCAATGCGGGTCGCAATCTGGGCAAACGGCATCAGCGACATGCGGTTAGACGCGGAAAGAATTGCCACATCTCCTGTCCCGCCCAGCCCGCTATGACAGCAGGTGACAATCGCCGCTTCCACCGGGTACATATTCAGACGCGACGCAATAAAATAGCCGCTCAGCGCCATTGCGATGACGATCGAACCGCACACCACCACATATCCCACCGAAAAGACCGACACCACGCTCTCGAGCGGCACGTACAGCATGCCGAGACCAATCATCAACGGCCAGACCAGCGCAGCGGAGACAAATTTATAGCAACTGTGCGCCCCCTGCTCCATGGAGGCCGGGATCACCTTGAAGTATTTGCACAGCACGGCGATGAGGATCATCAATACCGGGCCGGGAATATGCACCAGTTTCTCAAACAGTCCGCCAACGATGAAAAACGCACACACCATCAGCAGCCCGCCCCCCATCAGATGGAAATCCGTCTGCTGTACGCTCTGCGCGCTGGCAAACAGGCTTGTGTCATCTTTGCTGCGGGTTAACATGCCATTGCCTGAAAGCGAGGGACGTTTTGCCCCGAGGCGCGCCAGCGTACCCGCACAAATAATGGCAAAGATATTCCCCACTACGGCGGCGGGTGCCAGTTGCGCCACGTAGACGTCAGGTGTCTGACCCAGTATCGCCGAATAGGCCAGCGACAACGGCAAAATCCCCTCGCCAATCCCTCCGCCGATAATCGGTACGATGATGAAGAAGAAGGTGTGATACGGCGTATAGCCAAACAGCGAACCAACGAGTAAGCCGGTCAGCACGGCCATCAGGGTACCCACCACCAGCGGAACGAACATGCGGATCATCCCCTGAATCAACAGCACGCGGTTCATCCCCAAAATGCTTCCCACCACCAGACAGGCGATGACGAAATAGAGCAAATTGGCCTCTTTCATCAACAGGTGAACCGTATCCAGGGTGTGTTTCTCGAATACGCCAAAATAGACCAGCACCGAGGGCAGCATCAGGCACAATATTGCCGGGCCACCAATATCTTTCAGCAGCGGGATTTGTCGGCCAATTTTGGCAAAGGCGAAACCGAGCGTCATGATCACCGCGAGTCCACCGATCATGTTTTTCGGCAGCAGCTCCGCCCACGCGGAGGTGGCCACAATGGCCGCGATCCCGACAAACAGCATCAACGGGACCGCGCCAACTTCAGCATTGCTCAACCCAAAAGCAAAACGTGAAGCGACTGGAGACGTGGTTACAGAATTATCTTTCATATAATCACCGGATTAGTAGGTTCGGATATCAATAAACAGGAATAAATCGTAATTGGCCTGTACTTAATAAAGCTTTAATATTTAATCGTATTCAAATTGCCATTTATAAAAATGGTTCATCGAGAAATTAGCATGGCGATTTCGCCGGAAATGTGAACAGCACGAGAATTTGTTTTTAAATAACTTAATTCATCTTTTCGTAACTAAAGTTTTTAATCGCCGCGTCGGTGTTTTGAAATTAATTAAACCAGAAAGACTGTGACCGTTATCACTACGCCTCTGATCCTTAACCGCTAGATTAGCGCGAAACGACAGACATAAATAAACCTGCGCCTGCAACTGAACCTTATCCGATTATTGAAATTCAGGAGTCATTCATGTCTCGCAAAGAAGTACTGTATACCCCTTATAGCGGCGCCGTATTACTGGAAAACCCGTTATTAAATAAAGGGCTCGCATTTATTAAAGAAGAACGTGATAACTTTAATCTGCACGGTTTGTTGCCACACAACGTTGAAACCATCGAGGAACAAACCGAACGCGCTTGGGTACAATTCTGTCATTTTAAAAGCGATATTTCCCGCCACGTTTATCTGCGTAATATCCAGGATACTAATGAGACGCTGTTTTACAACCTGCTGCGTTCGCACCTGAAAGAGACGTTACCCATTATCTATACCCCCACGGTAGGAGAAGCGTGCGAACACTTCTCGACTATTTATCGCCGCGCGCGTGGGCTGTTTATTTCCTGGCCCAATCGTCACCGTATCGATGAAATGCTGCAAAGCTTCTCACGCAATGATATTCGCGTCATCGTCGTGACCGACGGAGAGCGTATTCTGGGGCTTGGCGATCAGGGAATTGGTGGGATGGGAATACCCATTGGAAAACTCTCGTTATATACCGCCTGCGGCGGGATCCACCCGGCGTCTACCCTGCCGATTATGCTCGATGTCGGTACCAATAATCAGCAGCATCTGGACGATCCCATGTATATGGGCTGGCGTCACCCACGCATCAGCGACGATCAGTACGCCGAGTTTATGGACATGTTTATCAGTACCGTGAAGCAGCGCTGGCCCAATGTATTGCTGCAGTTTGAGGATTTCGCGCAGAAAAACGCCACCAGACTGCTGCAGCGCTACCGCGACCAGCTGTGCTGTTTCAACGACGATATCCAGGGTACCGCCGCCGTGACCGCTGGCACGCTGATTGCTGCCGCCCATGCTGCCGGGACCCGTGTTCGCGATCAGCGCGTGGTCTTCCTGGGGAGCGGATCCGCCGGTTGCGGCATCGCCGAAAAAATCGTGGCGCTGATGATGGATGACGGGCTAACCGAAGCCGAAGCCCGCAGTCGGGTCTTTATGGTCGATCGCTTTGGCCTGCTGACTGACGATATGACCAACCTCCTCGACTTCCAGAAAAACCTGCTCACGGCGCGCGAGGCGATCCGCGACTGGCAGGTTGAGTCGAACAATATTTCGCTGATGGACGTGGTTAAAAACGCGCATCCGACGGTAATGATTGGGGTCTCAGGCCAGCCGGGCCTCTTCAGCGAAGAGATTGTGAAAGAGATGCATCGCCACTGCCCGCGTCCGGTGATTATGCCGCTTTCTAACCCCACATCCCGCGCGGAGGCGCAACCGCAGGATCTCATTGCCTGGACACAGGGCGCCGCGCTCGTTGCCACCGGCAGCCCGTTTGCGCCGGTGTTCAGGCAGGGCGAGCAGTACGATATTGCCCAGTGTAATAACGCCTATGTATTCCCCGGGCTGGGGCTGGGTATTCTGGCCTGCCATGCACGCCGGGTCACCGAGGAGATGCTGATGGCGGCAAGCCGCAGCCTGGCCGCGCAGTCGCCGCTGGTGACAACCGAAAAAGGCGGGTTATTGCCGCCGGTGGATCATATAGAAACGGTGTCACGCCATATCGCGTTTGCCGTCGCCCGAGCGGCCATTGAGCAAGGTGTTGCGCCAGCCATGGAGGATGAGATGTTGCTGGCGCGGATTGAAGAGACCTGGTGGCAAGCAGATTATGCCCCGTACCGCAGGGCTGCGCTGTAGCCGTCGGCCTGCCCTCACGTTACGGTGAGGGCATACTTTAGTGCTGAATGCCTGACTGTTCAGGCATGTCGCCTGTAGATACAGTACTGTTGGAAGTGACCACGCTTTTTTTGCGCACATATCTGTCCGGCTGGCCTTCAGGACGGGTTTTGAAGCGTCGGTGCAACCACATATATTGCTCCGGCGCCATCAGCACCGCGCGCTCAATCGCCCTGTTCATTTGCGTGGCTACCGACGCTTTATCACCGCCCTGCAGCGTTTCGCCGATATCTTCAAGAATAATCAGTTCGTAACCGCTGCCGTCTGCCTTTCTGCGTGGAACGAACGGGATCACCGCCGGTCTGGCACTCTTCACCAGCATATAACTTCCGGCGGTTGTCGCGGCATCAGGAACCGCAAAGAACGGTACAAACACGCTGTTGGTTTTACCGTAGTCGTGATCCGGGGCATACCAGAGAATGTCATTCTGCTTCAGGGCGCGGATCATGCCCTTCAGGTCATAGCGATCCAGCATGGTTTTATTTGAGCGCAGACGGCCGCGCGTCTGCAGCCAGTCCAGCAGCGCATTATTGTTAGGGCGATAAACACCGACACCCGGGTTGAGCATGCCAAAGATCCTCGCCCCCAGTTCAAGCGTGAGAAAATGCATACCGATGAGCACCACGCCATTTCCGCGGGCCCGGGCCGCTTCCATATGTTCATATCCGCTGACGCTGAAACATTTACGCACACGCCAGTCAGGCCAGAACCAGGCGATCCCGGTTTCGATGACGCCCATGCCAACCGATTCAAAATTACGCAGCAGTAGCTTTTCGCGCTCATCCTTTTTCATGTCGGGAAAACAGAGCTCAAGGTTGCGGCGAGCGATGTCCACACGACGGGGAAGCAAACGCATGGCCAGACGACCAAGCCCGTGTCCGATTCTTAATAAAAGGGAATACGGGAGCTGCACAATGCACCAGAGCGCTGCAATGCCTGTCCAGCTGAGCCAGTAACGAGGATGAAAAAAGGCGAGTGAGAACTGAGGTAATTTTGTCATGAGAAAATTATCCTGTACTGAATTTAACGCAACTGCTGTGCTTACCAGATGATTTCGTGAAAGTTTTAGAGAGGGAAAGTGTAACGGAAACGTCACAGGATCGTATTATCGATTTTTGCGAAATGTCGGGAGAAACTTAAATGCCGGGTCAACGAAGCCGCTGCCCGGCAAATAAAATTACATCGAATAGCCGGGCTTTTTAATCAACGAATCCAGATTCGGGCCAATTTCGCTGTCCCAGACCTGCGCTTTCCAGTCTTCAGGATTAACCTGGTTTAACGCCACCGACACTGAACTGTCTTTACTGTTGAAATGACGAATTATCACCTCGGCAATATCAGCCGCCAGCGCGTTTTTTTGTTCGTCGTTTAAATCCCGGGGAAAACATTTGATATCTACATGTGGCATGTGCAGGCTTCCTGTTATGAATCAGGTTTACACGTTATCAGATAATGCCGTTTGCCTTTAACACCTTGTGCAGTTCAGGAAGCTGACACACGGCGTCTGCAATGGCCGTTATCTTTGGCGTATTCTCGGCAAACCACGCATGCCGTGGCCCCCAGGTACGTGCGACCGCAATATAGACGTCGAGTAACGTAAGCTGTTCACCCAGCGCAAACGGGGCCGCTTTGAGCTGGCTATCGAACCACAAATAGAGGGATTTGCGGTATTCGATACAATTTTTCTTCAGTTGTTCCGGTGCGTCAGGCACCCAGCGTTCGGGATAATCGGCATAGGTAAAGGTGGGATAGACGTTCGCGACAAACCAGATAAGCAAGCGTTGAAATTGCTGACGTTCTGCCTGTCCGACGGGCGGCGCCAGATCGGGACACCTGTCGAGCACCATCAGGGCGATGGCGGCTGTTTCGGTCATGATCGCGCCATTTTCCAGCGCCAGCGTCGGCACCTGGCACAATGGATTGAGTCTTTGCAGCAATTCGCGCTGCGGACCGGGCGCATCAAACCCGTCCACATTAATAAACTCGTAAGGGATGTCTGCCAGAGTCAGCATCACTTCGCTGATTGCCGAGCCCCAGCCGGGTGCACCATAAAGTTTGATCATGTTGCCCTCTCAGGAGTGAAAATCCTAAGTGTAGAGCACAATTAATACGTGATCCCAGGCGGGTTAACCTCCGAGTGTGTCACCGCTTCGCCCTGCTCTCCCCAGCGCGCCAGCACCTTCTGATACTCCCCGCGCGTGATCGCGCCGTCCAGCGCGGCCTGCAGGGCGTAGACCAGTTGATTGCCTTTTTTGGTGGTCGTGGCGACATACGCTTTTTTCGGGCCCAGCCCGACAACGCGCGTTTTACCGGTCAGCGCGGCTTTATACGCCGCGACCGACTGTGGTCCAAAGAACACATCCGCCCGCCCGGACTGAATATAAAGATTGCCCGAGGCATCATCCGTCAGGTACACCGGCAGCGCGGGCTCACGCCCGGCCTTTTTATTCTCCTCGTTCCAGCCTAACAGGATGCGCTCCTGATTGGTGCCGGATCCGACAATAACCTTTTTACCCGCAAGATCTTCAGGACCGTTAATCGACCGCACCGGACTGGTGGATTTCACCGTAAACGCCAGCGAATCGACGCGATAGGTCGCAAAATCAAACTTCTCTTTGCGCTGTTCGGTCACCGCAATGTTCACCAGCGCCACGTCATAGCGCCCGGAAGTGATCCCCAGCGGCCAGTCTTCCCAGGCGGTGGGAACGAGCTTCAGTTTTAGCCCCAGGCTGCCTGCCAGCAGCCGGGCGATATCCGGATCGCTGCCGATACGCGTACAGTTGTCGCTGGCAAGCAGGGCCAGCGGCGGTGAGTTAAGCGCAGAAATGGCCACCGTGAGCGTTCCCGGCTCGACAAATTTGTAATGAGCGGGGATCTTCGCCACCGCCTGCTGATCCACCGTCACCGGCAGCGGCTGCTCGTTGGCTTTTAAATCAATACTGGCATGGCTGGCGGCGGTAAAGGCCAGCCCTGCCAAAAGTCCATATTTCATGGGTACTCCTTACAGGACTCGGGAAAGGAACTGACGCGTTCGCGCGTGCGATGGCCGGTTCAGCACCTCATCGCTGCTGCCCTGCTCCACAATTTTGCCGTCGACCATAAACACCACCTGATCCGCTACTTCTCTGGCGAAGCCGATCTCATGGGTGACCACCACCAGCGTGGTGCCGGAACGGGCAAGTTTCTTGATGACATCCAGCACTTCGCCCACCAGCTCCGGGTCTAGCGCCGAGGTGGGTTCATCAAACAGCATGACTCGCGGACGCAGCGCCAGCGCGCGGGCAATGGCGATGCGCTGCTGCTGTCCGCCGGAGAGATGGCGCGACCAGGCATCCGCTTTATCACGCAGCCCCACCACATCCAGCAGGCTATACGCCTGCTCAACGGCCTCTTTTTTGCTCAGTTTTTTATGGGCGACAGGTGCTTCAATCAGGTTTTCCAGCACCGTGAGATGCGGGAAGAGATTAAAGTTCTGGAACACATAACCCACATTGACGCGCTGTTTGAGGATCTCTTTCTCTTTTAACTCGTAGAGTTTGTCACCCCGACGGCGATAGCCGATGTAATCCCCGTCAATCTGAATAAACCCTTCGTCGACGCGCTCAAGGTGGTTGATGGTGCGCAGCAGGGTAGATTTACCGGAACCGGACGGTCCGAGGATCACCGTGACGGATCCCGGTGGGATCTCAAGCGACACGTTATCGAGCGCTTTATGGCGACCAAAGAATTTACTGACGCCGGTAATGGAAATATGTCCTTCATGAGAGGCTTGCATGGACGGGCTCCTGTGCGGGCGTGGTGGTGACGGAACGGGAACGGGTACGGCTGAGGGTACGGTTCTGATTCACCGCCGAGCGACGTTCGCTGCGGGCCAGTCCCCGCTCAACACCATACTGGATAGCGGACAACACGGTGGTAATCACCAGGTACCAGGCGGCCCCCACCATCAGCAGCGGGATCACCTCCTGCGTGCGGTTGTAAATCATCTGGATGGTGTAGAACAGCTCCGGCATGGCCAGCACGTAAACCATCGCCGTCCCCTTCGCGAGACTGATGATTTCGTTAAACCCGGACGGCAGTATGGTGCGCAGCGCCTGCGGCAGAATGATCCGCACCGTACGACGCCAGGCCGGTAGCCCCAGCGCAGCGGCCGCTTCATACTGACCATGATCCACGCCGAGGAAGCCCCCGCGAATGATCTCCGCGCTATAGGCGCTCTGCACCATCGTTAGCCCGACAACGGCGGTAGAGAATTGCCCCAGCACATTGATGGTTTCAAAGCTGCCCCAGGTCATGCCGGTGAACGGCACCCCGAGCGAGAGCGTGTCGTAGAGATAGGAAAAGTTATAAAGGATGATCAGCACTACAATCAGGGGCAGCGAGCGAAACAGCCAGATATAGCCCCAGGCCAGGCTGCTCAGCAGCCAGGATGACGAGAGTCTCGCCAGCGCCAGCATACCGCCCAAAATCACGCTCAGCGCGGTGCCGATCAGCGTCAGCAGTAATGTCTGGCCGACGCCTTCAAGGATCACCGGGTCGAAGAACCAGCGGGCAAATACAGACCACTCCCAGCGCGGGTTAAAGGCGACGGACTGGACAACGACCGCCAGGACAAACAGTGCCACCACGGCACCGACGGCCCGCAGCGGATAACGCGCCGGGACCACTTTTATGGTTTCAACGTTGCTCATCATCGTACCTCATGCGGTTTTACTTAACGCTTCACGAACCAGCGTTTTGGTGAAACGCAGCCGGCCATCAAACGGGGGATGGCTGTACTCTTCCGGATCGCGGTTAAGATCGAACTGCGGCTGGTAACCCTGGCTAAGATAGAGCCGTACCGCTTCCGGCTGGCGAAAACCGGTGGTCAGGTAGATCTGGCTGTAGCCTGCCAGCACCGCCCGGCGCTCCAGCTCCTGCACCACGCGCCCCGCAAGCCCCTGCTGACGCAGGCTTTTGTCCGTCCAGATGCGTTTGATTTCTGCGGTGCGTTCGTCGAAGGGTTTGTACGCCCCGGTGGCAATAATCTTCCCGTCACGCTCCAGGACGATAAACAGCCCCTGCGGCGCCAGATACCACTCGGTGAGCTCGACCTCAGCATCTTTCGAAAAATAGTCACCGTAGCGGGCAGCGTATTCACCGAACAGCCCATTGATGATGGGCTGAAGATCGGCATCTTCCGGCGAAACGTCACGAAATTGTTCGCTCATAACACCTCCTTAATCGCCCAGACCGGCCGGGTTGACTTCCGACTGCGGGATGCGTTCCACCCCTTCTCCCCAGCGGTTCAGCACTTTGTCGTAATCGCCGTTTTTGATCACGCCGTTGAGCGCGGTCTGCACCGGTTCCACCAAGCCGCTGCCTTTTTTCAGCGTCACCGCGATATGCGCCGCCTTCGGCCAGCCGCCGTCAACGCTTCCCACCAGTTTGGTTTTACCGGTCAGCGCCGCTTTCCACGCGCCAATCACGTTTGGGCCAAAATACGCATCCGCACGCCCGGACTGGAGCGCCAGCGTTTGTGCCGCGTCATCTTTGGTGTAGACCGGGGTAAACGGTTTCAGTCCCTTCTTAAGGTTTTCGGCGTTCCATGCCAGCAGGATGGCCTCCTGGTTAGTGCCTGAGCCGACAATAATCCGCAGCCCGGCAATGTCCTCCGCCTTCTGCAGGGATGTGATTAGACTGGTTGATTTCACATAGAAACCGAGCGAATCCTTACGGTAGGTGGCGAAATCAAACTTCTCCTTACGCGCTTTAGTCACGGTGATGTTGCTGATCGCCGCATCGTATTTCCCGGAGGCCACCCCCAGCGGCCAGTCCTCCCAGGAGGTTGGCACCACGTTCAGCTCCAGCCCGAGGCTATCCGCCACCAGACGGGCCACGTCAACTTCGCTTCCCAGAAGCGTTTTGTTGTCATCCGAGAAAACCGTCAGCGGCGGTTGATTGAGGCCCGCCACCGCGACGGTAAATTTCCCCGGCACGGCAAAGCGATAATCTTTCGGCAACTGCGCGATGGCATCGCCGTTTTTGGCGGTATTGATCGGCGTTTTGTTGGCCTCAATACTCACGCCGGTGCCGTTAATGTTCACATTCTCTGCCCAGACGGCAGGGGTAAAGGCCAGCGCGAGCGCCAGAATAAGCGATGGTTTCTGCATAGCGGGTTCTCTTTTATTGTTGTGTGAACTGATTTTTGGGTTCGTCCAGGCCCAGGCTGTCGCGCAGCGTGGTCCCGGGGTAGTCAGTGCGAAACAGGCCGCGGGCCTGTAGCACCGGCACCACCTGGTCAACAAAGCGCGGGAAGGTATCGGGTGTCCCGCCCTGGATGATGAAGCCGTCGGCTGCATAGCCGTCGAACCACGCCTGCAGGCCGTCCGCCACCTGCTCCGGCGTACCGGAAAAACGGGGGCGTGGTGAGGCCGCTTCCAGCGCGACCTGACGCAGCGTCAGCTGACGTTCGCGGGCATTACGCTTTATCTCATCCGTGGTACTGCGGAAGCTGTTTTTCCCCAGATCGCCGAGGTCCGGGAACGGCTCGTCGAGCGGATACTGACTGAAATCGTGATGTTCGAAATAGCGTCCGAGATAATTGAGGGCATCCTTAACCGACACCAGCGCCGCGGTGGTCTGGTACTGGTTTTCCACATCTTCGGCATCTTTTCCGACAATCACGCTCACGCCCTGGAAGATGTGCAAATCAGAGGCACGACGACCGTTGTTTTCCAGCTGCTGCTTCACATCGCGGTAGAACGCTTGTGCTTCTTCGAGAGTTTCATGGTGGGTGAAGATCGCATCGGCATGCTTCGCAGCCAGCTTTTTACCGTCGTCCGATGCGCCCGCCTGGAACACAATCGGACGTCCCTGCGGCGTGCGACCAATATTGAGCGGCCCGGCGACCTGGAAGAAATCACCCCGGTGATCCAGGGTATGCAGTTTGGCGGGGTCAAAAAACTGACCACTCTCTTTGTTGCGCACAAAGGCATCGCCTTCCCACGAGTCCCACAGCCCTTTCACCACATCGAGATACTCATCCGCAATGCGGTAGCGCAGCGCGTGCTCGGGGTGTTTTTCACGCGAGAAGTTCCTGGCCGACCCTTCCAGCGGCGAGGTCACGACGTTCCAGCCCGCGCGGCCGTTGCTCAGATGATCCAGGCTGGCAAACTGGCGTGCCACGGTAAAAGGTTCGCTGTAGGAGGTGGATAACGTGCCCACCAGCCCCAGACGCGAGGTAATGCTCGCCAGCGCGGAGAGCACCGTTAACGGCTCAAAGCGATTTAAAAAATGCGGGATCGACTTCTCATTTATGTAGAGGCCATCGGCTACGAATAAAAAGTCGAGCTTGCCCTCCTCTGCTTTTAACGCCGTCGCTTTGACGAAATCAAAATTAATACTGGCATCGGCCACCGCCGCAGGATGGCGCCAGGCGGACATATTCCCGGAAGCACCGTGCAAAATGGTCCCCAGCCGCAATTGTCGGGTTGCAGACATATTCACCTCTTCTGAATTAAACGTGTTGCAGGGCTTTTTCCGCAAGCTGTGCAAAATAACGGGCAGCCGGCTCAATTAATGCTTCGTCCGGATTAAAGGCCGGGTGATGTAAACCATACGGGCTATTGCTGCCAATGCTGACAAACGCGCCGGGGATCTGCTGCAGATAGACTGCAAAATCCTCTCCGCCCATATGCAACTCGGCATGCTGCGTTTCATAACCCGCTTCCCGGGCGACCGAGGTGGCAAACGCCGCCCAATGCTCGTCATTGACCAGCGCAGTCGGTCCGGCATACCAGGTGATATCAATCCGGGCACTGAAGGCGCTGGCGAATCCGGCAGTGATTTCACCGACGCGCGCTTTGACGTTCTGCTGAACTTCCGTGCGATGCGTGCGCAGCGTCCCTTCCAGCTCAACGCTTTCCGGCAGGACGTTCCAGGTATTGCCGCCCGCAATGCGCGTTACGCTCAGCACAACGGAGTCCAGCGTATTCACGTTGCGACTGGCGACGCTCTGCAACGCGGTAACAAGCTGGCTTGCCAGCACAATCGCGTCGTTGCCTTCATGAGGCCGTGCGGCATGAGCACCTTTGCCGGTAATGCGGATCACAAACCGATCGACGTTGGCATAGAACGGCCCGCCGCGGGTGGCAAATTCACCCACCGGCAACCCCGGCTCGTTGTGCATACCGAAGATGGCGCTGACATCACGTAACGCCCCGGCCCGCACCAGGCTCTTGGCTCCGCCAAAGTTCTCTTCGGCAGGCTGGAACAGGATCCGCACGCGACCGTTGAGCAACGCTTCACGTTCTTTTAGTTTTAATGCCGCCCCGAGGATCACGCTGGTGTGGATGTCGTGACCGCAGGCGTGCATCACTCCTGCACGCTGCGAGCTAAACGCCACCCCACTGCGCTCTTCGATCGGTAAGGCATCAATGTCCGCCCGTAGGGCAATCAGTTTGTTGCCGGTGCCGATCTCCGCCACCAGCCCGGTAGGCAAGTCATAAGGCAGCGGCGTAATACCGGCATGGGTCAGCCACTGGTGCAAACGGGCGGTTGTTTCCACCTCCTGGCCCGACAGCTCCGGGTGCTGGTGCAGCTCACGACGCCAGGCAATCAGTTGTTCGCCAAAACGCATACGTTAACCTCCCTGTTAAGTCGCGCCTGCGCCAGCAGACGCAGGGACTGCACGCGCGCGGCGCCGTCCGCAACCGGTGTGTCGATAATGAATTCGTCAATCCCCCACTGGTGATGCAGAGCGTCCAGTTGTGCCAGTACCGACTCAGCGGTCCCGGCCACCAGCGACTGCGCGCGACGCGCTATACGCAGCGGCTCGCTGCCTGCCTGACGCGCAAACGCATAGGCTTGCTCTTCGCTGGCCACCGTAACGCGCTGGCCGTTTGCCAGCTCCACGCCCCAGACTTCAACCTTTTGTGCCAGCGAGTGCGCCTGGGCCTGAGAGTCCGCCACAATGACCTGCACCGCCACAATCACCTCCCGGGCGCTGTGTTCACGCCAGGTGGTGATGACCTCGCGCAGCAGGTCGGGATCGCCATTCAGGTGAGCAGCAAAGACAAAATGCCAGTTGAGCTTTGCGGCCAGCAGAGCACTTTCGACACTCGCCCCCAGCAGAAATCCCTGCGCCGGAACCGGCGGCAACGGCGTGGCGCGCACCGCCTCCTCCGCGGACTGATTTTCAGGACGGATCCAGCTATCGAGCTGCGCCAGCTGTTCGGCAAAGCTGCCCTTTTCCTGCTGATTCAGACCGAGTTGCAACGCGCGGGTGGAGAGCGGCAGACCGCCAGGCGCTTTTCCAACGCCCAGATCCACGCGTCCGGGAGCCAGGGCAGCCAGGAGATTGAAATTTTCTGCAACTTTATACGGGCTGTAGTGTTGCAGCATGACACCGCCCGATCCCACCCGGATACGCGTAGTCTGCCCGAGGATCCAGGCAATCAATAACTCCGGCGAGGGGCTGGCCAGCTGCGGGGTGTTGTGGTGTTCGGCAATCCAGAAACGGTGATAACCGAGAGTTTCCGCCTGTTGCGCCAGCGCCAGGGTTCGCGCCAGCGCATCGGCGGCTGTTTCATTTTCAGCGATGGGGCTTTTATCCAGAATGCTGATTCGCCAGGACATGTTGCGTTCTCGTTTGACTTAACATGTCGTTATTAATAAAGGCGTATTTCACCGCTGAGAAACAATTAATTTACATTTGGTTTGCCGGAAATCAGATATATAAAACCCTGTTAAGAATAAGACTTTAGGGAGGCGATAAGCGTTTCCGCCTGAGCGCGGCGGGTAATACGGATAAAGCGTATGTGTGCGTAGTCCGGGTTTTGCATATCGACCTGATAACGCCTGCGGTTGTTGCGCCAGGTTTTAATCGTCCAGATGATAATGGACTCTCTGCTGAAGAAGGCGCGCCGGAAACTCTCTTTATTGCCCGTTCCCGGCCAGAGTTCGTGTTGATGCCAGGCCCGCTTGCTCGCCCGGATAACGGCCTGATACAGCGTACGGACAAATCCATAGTCCACCCAGACGACCAGATCCACATTGCGCCATTTAACGGGGCGCGTGCGGTTATAGTTGCCATCGAGCACCCAGTTTTGAGAAGCGCTTAATGCATGCTCCAGTTTTTCCAGAAACGCATCATCTGCTGTGCCCTGCCAGTTCGGGCGCCAGTAAAGCCTGTCCATCTCAATATAAGGAATAGCCAGCTCATCAGCGATCCGTCTTGCCAGCGTGGTTTTTCCACTTCCGCTGGTGCCGATTACATTAATTTTCACCGTTAGCCTCGTTCTGGCAGAATAAAAACCAAACCGATCATAGCGTTTACCTTCCGCTAGTTCCACTGAGCAACTGATAAGCGCCACTGATGTTTAAATCATCAATCCGCGAATCTTTTGTCTAAAAACTCACCACGATTCAGCGCGTTGTGATCCCCGTCTGCTCTGACCACACGATTTCCTTCGACGTGCATCACTTTCGGCACGGTTATATTTTGCGTCGCTTATCAATTGCAGGTAGGATGCCTCGCCATGTTTCGCCTTATCCATACGCAGAATGACTGGGAAGGCGACATGTGTTTGCGCAGAAGCAATCGTTTGTATGCTCTCTGCCAGGCAGGACTATCACGATAATGGTTCAGACAGGCAAACAGGTAACTCAATGAAAACAAGCAATAAAAGCGCAGCCGATCATCATGCTGCTAAACGTCGCTGGTTAAACTCCCATGAAGAGGGCTACCACAAAGCGATGGGCAACCGTCAGGTTCAAATGATCGCCATCGGCGGCGCTATCGGTACAGGTCTGTTTTTAGGTGCTGGTGCACGTCTGCAGATGGCTGGCCCGGCTCTCGCCCTCGTCTATCTGGTGTGCGGGATCTTCTCCTTCTTCATTCTTCGCGCGCTGGGCGAACTGGTACTGCATCGCCCTTCCAGCGGCAGCTTTGTCTCTTACGCCCGCGAATTTCTCGGTGAAAAAGCCGCCTACGTCGCTGGCTGGATGTACTTCGTTAACTGGGCGATGACCGGTATCGTCGATATCACTGCCGTTGCGCTGTATATGCACTACTGGGGCGCGTTTGGCGATATCCCGCAGTGGGTCTTTGCGCTTGGCGCCCTGGCGATTGTCGGCACCATGAACATGATCGGCGTGAAGTGGTTCGCCGAGATGGAGTTCTGGTTTGCACTGGTAAAAGTGCTGGCGATTGTGATTTTCCTGGTCGTCGGTACCGTCTTCCTTGGCAGCGGTAAGCCGCTGGACGGCAATGCAACCGGCTTCCATCTGATAACCGATAACGGCGGCTTCTTCCCGCACGGTCTGCTGCCGGCGCTGGTTCTGGTGCAGGGCGTGGTGTTCGCCTTTGCCTCTATCGAACTGGTGGGTACGGCGGCAGGCGAATGTAAAGACCCGCAGACCATGGTGCCAAAAGCCATTAATAGCGTGATCTGGCGTATCGGTCTGTTCTATGTGGGTTCTGTGGTGCTGCTGGTTCTGCTCCTGCCATGGAACGCCTACCAGGCGGGTCAGAGCCCGTTTGTGACCTTCTTCTCTAAGCTCGGCGTGCCATACGTGGGCAGTATCATGAACATCGTGGTGCTGACCGCGGCGCTCTCCAGCCTCAACTCTGGCCTCTATTCTACCGGCCGTATTCTGCGCTCCATGTCGATGGGCGGCTCTGCGCCGAAGTTTATGTCGAAGATGAGCAAGCAGCAGGTGCCATATGCCGGTATCCTGGCGACGCTGGTGGTCTACGTGTTCGGTGTGTTCCTGAACTACCTGGTGCCGTCCCGCGTGTTTGAAATCGTGCTGAACGTGGCCGCGCTGGGGATTATCGCCTCCTGGGCCTTTATCGTGGTCTGCCAGATGCGTCTGCGCAAAGCCATTAAAGAGGGCAAAGCGGCTGACGTAAGCTTCAAGATGCCGGGTGCTCCGGTGACCTCATGGCTCACCCTGCTGTTCCTGTTCAGCGTGCTGGTACTGATGGCGTTCGACTACCCGAACGGCACCTATACCATCGCCACCATTCCGCTGCTGGCCGTTCTGCTGATTGCCGGCTGGTTTGGCGTGCGTAAGCGCGTGCATGAAATCCACAGCACCGCGCCGGTTCATCATGACGATGAAAAACACGACGGCCCGCTGGTGGAAGAGACCTCGCGTTAATAAAAAAAGCCGGGTGGCGGCTTCGCCTTACCCGGCCTACATTTCAGGATTTTGTAGGCCCGGTAAGCGCAGCGCCTCCGGGCAATGCCCACATTAGAGCGCGATACGTACCACATCGTCAGGCTGGGTCGCTTCCTGCTGACGGGTGGATTTCTGTTTCACCGTCACGTACAGCGTTTTGCCATCGGCAGAGAGCGCCAGGCTGTTTGGATAGACCGGCGTGTCGAAGGTTTTCGTCACTTTGTAGGTTTTGGTGTCAATCACGCTCACCTTTCCGGCTTCACGATGCGTCACGTACGCTTCGTTGCGCGTCGGGTTAAAGAGCACCGCCAGCGACTCTGGCGTCGCAATCTTCTCAATCACGCTGCCATCTTTCAGGCTCACCACCAGCACTTCCGGCTGTTTTGAATCGGTCAGGAAGGCACGCTGCCCGGCCGTATCCAGACTCAGGTTCAGGTAGAAGTGCTCTTTGCCATCATCCTGCACCTTTTTGCGGCTGATGATTTTGTAGCTGGCGGTATCAATTGTCACCAGTTCGCCATCGGCATTGGTGGTATAGAGTCGTTTCGCCTGCGCATCCAGCGCCAGGCCGGTGCCGTAAGTACCGGTATTGGCGATGGTATCCTTCAGCTTCAGCGTTGTGCCATCCACCACCCAGATCACGCTCTCTTTACCGACCCCGGTGATGTACACGGTGTGGGTGGCATCATCCGCCACCAGCTGGCGTGGCTGCAGCGGTTTGACCGTGTCACTGCGTTTGCGGTCGTCCAGAACCAGGCGCCCTTTCACCTCGCCCGTTTTGGCATCAATGGCGGTCACGGCACCGTTGATGGTGTTGCCCAACCACAGCGTCTGGGAGGCCGAATCCAGGGTGGCGCCAAACGGTTTAAGATCGTTATGAATAACTTGCGTCACGTCCAGTGTGACCGGATCGAGGCGATACACAATTCCGCCTTTATCCATTTTACGGCTTTGTGATGTCGCAACCCACAGCGCATTCTCCTGCTGGCTCACGGCCATTTCATACGCGCCTTTGCCTACCGCTTTGCGCAACATCTCTTCGCCAGCATGCACCTGGAAGGTACCGGCAAGCAGTAAAGCGCTACACAACAGAGAACGACGCAGACGCGGCGAGCACAGATGACGTAAAGACATAACAATTCCTTTTTCACAAGAGGGGGTGTACTGCTGACATCACTTCCGGTCGGCAACGTCATGGCATTGCCGTTTTGTTAATGAGAATAGTAATCATTAATCAGCAAAATGTGGAGTTTTTCTTTTCCGTTTCGCCTTTCCTTAACGCAATGTGCGGTTATAGTTTTCAAAGCATTTACAAAAGTTTTAACATATATGCACATGTTCCATTTGGTACGTTTCTTATCCTTAACCGGTTTATTTCATGAAAATCATTTCTGCCCATAGGGCTACGCTTCCACTGCTGCTGGCTCCTGTTATCTTTTCGCCCCTCACCGCGATGGGCGCGGATGAACAGACCTTGATCGTCAGCGCCACCCCACAAACGGTATCGGAGCTTGATACCCCGGCGGCGGTCAGCGTGGTGAACGGCGATGATATGCGTCACGCCGCGCCACGCATTAACCTCTCGGAATCGCTTGGTAGCGTCCCCGGCCTGCAAATTCAGAACCGCCAGAACTACGCCCAGGATCTGCAGCTGTCGATGCGTGGGTTTGGTGCCCGCTCCACCTTCGGGGTGCGCGGTATTCGAATGTACGTGGACGGGATCCCGGCGACCATGCCAGACGGCCAGGGCCAGACCTCTAACATCGATCTCTCCAGCGTTGAGAGCGTGGAAGTGCTGCGCGGCCCCTTCTCTGCCCTGTATGGCAACGCCTCCGGCGGCGTGATCAACATCAACACCCAGACCGGTCAACAGCCGCCGACCATTGAGGCCAGCAGCTATTACGGCAGTTACGGTACCTGGCGCTACGGGATGAAAGCCACCGGCGCGATGGGCGACGGCACACACGCGGGCGATGTGGATTACACCGTATCCACCACCCGCTTCACCACCAAAGGCTACCGCGATCACAGCGGTGCGCGGAAGAATCTCGCCAACGCCAAACTGGGCGTGCGGATTGACGATGCCAGCAAGCTGACGCTGATCTTTAACAGCGTGGACATGAAAGCCAACGATCCGGGTGGACTGAATTACCAGGAGTGGCAGGATAACCCGCGCCAGTCTCCGCGTGGCGATCAGTACAACACGCGCAAAACCATCAAGCAGACCCAGGCCGGGCTGCGCTATGACCGCCAGCTCAGCGCGCAGGACGATCTCAGCGTCATGATGTACGCTGGCGAGCGCGAAATGACCCAGTACCAGTCGATCCCTTATCAGCCACAGCTGCGCCCCTCCCACTCTGGCGGTGTGATTGATATGCAGCGTCACTATCAGGGCATCGATACACGCTGGACGCACCGCGGCGAACTGCTGGTGCCGGTGACCTTTACCACCGGCCTGAACTACGAAAACATGAGCGAAGATCGTCGCGGGTATGAGAATTTCGTGATGAACAACGGCGTACCGGAGTACGGCGTAAAAGGCGACAAGCGCCGCAACGAACGTAACCTGATGTGGAACGTTGATCCTTACCTGCAAACCCGCTGGCAGTTAACCCAGAAACTCTCTGTGGATGCCGGGGTGCGTTACAGCTCCGTCTGGTTTGATTCCAACGATCATTACGTTACGCCAGGCAACGGTGACGACAGCGGCGACGCGAGCTATCACAAGTGGCTCCCGGCCGGGGCGGTGAAATATGCCGTGACGGACGCGTGGAACCTTTACGCTGCGGCGGGTCGTGGATTTGAAACCCCCACCATCAATGAACTCTCCTACCGCGCGGATAACCAGGGCGGCCTGAACATTGGCCTGAAACCGTCCACCAACAATACTTATGAAGTGGGTAGCAAAACCCGCATCGGCAATGGTCTGCTGACCGCGGCCCTGTTCCGCACCGACACCGACGATGAAATTGTGGTGGATGCCAGCTCTGGCGGACGTACCAGCTACAAAAACGCCGGTAAAACCCGTCGTCAGGGAGTGGAAGTTTCCCTCGATCAGCAGTTTGCTGAAAACTGGAAGCTGAAAATGGCATGGACATATCTGGACGCCACCTACCGCACCAACGTCTGCGGTGATGACAACTGTAACGGCAACCGGATGCCGGGTATTGCCCGCAATATGGGCTTTGCCTCGTTTGGCTGGCAGCCTGAGGAAGGCTGGTACGCGGGTACCGACGTGCGTTACATGAGCGATATCATGGCCGACGACGAAAACACGGCAAAGTCTCCGTCTTACACGGTGGTCGGTCTGAATACCGGGTATAAGTTCAACTATGGCAACTGGGGCCTGGATCTCTTTGGTCGCGTTGATAACCTGTTCGACAAAACGTATGCCGGCTCGGTGATTGTCAACGAATCCAACGGGCGTTATTACGAACCTGCTCCGGGTCGTAACTACGGCGTTGGCCTGTCGGTTGCTTATCGTTTCGAGTAGGACTAAAACAGGCATTTTATTGCCTGTTTTTCTCTTTCGTAATCTTAAATATCGTTCCTGATGGCGTAAAGCCATCAGGACTTATTCATGGAGCGAATGTTTTACGACGGAAATATAGATTGGCTGCTAAATCATTCCTCAGCTAAAATATTGACGCTGTAAAAGTGAATTAGCTTCATCAATCAGTTTATCCACCGCTTTCTGGCTGGCTTCAACATCCCCTCTTTCCAGTGCCGCAAGTAACTCCTCGTTGTGATACGCCGACGCTTTGATGTCGTTGAGCTCCTGATGCAGATAGTTAATACAGGGCCCGATGCGTATCCACAGTTGTTCAATTAATGCGCTGAGCGTTGGCATCTCCGCATACTGATAAAGGGTGAACCGAAACACGCGATTCGCGTGCAGCGCCTGCTGAACATTGCCGTTGCGCATCGCCTCATGAAAGGCATCCGACATTTTGCGCAACGTCTCAAGCTTAGCTGGCGTCATATGCTGACAGGCGGCCGCTACCGCCATTGGTTCCAGTTGTTTCCTGATAGCGGTGATCTCGTTATAGCGTTCCAGCGTGACCTCCGGCACCAGAAACGCCTGCGCCGGTGTGGCCTGCAGCGCCCCTGAGGAGACCAGACGCAAAAGTGCCTCACGAACCGGTGTGATACTGGTTCCTAATTTATCGGCAATCTCTTTGGTAATCAGTCGAGCGCCAGGTTTCAACGAGCCTGTAATTAATGCCCCTTTCAAACTGATTTCAACTTGCATGGTAAGACTGATTCTTTGCGCTTTCTCTAAATGATCCAAATCAAGCATGTTCAATTCCTGTAGCTAAAACTTAATGCTATTTATTAACGTCAGTTTAAATAAACGACGTTGGTCCGATATATCCTGTATCGTCATGCCTGGTGGTGGGAAATGCGTATAAACATCAAAAAGTACAAACACGGTTTTTTATCGCTCTTTGGCTCATCCGCAAGGAAGGCACGAAAGCTGTGTAGGTTTAATTAAAGACAATATATCGTATCTTCACAAATAAATATGGCGGGTTACCCCGCCATAATCTTGTTTATTTATTGTCTGCCGCGACGCGAATCACGACTTTGCCAAAGTTTTTGCCTTCCAGAAGGCCAATCAGCGCATCCGGTGCGTTTTCCAGCCCGTCGGTCACCTGTTCACGATAGTGGATTTTACCCTCCTGCACCCAGCGCCCCATCTCTTCCTGGAACTCTTTGATGCGGTGTCCGTAATCCTGGCCGATGATAAAGCCCTGCATACGAATGCGTTTTTTCAGGATGGTGCCCATTAACAGCGGCAAACGATCCGGCCCCTCAGGCAGACCGGTGGCATTGTAGCCGCTCACCAGACCACATACCGGCACCCGCGCGGAGGTATTGAGCAGCGGGAGCACGGCGTCAAAGACCTTACCGCCAACGTTTTCATAATAGATATCAATACCGTTCGGGCAGGCGTTCTGAAGCTGCGTGGCAAAATCATCGGCATGATGATCCAGACACTGGTCAAAGCCCAGCACCTCAACGGCATGGCGGCATTTTTCTGCGCCTCCGGCCACACCGATGACCCGGCAGCCTTTGATTTTACCAATTTGCCCAACCGTCGCACCTACGGGCCCCGTTGCCGCGGCAACCACCAGAGTCTCACCCGCTTTGGGTTGCCCGATATCCAGCAGCCCCATGTAGGCGGTAAAGCCCGGCATTCCCAGAACGCCCAGCGCCCAGGAAGGATGGGAGGGATTTTCGCCCAGTTTGACCAGACCACTGCCGTCAGAGAGGTCGTACTCCTGCCAGCCGCTGTATCCCAGCACCCATTCCCCTGCTTTAAAATCCGGATGACTGGACTGCTCAACGCGACTGACCGTTCCGCCGACCATCACCGCACCAATTTCAACCGGCGGTGAATAGGATGGCGCATCGCTCATGCGGCCGCGCATGTACGGGTCAAGCGAAAGCCAGATCGTACGCAGCAGAACTTGTCCTGCCGCCGGTACCGGAACCGGCTTCTCTTCGAGACGAAAGTTATCCGCGACCGGCGCGCCATGTGGACGCGAAGCCAGTACCCAGCGACGATTTTGCGAAACAGATTGATTCATCAGAGACTCCTTATGGTACAGATGTCCATTGATCCTGGCTCATGATCCGCCTGAGCGCCTTAACATTACGAGCCAGACTGGTTAAGACGAACCACCAGATAGACGCAGGGTTCATTGGTTTCGTTAATGAACCGACAGTCATTGGGCGGCCCGAGCTCCAGACAATCCCCGGCCTGCATTTCGTGGCGGGTGTCGCCTTCCTGAAAGACCAGCTCCCCGGACTGCAGCCAGATCAGCTGGCGGGCCAGCGCATAGGACGATGCGGGCATCGGCACATCGCTCCCGGCGGGCAGTTCAACCTGGACAAGATCGATGGGCAGATCGGTGCGCGGTGAAACGTGGCGGCGCAGGTAATGGGTTTGCGGATCGCGCCAGACGGGCTGGTTAGCAAGGCGCAGCAGTTTACCCTCCTGCATCTCCGCTCTTGCTATCAGCGTTGACATGCTGATGCCGAACGCGCCGGATAAGCGCGCAAGCAGCGTTGCCGTCGGGCTGCTGTCGCCGCGCTCAATTTTGTGGATCATGGCGCGCGAGACGCCTGCCCGATCGGCGAGTTCGCTCAGCGACCATCCGCGTGATTCGCGTTCAAGGCGAATTCTTGCGCTAATCCGTTGATTCATCGTGTCTGTTATGGTGTTCATGACGTCATACTATAGTGTATGAACGGTATTTCAATGAGGTTTTAATAACAAAAAAATCGGGCTTATACCGTAGCCATCTGTCCGGGTTGTTGTGTAATATCGTAGCAATAACGTAATAACATAGTAAACAACACATTCAGGGGTTCCATCATGATCGTTCGTCATGCCTGCAAAGAAGACTGCGCCGCTATTGGTGAAATTTACAACCACGCGGTGCTGCACACCGCCGCGATCTGGAACGATACCACGGTCGATACTGATAACCGTATCGCATGGTTTGAGGCCCGCACCCTCGCAGGTTATCCGGTGCTGGTAAGCGAAGAGAATGGCATCATCACCGGCTACGCCTCCTTCGGTGACTGGCGCGCCTTTGACGGTTTTCGTCATACGGTAGAGCACTCGGTTTACGTCCACCCGGATCACCAGGGCAAAGGCATTGGCCGTATGCTGATGAAGGCGTTGATTATTGAAGCCCGTGACATCGGCAAGCATGTGATGGTGGCGGGGATTGAAGCGCAGAACCACGCCTCTATCCATCTTCATCAGACGCTTGGCTTTGTTACAACGGGTCAGATGCCGCAGGTGGGCACCAAATTTGGCCGCTGGCTGGACTTAACCTTTATGCAGCTGCAGCTTGATGAGCGCAGCGATCCGGATGCGATTAAATGAACCAATCACTGACGCTGGCTTTTCTGGTGGCGGCGGGCATTGGCCTGGTGGTGCAAAATACCCTGATGGTGCGCATCACCCAGTCCTCCTCCACCATACTCATTGCGATGCTGCTGAACTCGCTGGTCGGCATTGTGTTGTTTGTCAGCATTCTGCTGTTTAAACAAGGGGTCGCGGGGTTTAGCGAGCTGGCATCCACGGTGCGCTGGTGGACGTTGATCCCCGGGTTGCTGGGCTCATTTTTTGTTTTTGCCAGCATTAGTGGTTACCAGAACGTTGGCGCGGCGACAACCATCGCCGTGCTGGTGGCAAGCCAGCTCATCGGCGGGCTGATAATGGACGTGCTAAAAAGCCATGGCATCCCGCTGCGGGCGCTGATCGGCCCGGTGTGCGGTGCAGTAATGCTGGTGGTGGGCGCGTGGCTGGTGGCCCGACGCCAGTTTTGAACATTACAGAATAACGCCGCCTTTGGTGAGCTGCTCCTGGCGCGCCTCCATCTCTTCTTTATGTTGCTTACCGTGGTGCGAAATCGCGGTACGCAGGCGCTGCTGCTGGGTATAGCGTTCTTCGCGGCTCAGCTCAGCATCTTCGCTCAGTTCAATCAGCAGTTCGTTCATATGCGCAATGACGTTTTCGTCAATCGCGGCATCCACACGGGCGATAACTTCGTTTAAATGTGACATTGTCACTCCTTTTCATCTGCCCGGTGGCGCTGCGCTTACCGGGCCTACGGGGCATGAGTAGGCCGGGTAAGGCGTAGCCGCCACCCGGCTATAAAATGCTTAGTTCAGCTTCGCTTTTGAGAAATCACTGCCCATCAGGCTCACGCTGTAACCCGTGACGTTGCTGCGGGTTGCATAGAACGTTTTGCCGTTTGCCAGCGCAATCCACGGCGCCTGCTGATAGAAAATCTCCTGCGCCTGGCTATACAGCTTCGCACGATCGTCCGGGTTGCTGGTCAGTTTGGCTTTCTGCACCAGGGCATCATAATCCTTATTACACCAGCGCGCAGCGTTGGAGCCGGTTTTGATGCTATTGCAACCCAGCAGCACATCGGCAAAGTTATCCGGATCGCCGTTATCCGACATCCAGCCGAACAGCGCGGAGTCATGCTCGCCTTTACGCATTCCGGAAAGATACTCTCCCCACTCGTAAGAGATGATTTTGGCCTTCACGCCCACTTTCGCCCAGTCGCTCTGGATCATCTCGGCAATACGGCGGGAGTTCGGGTTGTACGGACGCTGTACCGGCATTGACCACAGCGTGACCTCCGCGCCCTTCTCCAGTCCGGCCTGTTTCAGCAGGGCTTTCGCTTTTTCCGGGTCGTAGCTGTAATCCTTCAGATCTTTATTAAAGCCCATCATATTTGGCGGAATTGGGGATTTCGCGACCGTACCGGAGCCCATAAAGACGGCGTTAACGATGGCCTTTTTGTCGGTGGCGTAGTTCAGCGCCTGGCGCACCAGCACGTTATCAAACGGCTTTTTCTCGGTATTGAACGCCAGATACCCCACATTCAGCGCATCGACGGAGTGCAGCGTCAGGTCTTTGTTGTTCTTAATGACGTCAAACTGCACCGGAGATGGCGCAGGAATGATCTGGCACTCATTGGTTTGCAGTTTCGCCAGACGGGTCTCCACGTTTGGCGTGATGGAGAAGATCAGGTGTTTGGTCGGGACCGGGCCTTCCCAGTAGTTCGGGTTAGCCACATAGCGGATCAGAGAATCCACTTTGTACTGCTGGAGTACATAGGGGCCGGTTCCAATTGGCCAGGTATCGACGTTCTCAGGCGTGCCTTTTTTCAGCATCGCATCCGCATATTCGGCAGACAAAATGGAGGCAAAATCCATGCCCCAGTCGGCCAGGAACGCGGCGTTCGGTTCACTGAGGGTGAACTGAACATGATAATCATCGACCTTTTTAACGTCCTGGATCAGCTTATCGAGGCCGACGTCGTTAAAGTATTCGTAATTGCCCTGCGACACATTGTGATACGGGTGTTTAGGGTCTTTCTGACGCATGACCGAAAAAATAACGTCATCGGCATTAAAGTCGCGCGTCGGTTTGAAGTATTTGTTGCTGTTGAACTTCACCCCTTTACGCAGCGTAAAGGTATAGGTCTTGCCGTCCGGTGAAATCGTCCAGGATTCCGCCAGAGACGGAACCGGGGTGTTTTTCACCGGGTCGAAATTGATCAGGCGGTTATAGAGTACCTGAGAGCTGGCGACGAATGACGGGCCTGAGCTGGCAATTTGCGGGTTGAACGACTCGGGGGACGCTTCAGAACAGTAAATAAGGGTGTCGTTGTTTGCCGCCCATGCGGCACCGGCTGGTAAAATAGCGCTCAGCGCAAGGGCGAGCAGTGTTTTCCCTGTAGACATGGTTATAACCCTGACAGTTTTATTATATAGGACAGTAATAACAGCACAGCCGCTATAAGCTGGCAAATAACGAAACACTATCAGGTTATTCTAAAGCCGCGTTTTTCGCTGGTTTTACAGCCAGTGCCGAAAAAGGTGATTTGTCTTAAGTTCCATTATCCGTCAAGCACAACCGTCACGATCTATGCCGCAAGAAATCGGCGCTTTTAGCGTCTCTTCCTCCGTTTGTTTGCTTTCCGGTTTCGTTAAAGTAACGGTGTGAAGAAGTATATGGGATCAAATCGTGGCAAAAACTCTTTTACGCAGCGGTAATCTGGATGATTTTCAGGCCGTTGGCGGCGGCGGACAAGCCGTTTTTGAATCAGCGTTGCAAATACGTGAAGCACTCCGGTTGCGCAAACAGCAGGCCATTGTCGACTGTCTGGCCATTCCACAGGTCAACGACGGCGGTGACCGCGTGGACTGGTACTCCCCGGTGGAAGGTAGCGTCACCAGCTGGAAAACGGCCAATGAAGATGACCGTTTTCGCGCCCTGCGCTATCTGGAAAATACCCTTGCCAGCGTTGAATCGCTGAGTAAGAAATGCCTCCAGTCGCCTAAAACCGCACAACAGCTTTTTGGCTCCTTGCTGTCGAAAGCCTTCCAGTTCCCGAGCGAAAATTTCCTTTATCTGGTCGACGGTAAACCGGTCATTGCGTTCTGGGGATTTGTAAACCTGAACGAAAATGCACGCGATGACGTACTCGACTGCCTGCGCGAATCGCTGATCCCTGAGCCCGCGCCGGTGGTGATTGAAGATCCTGAACCGGAACCAGAACCGACCCCGGCCGTCACCTTTGAACACGCTGACGAACCTTTGATCGCGCCGGCCACGGTTGTGCGCATTACGCCGGAAGCGCTGTATGAGCCCGAGTCCGCACCCGCCGTTGCGCCGCCTGTTGAAGAGCCTGCTCCTGCGCCCGTCGTGAAAAAGCGTCGCGTGCCCTTATGGTCGCTGCCGGTTGCCGCTGTGATCGTTGCCGCCATTGCCGCCCCGCTGCTGTGGCCAAAACAGGCCCCTTCGGCAGAGCCCGCGCCAGCCGCCGCCCCGGCACCGCAACCCGTGGCGATTGCCCCAAAACCGATTAAAGTGGTTGAGCCGCTGCCGCTGCATCAGGCTGAGGTGGTAGAGAATAAAGCGAAGGAACCCGATCCCGCTCCGGTGTCTGCCCCGGTGGTGATTGCCGCGATCCCGAAAGATGCCATGGTCATGGAGGCCGGTCAGGTCAAAGCGGGCTCGACGCGTTTCCTGAACGGCACCTGGCGCGCCATTCTTGACGTAAAAGATCCGGTGACCGGCAAACCGCCGTCACTGCGCTATCAGATCCAGAACAACAAAGGCTTCGCCCGTGTTGTGCATGGCGATAACGTTGTGTGCCGCGTAGAGGTTTTCTCCGGCCTGCACAGCAATGGCGAGCTGATGATTAAGAGTCGCGGCAATGCACGCTGCACAGACGGTTCCCGCTACCCGATGCCGGAAGTCTCCTGTAAAGCAGGCACCAGCGATGTCGCCGAATGCAATGCCCGTTATGATGCAAAAACCGTCGTTCCACTGACGTTTAAGAAAGCAGGTGCCTGATCCTATGCTGGTAAATCTTTGCGACTATAAACAGAGCGTTACGCTTATTGCCAACAGCGGTGTACAGTTCCTCGATTTCGGCCTGACCCCGCAGGACACCGCCAGCAACGGACGTTTCGTGCGTAAAACCGCGAACGGCCCGCTTTTGCGCCTTGATTTCGACCTGGTTAACGGGCGTTACACACTGCCCGGCACGGACGGCGGCCAACCTGAGGTGGTCAAGCCTGAGACAACCATCGCGCTGCATCAGTCCCTGGCCGTGCTGGATGGCGTCTGGCTCCCCGTTCCGTTCCTGCGCTTCAACCCGCCGCGAACCTTTGTTGACGGCCCGGACAACTGGGCGCGCGTTCAGGTCCGCAAGCTGGAGACGCCGGACACCGCAGGTAACACCCATCGTGTCGCCCTCGCCCTCGACAGCCAGATTGCAGAGCATGCCACCTCCGCGCTGTCGCCGGTGGAAAACGATATTCTTAACGGGACCCGCTTCGCGCTGGCCTGGCGCGATGCCGAAGTAGAAAATTTCCTCGACCAGACGTGGATAGATGGCTGGCTGCGCGAAGCGTTCACGCAGTACGCCTCGGACGTCGAACACCGTTCAGAACGCGATCTGCAGCAGGCCATGCGCAGCTTTGAGTATCAGGCACACTGGCTGAATGTGCTGACCATGCTTGGTGAACAGCTCACCGTGCCGGAAGTCAAATTTGTCACCCATACGCTCAGCACGCCTGCCATTCCGGTCGATTTGATCCTCGACGTGGGCAACACCCATACCTGCGGCGTGATTATTGAAGATCACGGCGACGCCAACGACGGTCTGCGTCAGACGGCCGAGTTGCAGGTGCGCTCTTTAAGCGAGCCGCAGTTCCTCAATGAGCCCCTGTTTACCAGCCGCCTGGAGTTCTCGGAAGCACGCTTTGGCAAACAGCACTTCTCGGTTGAAAGCGGTCGCGAGGATGCCTTCGTCTGGCCTTCTATTGTCCGGGTTGGCGATGAGGCGCGTAAGCTGGCTATGCAGCGTCTGGGGACTGAAGGTAACAGCGGTATCTCCAGCCCGCGTCGCTACCTGTGGGATGAGACGCCGGTGGTGCAGGACTGGCGTTTCAGCCAGATGAACAGCAAAACCCAACGCGAGCCGCTGGCGACCGCGTTCCCGCTGATGAACCTGATGAATGATGACGGCGAACCGCTGTTTACGCTGCCCCAGGACGAGCGTCTGCCGGTTTTCTCCCCGCAGTACAGCCGCAGCACCCTGATGACCCATATGCTGTGCGAGCTGCTGGCACAGGCGCTGGGCCAGATCAACAGCGTCGCCACGCGCTTGCGTCTGGGCTTCCCGGCGTCTCCGCGCCAGCTGCGCACGCTGATCCTCACACTGCCCTCGGCGATGCCGAAGCAGGAGCGCGAGATCTTCCGTCGCCGCATGTTTGAAGCGATTGCCATCGTCTGGAAAGCGATGGGATGGCATCCGCAGGATGAAGACTTTGCCACCCGCAAGCAGCAGGATAAAAGCGTGGTGCCGGTGCCTGAGATCCAGATGGAGTGGGATGAAGCGAGCTGCGGGCAACTGGTCTGGCTTTACAACGAAGCGATCTCCCGTTTTGGTGGTCAGACGGAAGCCTTCTTCGCCTCCCTCGCCCGCCCGGATCGTGAACCCGAGCCTGGTGTCCAGCCGGGTCGCGCGCTGCGCGTTGCTTCTATCGATATTGGCGGCGGCACCACAGATATGGCGATCACCCACTATCAGCTGGATGACGGCTCCGGGAATAACGTCAAAATCACGCCACAGCTTCTCTTCCGCGAAGGGTTTAAAGTGGCCGGCGACGACACGCTGCTGGACGTTATCCAGCGCTATGTGTTGCCAGCCCTGCAAACGCAGTTGCAGAAGTCCGGCATTGCGGACGCGTCTCTGCTGATGGCGTCGTTGTTCGGTGACTCCGGGCGTATTGATACCCAAGCGGTATTGCGCCAGCAGACCGCACTTCAGCTCTTTATGCCGATCGGTCATGCGATCCTTGCCGCGTGGGAATCCAGCGACATTGACGATCCGCTGGCCGGTTTGCATGCCACCTTTGGCGATCTGCTGCCGCAGAAGCCGACCCGCAACGTGATGAACTACCTGCAGCAGGCAGTCGACCACGCTCTGCCTGCTGGCTCTGAAGCCTTCGACCTGTTTGCCGTGCCGCTGCATGTGAATTTCCGCGAAATGCAGGATGCGATGCTGGCAGGTCAGTTCACGCTGGCCTCTCCGCTTCATGCGGTGTGCGAAGCGATCTCTCATTACAGCTGCGATATTTTGCTGATCACCGGTCGTCCGGGGTGCCTGCCGGGCGTGCAGGCGCTGATCCGCCATCTCCAGCCCGTGCCGGTTAATCGCATCGTATGGCTGGATAAATACCAGGTTCATGAGTGGTATCCGTTCAGCCAGCAGGGTCGCATCGGCAACCCGAAATCGACCGCCGCCGTGGGGGCCATGCTCTGCAGCCTGGCGCTCGATTTGCGTCTGCCGCGCTTTAACTTTAAGGCGGCCGATATTGGCGCTTACTCCACCGTGCGCTATCTGGGCGTGCTGGATAACACCGTTAACACGCTGCGTGAGGAGAACGTCTGGTATCAGGATATCGACCTGGATAAACCTGGCGCAAAACTCGACGCCCGCCTGCATTTCCCGCTGCGTGGGAACGTCACGCTTGGCTTCCGCCAGCTGGCGAACGCACGCTGGCCGGCGACGCCGCTGTACACCCTGAGTATCAACTCGGCGGAACTGGCCAAAGCGATTGCTGGCGACGGCGTGCTGAACGTGCGGCTTAAGCTCTGCGGAGGCAGCAAGCACGAAGGCCCGGAATCTTTCGAGCTGAGCGACGCCTGGCTGCAGGATGGAACCCCTGTCCCACCAGACGCCTTAACCTTCAAACTGAATACCCTGGCCGATCGCCGTCATAGCGGTAGCCACTACTGGATCGACAGCGGGAGTGTATACCTGAAATGAGTGCAACGATGACCACCACGCAGGCCTTAATCGGGTGGATTAACGAGACGCGCCTGCACGCCCCGGTGCTGGATAACGATGCCGACGCCCTGCTGGCCCGTATCAATGCGGCGCAGGCGCGGGAGCAGGCCATTGAACAGGCCCTGACCCGGCGGAGCAGCATTGGTCTGTATGGCCACTCCCAAAGCGCCAAAGCGCATCTGTTGCTGTCCCTGTGCGGCAACGGTAACGGGCGGCTGAACGTCACCCCCGGGCAACGCACGTTTGACTACTTCTCACATATCAACCCGGGACATGCCCTGACCAACATGGCACTGCGTTTCACCACTGAAAGCGCGGCAGTGGACGATGAGGCTTTCCCGCTACGTCTGAGCCTGGTCACCGAGGCCGAGCTGGTGCAGCTGTTTATTGCCCGCACCACCTTACACCCGCAGATCCGCGCCGTGGATAAAGCCGTTATCGAGACGCGCCTTGAGAAGTGGCGCGGCCTGCGTCAGCCGCAGGGTGTACCGGGCATAACGGCGCAGGAAGTTGGCGCGATTGCCCGCTTCTGGCAGAGCACGGTACCTGCCGCCAGACAGCAAATTGATGATGTGCTGTGGCATCAGTTTGCGCAACTGGTGCCATCGCTTGATCTAACCACCCGGGCCAGCGTCTGGTCGCTTTTGTGGGGTGAGCAACAGGAACTGACCCAGCAGTGGTTAAAACTCGCCCATGTTCTGCACCAGACCAGCCACGCCAGCGAACTTGCCGCCCCGCTCAGCCTGCTGGTTGATAACTTTGGTCTGCCTGGCGAAGGCTTCCTGACCCATGGCACCTTTACCCTTCCGGACGCTCAGGAGACGCTGCTGCATCCCCTGAACAACGGCGAGATGCTTAATGCTATTAGCCTCCCCGTCGATGTACTGGCATTCCTGACGCGTGAACTGGTACTGCCTGTCGAGAGCAGCGCGCTGGATAACGTCGATATTATTGATATCCCGGTATTTGCAGACAACAGCGCCGATCCGCTAAGCCAGGCCAAATGTCAGTGGCTGCTGGAACACTATCGCCAGCAGCTGCAGCCAGATGTGCTGGTGATCTGCAATGCGACCGCGCAGCACGACCAGACGGCAAAAAAAGCAAAGGTACTGATGAACTGGGTCAAAGAGACGCAGCCTGCGGAGGAATCAGCCCTGCCGGGTCTGGTGTGGGCGATTACGCCTCACGACGCACGTTTTACCACCCGGCAAAATCTCGATGAAGCGGTCCAGCATCTGCTGGGTAAACCAGGCCTGCGCTGGGGCACGCTGCAGGCGCTGGACAGCCACAGCATGCAGCGCGTCATCGAGTGGCTGTCTCAGGCCACGTTACCTGCCCAGCGACAGAAACGTCTTAACACGCTGAAAACGGCGCTGCGCCAGGATCTGTCGGCTTTAATGCACAGCTATCTGGCACCGCTGGTTGAGGAGCCTGCAGCAAGACGAACTCAGGCCGAGAACATGGTTCGTACCCTGCAAAGCAGCGCTGCCCGCCACGGTGAGTTGCTCGAAGGGCTTCTGCCTCCGCTCAAAGCCTTTGAAACGCTTCTGGCCGTCCAGCAACCGCGCGAGGAGCAGGTCAACGGTCTGTTTACGGATACCATCGATCTGTTTGCCGATAATGCGCAGGAAAGTGCCAGCACGTTCCAGACAAAAGATAAAGCGCGCCTGGCGCATAAAGTGTGGATGAACCATTTGCGCCAGTGGAGTCGCAATGACGCAGCGGCCACACGCCTGGGTCTTGAGCCTGCGGTGTTACAGCAAATTGCCGAGGTTCTGGTGGTCGCCAGCTACCGTCTTAACCTGCCTCAGCAGCTTCAGCGTATTGTCGAAACCGACAAGAGCAGCGCCGCACAGCTGCATGCGGTGATAGGTAATTTCGTTGGCTGGCTGGGTTACGACCAGACGCCTGTTGCTGAACGTCCGGCAAGCCGCATCCGTAAGGGGCTGGCAATCTTTGTTACGCCCGTGGTTAGCTGCGCCGCGCCGCGCCTGACGCGCCTGGGGGAACAGCCTGTCCATGCGGCCACCGCATACGTTTACGACTGGCTGGTTGCCCTCTATAGCCGGGCAATAGAGAACATTGATTATCAGCACCCGCATGATGTTCAGCCTGACGCACGTCGGGCACTTCGGGCTTTAATCATGTAGCAGCCTTTGTTGCCGGGTGGCGCTGCGCTTACCCGGCCAACATTCCGCAACGATAATCACGCCGCCATACACTCCGCTAACGTCTGCGCCAGTGCCGACGGGTTTTCCCACGACATGGAGTGCCCCGCAGCAGGGATGATTTTGACCTCAACGCCCTTCTGCTTCAGGCGCTCTACATCGTCATCCGGCAAAGAGAGCTCGCCAAAAATCAACGTCACCGGCAAGGCAGCGACAGAAATTGCGTTTCCCAGTCTGGCTCAACGCCTGCCACCAGGCTCGATGCGCCGCGCCAGACAGCATAAGGTGCATTACTTTGGAGGCACCCGGCCCACGCCGTTTTTTCTGCACAGAGCATGGCCTGATATCCCTGTTTCAGAAACTGCTGTTCCGTTTGTGCGGCAATCGAGCGGCTGAACATCCCACCCCCGGCATGAAAATTGGGTTCCGACACCATCAGCCCTTTAACACGCGATGCCAGCAGCCCCGCCGCTTCAATGGCGATGCTGCCGCCCATGCTGTGACCGTACAGCCAGAAGGCATCGAGCTTGAGATGATCCATCAGTTCAGCCACAACGCGGGCCTGATCGGTAGTTTTGTAGCTGTAGTGCTCAGGCTTATCGCTGTAACCGCTGCCGGGTAAATCGATGAGAATCGTTCTGCACCCGCCAAACTGAGGGTCACGAACGACGCGGGGATATTCATAGGACGAGGCGCAGCCCAATCCGTGGATGAAGACGACAGGATCGCCGGTGCCGGGCAAATCATGCCAGCGGACGATGCAACCCGCATGTTGCGAGTAAAAACTGTTCATAAGCACTCCTTTTACGATGCACTGTTTATTTATACAGTTATCGTGACGGGAATGCCATGTTCATCGTTTAAAAATGGAAGCGTGCTTCAGAAAAGCGAGACCAGCAGCGCAACGGGGAAGCTCATCGGCCAGGTCGACCCTACCAGAAACGCGCTGAGCAGGCGGATGCGTTTACGATCTTTAGACAGGAACCAGGTGATTAATGCGCAGATAGAAGCCATGATTGCGTAAAAAACCAACATCTTTTGATACAACGTCATTCTGTATTCCAGAGCCGAAAAAATAACCGCACGCAATATGCGTCATATGTTGATACAGATCAAGTTTTTTCGTTACACAATAACCACTTAAATATTAAGGCTAATAACAAATGAGTATATTGCGTTACAACTATGCCCTGACAAGGATCCGTCTTCGAAAACCATGCATGACAAGATCAAGATTGCAGTTGACTATTTAATCCCTCTGGCTTCGATGCCCCGTGGTTATCTTCAGGTAACAAAAAACCCCGCTTGAGCGAGGTTTGGCATCTTTTCAATGGTGAATTAAAAAGGAAGCATTGCGCGGATTTCAGTGTGCCAATTATGAAAGGCAGGTAGGTCATCTAATAACCAGAAGCCTAAACCAAGTACTGCAGCACTCATCATCATTTGAGCAATAACGTTAAACCAGTATTCAATAGGTTTAGTGTCTTTGTGGATATATTCCTTTCGCATCGTTCCCTTGAAGGTTTTAGTGTAGACACCTCGTCGCAAAAAGATAATCGACTGAACAAGCATAAAGGGGCAGGTCAGAAAAATTGCACACACCGTGAACCAATATTGAAATCCCATTACCTGTCATTCCAGTTGCCGTTTTGGGCCATTATTACACATGTTTATCCAATTCCAGTCAGGATGGCATAATCATCAACCAGCAGCTCTGCTGAGCACTAATTTTAACTTCAATGGTCCACAAGCAAGCGACTGCAATATATTTCCAATATATTACAGTCACTTAACTGCATATTAGTGTTTTATCATCACATGCCGGACAACGGTATAATCCTCAAGCCCATATACCGACATATCTTTCCCATAACCGGATAACTTCATGCCGCCGTGTGGCATTTCGCTTACCAGCATAAAATGGGTATTCACCCAGGTGCAGCCGTATTGCAGACGCGCACTCAGCCGGTGAGCTCGCCCCACATCCCGGGTCCAGACGGACGAGGCCAGGCCATATTGTGAATCGTTAGCCCAGGCCAGCGCCTGGTCTTCGTCGTCAAATTCAGTGACGCTCACCACCGGACCAAAGACTTCACGTTGCACAATGGCATCTTCCTGTTTTGCCCCGGCCAGCAGGGTTGGCTGGAAGTAGTAACCCGCCCCCTCTTTTTTACTGCCGCCCGTCACCACGCGGATATGGCTGAGCGCTTTGGCCTCCTCCACAGCCTGACAGACGCGCGACAGATGCGCTTGCGAGCTCAGCGGCCCCAGCTCGGTAGAGGCCTCTTCCGGCGCCCCCATCTTCAGGCTGGCCACCGCTGCGCCCAGTTTTTCCACCAGTGCAGCATAAATGCCCTTCTGGGCATAAATTCGGCAGGCCGCAGTACAGTCCTGCCCGGCATTGTAGAAACCAAACGTCCGCACACCCTCGACGACCGCATCCAGATCGGCGTCATCAAAGACGATAACCGGTGCCTTGCCGCCCAGCTCCATGTGGGTACGTTTTATCGAGGATGCCGTATGGCCGATGATGTGCTCCCCGGTTGCAATTGAGCCGGTGAGTGACACCATGCGCACTTTCTCATGCCCGGTCAGCGGATCGCCTACCGTTTTTCCGCGCCCGAACAGCACGTTCAGCACGCCAGCCGGGAAAATATCCTTCGCCAGTTCGGCCAGTTTTAAGGCGGTCAGCGGCGTAATCTCAGAGGGCTTGATCACCACGCAGTTCCCGGCGGCCAGCGCAGGTGCCAGCTTCCACGCCGCCATCATCAGCGGGTAGTTCCAGGGGGCGATGGAGGCGACAACCCCGACCGGATCGCGGCGGATCATCGAAGTATGCCCGTCCAGATACTCACCCGCCGCCAGTCCGTTCAGGCAGCGGGCCGCGCCAGCAAAGAACCGAAACACATCGACTACCGCGGGGATCTCATCCCCCAGCGCGCAGTGCAGTGGCTTACCGCAGTTCAGGGATTCGAGTCTGGCAAACTCGTCGGCATGCGCTTCAATAACGTCAGCCAGTTTCAGCAGGCATTCGGCACGCGTTTTGGGCGTGGCTTGCCCCCACTGTGCGAACGCCCGATCGGCTGCCTGCACGGCCGCGTCGACCTGCGCGGCTGACGCTTCAGCAATCTCCAGCAGAACCTCTCCGGTGGCAGGGTTATAGACCGGCTGTTTTTCCCCCTCGCCACTCACCAGTTCACCATTAATCAGCAGTCGTTTTTGCATAGCATTGTCCCGTTGAAATCAATGTTATTTCCCGCTCCCGGCGCTGTTCTCGCCGTCGCGGGTTAGCCACCAGGCTCCCAGAATGGGGAAGGTTGTCACCAGCATCACCAGCAGTGCGACCACGTTGGTGACCGGCACGTCACGCGGACGTCCGAGCTGGTTAAGCAACCACAGCGGTAACGTGCGCTCGTGTCCCGCGGTAAAGGTTGTGACGATAATTTCGTCAAACGACAGAGCAAACGCCAGCATGCCCCCGGCCAGCAGCGCCGACCCAAGATTGGGCAGGACCACGTAACGGAAGGTTTGCCAGCCATCGGCCCCTAAATCCATCGACGCTTCAACCAGGCTCCAGGAGGTGCGTCGGAACCGGGCAATCACATTGTTAAACACCACCACCACGCAGAACGTGGCGTGCCCGACAACGATGGTAAAAAAACCAGGCTCCAGATTGATGGTTTTGAAAGCGGTCAGCAGCGCCAGACCGGTGATGATGCCCGGCAGCGCTATCGGTAACAGCAGCAACAGCGAAATGGCGTTTTTGCCAAAAAACGCGCTACGCCACAGCGCCGCTGCAGCAAGCGTGCCAAGTACCAGGGCAATAGCCGTCGCAAACGTCGCAATCTTAAGTGACAACGTCACGGAATCGATGATGTCGCCACGCCCCGCCGCCACGCTAAACCACTTCAACGTCAGCCCCTGCGGCGGGAAGCTGAAGGCCGCGTCCTCAGTATTAAAAGCGTAGATGGCAATAATCAGCAGGGGGAAGTGGAGGAAGATCACCCCGCCCCAGGCGGCCACTTTCAGGAACAACGGTGCGCGTTCAGAGTGCATCGAATGCTCCCAGACGTTTCACGAACGCCAGATAAAGCGAGATAAGCACAATCGGCACCAGGGTGAAGGCGGCAGCCATGGGCATATTGCCGATGGCCCCCTGCTGGGCATAGACCATATTGCCAATGAAATAGCCCGGCGGCCCTACCAGCTGTGGCACGATAAAATCACCGAGCGTCAGAGAGAAGGTAAATATCGAGCCCGCCGCGATACCCGGGATCGCCAGCGGCAGAACAACATAACGAAAGGTCTGACGCGGACGCGCGCCGAGATCGGCAGAGGCCTGCAACAACGAGGCAGGCAGCCGTTCCAGCGCCGCCTGCACGGGCAGGATCATAAACGGCAGCCAGATGTAGACAAAGACCAGAAACCGCCCCAGCCCGGAGGTTGATAACGTGTTACCGCCAATCGCCGGAAGCGTCAGAACAGAGACCAGGATCGGCTCCAGCCCCAGATGGCTGAGAAACCACTGCGCCACGCCATCTTTCGCCAGCAGCAGCGTCCACGCGTACGCTTTGACGATATAGCTCGCCCACATCGGCAGCATAACGGCAATATAGAAGAACGCTTTCCATTTGCCGCTGGTGTAACGCGCCATATACCAGGCCATCGGGAAGGCCAGAATGGCGCTGGCGACGGTGACCGCAATCGCCATCACCAGCGTACGGATGATGATGTCGTAGTTTGCCGGGTTAAAAAGTGCCTGAATGTTCGCCAGCGTCAGGTCCGGCGTAACCGACATGGTGAAGTCATCAAAGGTATAAAAGCCCTGCCACAGTAGCGTAAGGAGCGATCCCAGATAGACGATGCCAAACCACATCAGCGGTGCCAGCAGAAGCAGGAATATCCCCAGCGACGGTTTGCGCCAGAAGTGCGCGGTAATGCGGCTTAGGGTACCGCGCGGTGCGGGAGGATGTAAGACGCTCATCGCCATTTCACCCTTCCTCATGCAGGCGGATCATGGCGTCGCGCGACCATGACGCCAGCACCGCCTGCCCCGGCTCAACGCCGGTATGCAGTGTGCCCGCGCTGAGATTGGCCTGGCTCACCAGCAGTTTTGCCCCCCCGGCAAGTTTCAGCTCCAGGCGCGTTGCCGCACCCTGATACTGGACAGCCTGAACCACGCCTTCAACCTGAACCTCACCGCTCTCATTGAGTCGGATATGTTCCGGTCGAAGCGAATAAGCGCCCTGCATGCCGCACACTTTCTGCGCCAGTGCCGCATCGAAAACGTTCGAGGTGCCGACAAAGCTGGCCACGAACGGCGTACGCGGGCGCATGTATAGCTCACGCGGGGTATCCACCTGCTCAATGCGTCCGTTGTTGAAAACGGCGACCCGGTCGGACATTGACAGGGCTTCCCCCTGATCGTGGGTCACAAAAATAAAGGTGATCCCGAGTGCCTGTTGAAGTTTTTTCAGCTCGACCTGCATCTGTTCACGCAGTTTCAGATCGAGCGCGCCCAGCGGTTCATCCAGCAACAGCACGCGGGGTTCATTGACCAGCGCACGCGCAATGGCAACGCGCTGACGCTGGCCTCCAGAAAGCTGCGACGGCTTGCGCGCAATGGCAAAGCTCAGCCCGACCTTTTCCAGCGCCTCCTGCGCCAGTGCATGGCGTTTTTTCTTGTCGATGCCTTTGACCATCAGCCCGTAAGCGACGTTATCGAGAATCGACATATGCGGAAACAGCGCGTAATCCTGGAACACCGTATTGACGTCTCGCTCCCACGGAGGAAGCTCACTCGCTTCTTTACCGAAGATTGTGATCGCCCCGCCGGAGAGTTGTTCAAAACCGGCGATCAGCCGCAGGCAGGTGGTTTTGCCGGAGCCCGACGGCCCCAGCATGGAGAAAAACTCCCCGTCACGAATGGCAATGCTCACCCCATCCACCGCCCGTACGTCGCCGTACAGACGGGAAACGTCATTAAACTCTACCGCGTACGTCATGTTCTGCTCCCGGATGATTAACGGCCACCCATGATGGCGATGTAATCCTGCGTCCAGCGGCTGTAAGGCACATATTTGCCGCCTTCGGCGATCGGGGTTTTCCAGAACTTGATTTTGTCAAAAGCGTCGTAACCGTTGGTTTCACAGCCTTTCTCACCCAGCAGCGTACTGGCCTTACACCCTTGCGCCACTACCGGCAGAGAGCCAAACCACGCCGCCAGATCGCCCTGCACTTTTGGCGTCAGCGACCAGTTCATCCATTTGTAAGCACACATCGGGTGTTTTGCCTGAGCGTGAAGCATAGTGGTGTCTGCCCAGCCCGTGACACCCTCTTTCGGGAAGACGGTCGCGATCGGCTGGTTTTCGGCTTTCAGGGCATTCGCCTGGTATGGCCAGGCGCTGGACGCCACCACGCCTTCATTCTTAAAGTCACTCATCTGTACGGTGGTGTCATGCCAGTAGCGGTGGATCAGGGCGTGCTGATCGCGTAACACTTTCAGAACCGCAGCGTACTGTTCTTCCGTCAGCTGGTAGGGGTCGTTAATACCCAACTGGGGTTGAGTGGCCTTCACAAACAGCGCCGCATCGGCAATGTAAATCGGACCGTCATAGGCCTGCACGCGGCCCTGGTTGGTTTTACCGTCCGGTAAGTCCTGTTTTACAAACACCACGCTCCAGCTGTCCGGCGGTGTCGGGAAGGTTTTGGTGTTGTACATCAGCAGGTTTGGCCCCCACTGATACGGCGTGCCGTAGACGTTGCCGCCCACGTTAAACCATTCACCTTTAACGAGGCGCGGGTCGAGGGTTTTCCAGTTGGGGATGAGTTCCGGGTTAATCGGCTGAACGCGTTTGCCCATAATCAGACGGAGCGACGCATCTCCGGACGCGGTGACCAGGTCATACCCGCCTTTCGCCATCAGGCTCACCATCTCGTCCGACGTGGCGGCGGTTTTGACATTTACCGCACAGCCGGTCTCTTTTTCAAACTGGGTTACCCAGTCATAATTTTTATCCGTTTGTCCCCGCTCGATGTAACCCGGCCAGGCAATAATATCCAGCCGACCTTCTCCGTCGCCAATCGCTTTCGGTGGCTCGGCGGCTTGCGCGGTCATTATGGCCATACCAAGCGCACACAGGCTGCTGCGGGCAAATTTTTTGCTCATAAACATTACTCCAGTCGCAATGAAAATTTAGCGGCAGCCGTGCCGTAAAAATATCTCCCTCATTAAACGTAGACCGCGCAAATGCCCCGCACCGTGCGGCTTAAGGAAATTTCATCAAGGTGTGACCGAGGGCGCATTCCCCGTTAACTGGATTATAGACAAGGGGTTAGGCGTGAGAGGTGGTATGCAGATTTCGTATGATGAGACGCGGCAAAATGGTCGCCGCGGCGGCAAAAAGATAAGCAATGATTATTTAGCGAGAGACCGGAATCGTTATTTCAACATGCTGCTGATTAATTTCCCTAACTGAATAACGGCCTGCTCTTCCCGCTCTCCCCATGCCCAGGAGGTATTAAAACGGAAAAAAGGTGTCCAGACATCTGAGGTGGAAAACATCTTGCCTGGGGCAATACTGATGTGATGGCGTAACGCTTGTTCGCTTAACAGTCCTGCATCCAGCTGTGCCGGAAGCTCCAGCCACAAAAAGTAGCCGCTATCGTTATGATGGATTTTGACGCCCGGCGGCATATGGCGCAAAAGTGACTGCCACGCCTGCTGTTTACGCTCGGCCAGCGTGCGTCGCAGACGGCGAAGATGGGCGTCGTAGCGTTTGGTCGCCAGGTAATCCACCAGCGCCAGCTGCATCGGGGAGCTGGTAGAGAGCGTGCTCATCAGCTGAAGCTGCTGAATGCGCCGCGCATGTTTACCCGCCGCTACCCAGCCGATACGAAAACCGGCCACCAGACATTTCGAAAACGAGGAGCAGTGCAGCGTCATGTCCTGACGATCCCATGCTTTCGCCGGGAGCGGCTTTTCACGGCCAAAATAGAGCTCGCTGTAGACATCATCTTCAATCAGCGTGACGTTGTGCCTCGTCAGCAGCGCCACAAGCTGCGCTTTTTTCTCCAGGCTGAGCGTAAAGCCAAGCGGATTTTGACTGTTGGTCATTATCCAGCAGGCCTTGACCGGGTAATCATTCAGCGCCTGTTCAAGGGCATTGAGATCGATTCCCTCGCGCACGTCCGTCGCAATCGACAGGGCCTTCAACTTCAGACGTTCCAGCGCCTGCAGCGCGCCGTAGAAACAGGGGTTTTCGACAATCACCCAGTCCCCCGGCTCGGTCACCGCCTGGAGACTCAAGTTCAGCGCTTCGAGCGCGCCTGCGGTGATCACGATCTCCTCCGGTGAGATATTCATCCCCTGCTGTGCATAGCGGCGGGCAATGGCGTGGCGCAAATCGACATTACCCGGCGGCAGGTTTTCAATCACGCTCATCGCCGTCGCGGTTTTGCTGACGTTAGCCAGTGAGCGGTTGAGTTGCTGAAGCGGGAAAAGACGCGGGTCGGGAAAGGCGGAAGCGAAAGGAACAACCGACGGGTCGCGGCTGGCCTGCAGAACGTCGAAGATATAAGTGTTGATGTCCACCGCTTCGTCGCGCATGACCTGTGCAGGTGGCGCTGGCTGTTGTGCGGTCGGGCGCGAGGCAACGTAATAGCCCGACTGCGGTCTGGCGACAATGCGCCCCTGACTTTCCAGCATCTGATACGCGTGGCCCACGGTCATAAAACTCATGCCGCTGCTTGCCACCTGCTCTCGCAGAGAAGGCAGCTTATCGCCCGGCAACCATACGCCAAGCTCAATCTGCGAGATAATTTGTTGCGCCAGACGCTGGTATTTTTTCATCAGATTCTCCTTATTGCGGACAGTGTATATCAGCAGGAGAAAAAGAGAAGATTTTGCTAACTGTTATGGTTTATGAAATGAATTACTTACGGTACTCGGTCACATGATTGTGTGCGAGACGCGCCGCGGCCAGATGGTCGAGTGTAATCATTGGCGATTTGCAAAAAATGCATTTTGCGCCGAAGGGATTTTTCTCAGACACATCAAAGGCTGAAGTACGGTACTGCGAGCCATGACAGCATGGGCAGCGAAAATGGATATAAGAAGTCATAGGATTCTCCTGTAAACGTAAAAACGTAAATTACTCATGAGCCGATCAGGCGATAATGGTTTGAAACAAAACTAATCGGAATGTAGATAAAGACCCAAGAGAGGCTGCGGAGAGGCACAACGTGATGAGAACTGCTTTATAAAACTACGTCAGATATTTATTTGGACTCAAAACCAGAAGACCATTAACGCACGGTGCCGACGACAAAGCAAGCGGTTTAATGCATAAAATTCATTAAAAAAATATTTTTATGCCCTACAAGGAAGTATATCAGATGGCAAAAGCGGGAGCTTTTTGACAACTGTTATGGTTAAATTTCGCGTTTCTGCGTCTGATAGTCTGATCTGCACCTCTGTACCATAACAGCACACCGTTTGACATTGAGGCTGTGCATGTTTGGTTTAGATGCTTTTCACCTTGCACGGATACAGTTTGCCTTTACCGTATCCTTCCACATTATTTTCCCGGCAATCACTATCGGCCTGGCAAGCTATCTTGCTGTGCTTGAAGGGCTGTGGCTGAAAACAAAAAATCCGGTCTGGCGATCGCTGTACCACTTCTGGTCCAGGATTTTTGCCGTTAACTTTGGCATGGGCGTGGTCTCCGGGCTGGTGATGGCGTATCAGTTTGGCACTAACTGGAGTGGATTTTCGCAGTTTGCGGGCAGCATTACCGGCCCACTTCTGACCTATGAAGTGCTGACCGCCTTTTTCCTTGAGGCCGGATTCCTCGGCGTGATGCTGTTCGGCTGGAATAAAGTCGGGCCTGGGCTGCACTTCTTCGCCACCTGTATGGTGGCGCTGGGGACAATTATCTCCACCTTCTGGATCCTCTCCTCCAATAGCTGGATGCAGACCCCACAGGGCTATGAGATCGTCAACGGGCAGGTCGTCCCGGTAGACTGGTTTGCCGTGGTCTTTAACCCCTCCTTCCCTTATCGTCTGCTGCATATGTCGATAGCCGCCTTCCTCAGTAGCGCCCTGTTTGTTGGCGCATCGGCGGCATGGCATCTGCTGCGCGGAAACAATACGCCTGCCATCCGCGCTATGTTTTCTATGGCGCTGTGGATGACCCTGATTGTGGCCCCCATCCAGGCAATGGTCGGTGATATGCATGGGCTGAACACCTTAAAGCATCAGCCTGCCAAAATCGCCGCCATTGAGGGGCACTGGGAAAACCCACCGGGGGAACCTACCCCGCTACTGCTGTTTGGCTGGCCGGATATGGAACTGGAGCGCACCCGTTTTGGCCTGGAGATCCCCGCTCTTGGCAGCCTTATCCTGACGCACAGTCTGGATAAACAGGTTCCGGCGCTCAAGGAGTTCCCGAAGGAAGATCGTCCAAACTCCACCATTGTCTTCTGGTCTTTCCGCATTATGGCGGGCTTAGGCATGCTGATGCTGCTGCTCGGCGTGGTGGCGCTCTGGTTGCGTTATAAAAAGCGCGTTTACACCTCGCGCCCCTTCCTGTGGTTTGCCCTGCTGATGGGGCCTTCAGGGTTGATCGCCATACTGGCCGGATGGGTGACCACCGAAGTAGGACGCCAGCCGTGGGTCGTCTATGGGCTTCAACGTACCCGGGATGCGGTATCCGCCCATGGCGATCTGCATATGAGCGTCAGTTTGCTGGCTTTCTTCGTCGTTTACACCTCGGTCTTCGGCGTCGGTTACAGCTATATGGTGCGCCTGATTAAAAAAGGGCCTCAGCCTCACGAATCGTTCGCCACCGAGGCCGATGGACGTCCGGCACGCCCGCTTTCCGCAGTTATCACTGGCAATAAGGAGCAGCCATAATGGGTATCGATCTTTCCATTATCTGGTTTGTCATCATCGTCTTCGCGACGCTGATGTATATCGTGATGGACGGTTTTGATCTGGGGATCGGCATTCTGTTCCCGATGACGCAAAACCCGGACGATCGCGATGTGATGGTCAACAGCGTCGCCCCGGTCTGGGACGGGAATGAAACCTGGCTGGTGCTGGGTGGCGCTGCCCTCTTCGGTGCCTTTCCGCTGGCCTACGCGGTGATTATCGATGCCCTCACCATTCCGCTGACATTAATGCTGATCGGTCTTATTTTTCGTGGCGTGGCGTTTGAGTTTCGTTTTAAAGCAACGCTAGCGCACCGTCCGTTCTGGGATAAAGCCTTTATTGGCGGTTCACTTCTTGCGACGTTTACCCAGGGCATCACGGTGGGTGCCGTCATAAACGGGTTTGCAGTCACCGGGCGTGCCTATACCGGCGGTCCCTTTGACTGGTTTACCGCGTTTAACCTGTTCTGTGGCGCGGGTCTGGTGGTGGCCTATGCGCTGCTGGGCGCCACCTGGCTGGTGATGAAAAGTGAAAATGCCCTGCAACAGCGGATGCGCGAAGTTTCTAAAACGCTCTTAATTGTGCTGCTGGCCGTTATCGCGGCGATCAGTCTCTGGACCCCGCTGGCGCACCCGGCCATCGCCGCGCGCTGGTTTACGCTACCTAATTTGTTTTACCTGTTGCCGGTTCCGGCTCTGGTCGTCCTGCTGAGCCTGTATCAGTGGCGCTGCCTGAATAATCTGCAAAGCCATAATCGGCCGTTTATCCTGACGCTGGGGCTTATTTTTCTCGGCTTTAGCGGGCTTGGGATCAGCATCTGGCCGCATATTATTCCACCGTCGATCACCCTGTGGCAGGCGGCCGCGCCGACACAAAGTCAGGGCTTTATGCTGGTAGGTGCGTTGTTGATCATTCCCGTGATTCTGGTCTACACCTTCTGGAGTTACTACGTATTTCGCGGAAAAGTACAGCATGGGGAGGGTTATCACTGATGCAACAGCCTGTCTGGAAACGATTGCTGTGGCTGGCCATTATCTGGGGCGGCAGCGTACTGGCGCTGGCGGCTGTCAGTATGTTCTTCCGCATGCTGATGACGGCCGCCGGGTTTAAATCTCACTGATCTTGTCCCGGGCAACCGCTGCGTTGCCCGGTCTTCTTCCCGCACTTTCAGATAAACCCCATTAACGCACGCCAGCGTATCGTTACACTGGTAAATGATTCACAGTATTTATAGTTCGAGAAGAAAAATGAAAAAACTCATTGCGTTAAGTGTTATCAGTCTTGTCCTCTCCGGCTGCGTTAATCCGGGTAAAGCGTCTGTTCAGCCGGAGCAGCTTAAGAACCACCGCTTTGTGCTGGAAAATGTGGACGGGAAAGCCGTGAAGGCCACGACAACGCAACCTGAGATCAGTTTTAGCGCGTTGCCCGATATCAGCCTGGTTAATAACATCAGCATTTCCGGCGTGATGTGTAACCGCTTCAACGGACAGGGAAAATTGTCCGAAGGGGAACTTAAGGTTAAAGGGCTGGCCATGACGCGCAAACTCTGTACCGAACCACAATTGAACGAACTGGATCAGGCCATCGGCGACATGCTGCGCAAAGGGGCGCAGGTCGACCTGACTGAAGACCAGTTAACGCTGGCGACAGCCGACAAAACGCTGATGTTTAAACGCGCTGAATAATCAGTAGCTACCGCAGGATCCAACGGCAAGCGACTGTTCACTGCAGCGTTTGCCGTTTGGCAAGGCGCACATCCCGATCGCAGAGCCATCGAGCTGGCGGGCAACCGACAGTGAGCCACCAATCATCGCGCAGTTGGCTTGTCCTGAACTGGACATCGCGGCTTTCATTCCCGGCGTCACGTGTGCCGCCGTGGCCTGCTGAACAGGTTCGTTACTACAGGCAGACAGCAATAACGCGGCACACCCTACCCAAAACGCTGAACGCATGCTCTCTCTCCCCCATGAATAATGCGAAACCTATGCATAATAGGCATCACATCCCGTGCCGTCGAGAGCGGAAGTGCGTATTTATGCGCTGCTGAAACAATTTCTCGCAATTTTTTTGGATATTGTTGAACCTGAAGCTGTTGGCAGTATATTACTGCTTTGCTCTTTGGGATTGCGTTAACAGGCTGGTTCATAAGGATAATAATCAATGCCGATTTACAATAAGTCGTTTTGCGTAGCCGTGCTCGCGCTGTGTTCTTTTCATGCCCGGGCTGAGCAGTGCTCACCCGAAAGCGTAAACAAAAATAAAACCAATAATTTCATTCTACTGCAACAGCAAATTAATGGAGCAATACCTAAAACGATTGAGACCAGGATTGAGAGTCCGGACGGTTACATCCGTACAACAATAAATGCGAGTTACAACCGCTGTGGCGAACTTCTTGGCGGCAGTATGCTGGAGGTAAAAACAGCAACCTATCCTCAATCTGTTCTTGTGATTACCAGTGCGATAAAACTCAGTAAAGCGGATTACGGCTGGCGCATCCTTGTCGATGGCAAAGGCATCGGAACGGACAAGCGCAACCAAAAATCGACACTGTTATTCCGTCATAATGTTGAAGGTATGTATTTGCTAAACAAAAAAGGGATTATCAGTAAAGCAGTTAACCGCGGCACCATTACTGCCACAACGCCGGGGGAGAAAGATCGAACCAGCATGGGCACCATTCTGTATACCCTCAATACAACAGGGGCTCTTACCCGTTCAGAAAACAAAAGTAACCTGGCGATTGAGAATTACCGCACGGAGTACGAGTACGACACGCATCATCGCCTGACAAAAAGGTATACACCTAACGTCGTGGATGAGTATGTTTACGATGATGCAGGTCGCCAGCTAACCTGGACGAACACCGAGACCTATTACACTATCGAAAAAACGGTGAATACCTGTAAGGAATGGGACACTAACGGGGAATGTATCCAGGCGGATATCGACATCACTATCTCCTCACCAGATAACGACAAAGGCAAGGCTTTTGAGTACAAACATAAAGCAGCCATGACAGCGACTTATGAATACTGGAACTGAATTATTTAAGATTTAGAAGGGTTTTTCGCCAAAAGTTTGATCTACTCATTGATGGTGAGAATACCGAGGACACAAATGCGAAAATCGCAAAATCCGGCCTTTGCTAAAATAAGGGAATAATATTCAGGGTCTGACCAGGTTTACGGACCCCTCTTTTTTTGCGCAATGTAAGGGTGTCGTCCTATGCAAACTATTGACGGTAATGGTGCAGTCGCGTCAGTCGCGTTTCGCACCAGCGAAGTTATCGCCATCTACCCGATTACGCCAAGTTCTACAATGGCCGAACAGGCAGATGCCTGGGCAGGAAACGGGTTAAAAAATGTCTGGGGCGATGTCCCGAGAGTCGTCGAAATGCAGTCCGAAGCGGGTGCGATTGCCGCGGTGCATGGTGCGCTACAGACGGGGGCGCTCTCCACATCGTTCACCTCCTCGCAGGGATTGCTGCTGATGATCCCGACGCTGTACAAACTGGCCGGTCAACTTACGCCGTTTGTCCTGCACGTCGCGGCACGAACCGTTGCTACCCACGCGCTCTCCATTTTTGGCGATCACTCCGACGTGATGGCCGTGCGTCAGACCGGCTGCGCCATGCTGTGCGCCAGCAGCGTCCAGGAGGCCCAGGATTTCGCGTTAATTTCCCATATCGCGACGCTGAAAAGCCGCGTGCCGTTTATTCACTTCTTTGATGGTTTCCGCACCTCCCACGAAATCAACAAAATCGTGCCGCTGGCAGATGACACCCTTCTCTCGCTTCTGCCGCAGGCGGACATTGATGCCCATCGCGCCCGCGCACTCAACCCGGAACATCCGGTGATCCGCGGGACATCGGCCAACCCGGATACTTACTTCCAGTCCCGCGAGGCAACGAACCCGTGGTACAACGCGGTGTACAACCATGTGGAACAGGCGATGAACGATTTCGCTGCCGCCACCGGACGGGAATATAAACCGTTTGAATATTATGGCCATCCACAGGCGGAACGCGTGATTGTGCTGATGGGTTCAGCCATTGGCACCTGTGAAGAAGTCGTGGATGAACTGCTGACGCGCGGCGAGAAAGTTGGGGTGCTGAAAGTTCGCCTCTTCCGCCCGTTCTCAGCGAAACATCTGCTCTCTGCGCTGCCGGAGAGCGCACGTAGCGTGGCCGTGCTCGATCGTACTAAAGAGCCTGGCGCACACGCAGAACCGCTGTATCTGGACGTCATGACCGCACTGGCGGAAGCCTTCAGTAACGGCGAGCGCGAAACGCTGCCGCGTGTCATTGGCGGGCGTTATGGTTTGTCGTCCAAAGAGTTCGGTCCGGATTGCGTGCTGGCGGTGTTTAATGAGCTAAGTGAAACGAAGCCGAAACCTCGCTTTACAGTCGGTATTTATGACGATGTCACTAATCTTTCACTGGCCTTGCCGGAAAACACCCTGCCCTCCGGCGCGAAACTTGAGGCGCTGTTCTACGGTCTGGGCAGCGACGGCAGCGTTTCGGCAACCAAGAACAACATCAAGATCATCGGTAATTCCACACCGTGGTATGCACAGGGTTATTTCGTCTATGACTCCAAGAAAGCCGGCGGGCTGACCGTGTCCCATCTGCGCGTCAGCGAACACCCTATCCGCTCCGCGTATCTCATTTCGCAGGCTGATTTTGTCGGCTGTCACCAGCTGCAGTTTATCGATAAATACCAGATGGCCGAACGTCTCAAACCTGGCGGTATTTTCCTGCTCAACACGCCGTACAGTGCGGATGAGGTCTGGGCGCGTCTGCCGCAGGAAGTGCAGGCGGTGCTTAATCAGAAAAAAGCGCGTCTTTTTGTCATTAACGCGGCGAAGATTGCCCGCGAATGTGGTCTTGCCGCGCGCATCAACACCGTCATGCAGATGGCGTTCTTCCACCTGACAAACATTCTGCCGGGCGACAGCGCCTTAATGGAACTGCAGGGCGCGATCGCCAAAAGTTACAGCAGTAAAGGCCAGGAATTGGTTGAACGCAACTGGCAGGCACTGGCGCTGGCGCGCGAGTCGCTGTCTGAAGTACCGCTCCAGCCGGTGAATGCCAGCAGCCCGAACCGTCCTCCGGTGGTTTCTGATGCGGCTCCAGATTTTGTTAAAACCGTAACGGCGGCCATGCTGGCGGGGCTGGGCGATGCCCTTCCCGTCTCCGCCCTGCCGCCGGATGGCACCTGGCCGATGGGCACCACCCGCTGGGAAAAACGCAACATCGCCGAAGAGATCCCAATCTGGAAGGAAGAGCTGTGTACCCAGTGCAATCACTGTGTGGCAGCGTGCCCGCACTCTGCCATCCGGGCCAAAGTCGTTTCTCCGGACGCGATGGAATCGGCCCCATCCAGCCTGCATTCACTGGATGTGAAATCCCGCGATATGCGCGGACAGAAATACGTTCTGCAGGTTGCACCAGAAGATTGCACCGGCTGTAACCTCTGCGTTGAGGTCTGCCCGGCCAAAGACCGACAGAACCCGGATATCAAAGCCATCAATATGATGTCGCGGCTGGAACACGTGGAAGAAGAGAAAGTGAATTATGACTTCTTCCTGAACCTGCCGGAAATCGATCGGAGCAAGCTGGAACGTATTGATATCCGTACCTCACAGCTGATCACGCCGCTGTTCGAATACTCTGGCGCCTGCTCCGGCTGCGGGGAAACACCGTACATCAAACTGCTGACGCAACTCTACGGTGACCGGATGCTGATCGCCAACGCGACCGGCTGTTCGTCTATTTATGGCGGTAACCTGCCGTCCACCCCATACACCACCGACGCCAACGGCCGCGGCCCGGCATGGGCGAATTCGCTGTTTGAGGATAACGCCGAATTTGGTCTTGGCTTCCGCTTAACGGTGGATCAGCACCGCGCACGCGTGATGCGCCTGCTGGATCAGTTTGCCGATAACATCCCTGCCGACCTGCACGCTGCGCTGCACGCTGAAGCCACGCCTGAGGTTCGTCGTGAACAGGTTACGGCGCTTCGTAATGCCCTTCAGGGCGTTGACGGTGCAGAACAACTGGTGACCGACGCTGACGCCCTGGTTGAAAAATCGATCTGGCTGATTGGCGGCGATGGCTGGGCATATGATATTGGCTTTGGCGGGCTGGATCATGTGTTGAGCCTGACCGAGAACGTGAACATCCTGGTGCTGGATACCCAGTGTTATTCCAATACCGGCGGACAGGCGTCAAAAGCCACGCCGTTAGGAGCGGTAACAAAATTTGGCGAACATGGGAAACGCAAGGCGCGTAAAGATCTCGGCGTCAGCATGATGATGTATGGCCACGTGTACGTTGCGCAAATCTCGCTCGGCGCGCAGCTTAACCAGACGGTGAAAGCGATTCAGGAGGCGGAAGCGTATCCGGGCCCATCGCTTATCATCGCCTACAGCCCTTGCGAAGAGCATGGTTACGATCTGGCGCTCAGCCACGACCAGATGCGTCAGTTGACCGCCACGGGCTTCTGGCCGCTGTACCGCTTTGATCCTCGCCGGGCAGAGGAAGGCAAGCTGCCGCTGGCGCTCGATTCACGTCCTCCGTCAGATGCCCTGGCTGAGACACTGCTGCAGGAGCAGCGCTTCCGTCGCCTCAATGCGCAACAGCCAGAAGTGGCTGAGCAGTTGTGGAAAGATGCCGCCGCCGATCTGCAAAAACGGTACGACTTCCTGGCGCAAATGGCCGGGAAAGCGGAAAAATCCACCAGCGAATAATCCCCATGCCCGGCTTGTCCGGGCATTTTTATGCCATAAAAAAAGCCCGGTGTATTCACACCGGGCCAGACCAAATAATCCCTGAGCATCACGTTAAATGAATAAATGATATTCATGGGAATTATGGATAATAATCTTAAAGGCATATAACGGGGCAGACATTACCTGATTTACCGCATGATTAATAATTTTAATTTATTATGTTTTTCACTAAAACATTCATCAAACAAATTAACATTTCCGCAGAACAATTCCCTTTAGATTTTACTCACTTCGTAACAATTATAATTTATTACTCTTTCAGCGGAGTGATTTAGCATGTGACAACTCTCCGCAAAGGAAAGTTCAACAGGTAATTAAATAAAAACAACCGCAAAGGAATACCATAATGCAAAGAAAAGTACTGGCCCTGATGATTCCGGCTCTGTTAATGGCTGGCGCTGCGCATGCCGCAGAGATTTATAATAAGGATGGCAATAAATTAGATCTGTACGGAAAAGTAGATGGTTTGCACTACTTCTCTGATGACACGTCTAAAGACGGCGATCAGACCTATATGCGTTTGGGTTTCAAGGGCGAAACCCAGATCAACGACATGATGACCGGCTACGCACAGTGGGAATACAACATTCAGGCAAATAACACCGAAGGGTCTGACAACCAGTCCTGGACACGTCTGGCCTTCGCCGGTGTGAAAGTGGGTGACTACGGTTCCTTTGACTACGGCCGTAACTATGGCGTCCTGTACGACGTGGAAGGCTGGACCGATATGCTGCCAGAGTTCGGCGGCGACTCTTACACCTATGCCGATAACTTTATGACCGGTCGTGCCAATGGCGTAGCAACCTACCGCAACACCGATTTCTATGGTCTGGTGCCGGGTCTGAACTTTGCTCTGCAGTATCAGGGTAATAACGAAGATGCCAGCAATAACCAGGAAGGGACCAATAATGGTCGCGACACGCGTCATGAGAACGGTGACGGCTTCGGTATTTCTACCACCTATGATTTCGGTATGGGAATTTCAGCGGGGGCGGCCTATACCTCTTCTGACCGTACCAACGATCAGGTGAGAAATACCACCGCGGGCGGGGATAAAGCGGATGCCTGGACCGCGGGTCTGAAATATGACGCCAACAATATCTATCTGGCGGCAATGTATTCTGAAACCCGTAATATGACCCCTTACGGCGACAATGAAAGCGCCGTGGCGAATAAAACTCAGAACTTTGAAGTTACCGCACAATACCAGTTCGATTTTGGTCTGCGTCCGGCAATTTCCTACCTGCAGTCGAAAGGTAAAGACCTGGGCAACGGTCAGGGCGATCAGGACCTGGTTAAATATGCCGACGTAGGCGCAACCTATTACTTCAACAAAAACATGTCCACCTATGTGGATTATAAAATCAACCTGCTGGATGAAGATGACAGCTTCTACAAAAACAACGGTATCGGTACCGATGATGTCGTCGCATTAGGCCTGGTTTACCAGTTCTGATGATCAGAGCCCGCAGCATCATGCGGGCTCACCTTTTTTGAGGTTAGTCGCACAACAGCACGCTATCGCGAGATTGTTGAGGATAAGTTGAAAGACTGCGGGTTAGACTGCGCAGATATCCCCCTCATCATTAAGGATAACTGTGTTGTTTGGTCGTGTTTCCCTTGCCCTACTGGCTCTTTTAGCGTGTTTGTGGATGGCGTTAATTTTCGATTTCCGCGATATTGTTGGGCACCTCGGCACGCTCTTAAATCATCTCGACAGGCATTAACAGTGAGCCTTTGAAAACAAAAAGCCACCAGCAGTGCCGGTGGCCGTGATACCCTTCGTGAATGCTATTTTTTCACGGGCTGAGGCTTTTTATCCCCTGATTCAGGCGCCTCACGTGGGTCGTCTTTTTCAACACTAAGCATAATGTCTCCTCTTTAAGATACCCACTTCCCACTATAGTCAGCGTTAGCACAATGTGGCCAGGCGGCTAGGACGCTTGTGTTGGCGCGCGTTTGCGAAAAGAGAGATAGCCAAAGACCCCACTTTCGCCATCCGCAGGATGGTTAACCCCATCCATCACCGTCACTTCCGGGAAATCGAACGGAGAGACATTTTCAAAACAGGCGACATTTACACCGTATTCATTGGGATTAGAACGCCGCTGATGGAAGGTATAAATCCCGCAGACCGAGCAGAAGAAATGCCGGGCTGTACCGGTGTTAAAGCGGTACTCCGTAAGTTTATCCTCGCCTTTGGTGACGGTTATACCGGTTAACGGTGCAGAGACCACAACCGCCCCTCTCATCCGACAAAAAGAACAGCTACAGCGACGGGCGGTATTTAACCCATCGGTTAACGCAACGGTGAATGCCACTGCACCACAATGGCATTGGGCATGACGGATTTCTGCCATCGTTTACACCCCTTTTCTTACCAGCTCAGCGGCCTTGACGAACACCTCATCCTCTACGCCGTCACCCTTTTGCCTGCCGAGTCTTAGCAGTTCATCAACAATGCTGTTACGATCGATCGGTTTCTGTGCCGAAACAAGCCCGATAACGGCAGCACCAATCGCCAGCCCAACTAACCCGGTTTGTTCATCTTTGTTCTTCATGTTCATGCTCCTGATACCACAAACAAGCGTAGCAGGATTTTAAAAACGCGGTGTCAGACCGTATTTCGGCGATTTGATATTTGCGGCCCAAATCTTGATATCGTTTTGCAGGAGAAGGGTGAAATCTGAATTCAGATGCATCACCAGGGCATTGACGCTGGTTGCATCGACCACTGAAAAATGTTCAATTCTGTTCGACCCAACCTGAACACAGTAATAGCTGGCGGGCAGCACTTTACCATTCACATTAAGCGGCAGCGTATTTTCTCCACATTGCCCTTCGGTGATGTATGAAACCACCAGATTAGCGGATTTTTTCCCGGGCTGAGATACACTCACCATTACCGGAAAACCTTCCGACGTCTGCGTCATGTCATAAAGAACGGCATTTTTTATATACCAGGTATTATATTCCCGCTCCTGAAACGTCGACCAGCCTGGTGCTGAATAAAACATCAGCACTGCCAGTGTAATAGATTTTATTTTCATGAGATGCTGTCGTCCGTGTTGTTGCACGTATTATTCAGAACGGACAAAAAACAGCAACCCACCAGGATTTGGCCTACTACTATTGGCAGTAATGATGCTCAATAGCGAACAACAAAACCAAAATGATACAGCGCCACCGTGGCTAAGATGCTCACGACCACAGACATCAAAAACCAGGTTTTGAACGGCTGCTTTTGCGTTTTATGGCGAAAGATCTGTTGACCCATTATGGCGCCGGGCCACCCGCCCACAACGCCGAAGACCAGTAAGGTCACTTCCGGTATCCGGCGCATTCCTTTTCGTGCTGCCATTTTATCGGCGCCGTAAATAACCATAGTCAGGACGTTAATGAGCAGGAACCATATGGCTACGGGCCAGGCGGAAAAGAGACTGCCGATAGCAGTACAGAGTAGCAGGAAAAAACAAAATTTATTCAAAGTGTTAGGTCCAGTCACAGGATATGTAAGCGTATTCAGAGAAGGCATTATACGGTATCTTGCGCATGAATCAGGTTTGGGTGACATTACGGGATACCCCGCTTTTGCAAGCGGGGTAAAAAGCGTGAATGTGACTTAACTGTTTGACGCACCGAATTGCATTTTGTGAAGCTGTGCGTACACCCCATTGTGAGTCAGCAATTCCGCATGGCTTCCGCGTTCAACGATAACGCCATCTTCAACAACAATGATTTCATCAGCTTTTTCGATAGTCGACAGACGATGCGCAATCACCAGTGACGTACGGTTCTTTTGCAGTTCCTCGAGCGCAGACTGTATAGCGCGTTCCGATTCCGTATCCAGGGCTGACGTTGCTTCATCAAGGATGAGTATTGGACTGTCCCGCAACAGTGCGCGTGCAATAGCGATACGTTGCCGTTGCCCACCAGAAAGCAGTACCCCGTTTTCACCGATGATGGTATCAAGACCGTTATCCATCTTGTTGATAAAGTCCATCGCATTTGCCATACGCGCGGCATTTTCGATCTGGTCACGGGTGTACTGCTCCGTACGACCGTAGGCGATGTTGTTGGCAACCGTGTCGTTAAACAGATGGACATTTTGCGACACCAGCGCCACCTGGTTACGAAGCGACTGAAGGGTATATTCTCGCAGGTCGTGGCCGTCCAGCAGAATTTCACCTTCATCAATATCATAAAATCGCGTCATCAGGCTGGCGATGGTTGATTTACCCGAGCCGGAACGTCCGACAAGGGCAACGGTCTTACCGGCAGGTATGTTCAGGGTGATATTGCGTAGCGCTGGGGCCTCACGTCCCGGATAGGTAAACGTCACATTGCGAAACACCACGTCCGCTTTTGCGCGTTCAAGTACACGCTTACCTTCATCTTTTTCCTGTTCGGAATCAAGAATAGTGAACAGCGTCTGGCAAGCGGCCATCCCGCGCTGGAACTGTGCGTTCACATTGGTCAGGGATTTAAGAGGCCGCATCAATGCAATCATCGATGTGAAAACGACGCTAATCGTTCCCGCCGTCAGGGTCGCCATAACACTCGGGAAGCTGGCAGCATAAAGAACAAACGCGAGTGCCAGGGAAGCAATAAGCTGAATAACAGGATCGGAGATTGACGATGCGGACATCATTTTCATTCCCTGCAAACGCATCTTATTGCTGACCTTATCAAAGCGTTTTGTTTCAACGTCCTGACCGCCGAAAATCAATACTTCTTTATGGCCTTTAAGCATCTGCTCAGCACTCGCCGTGACCTGCCCCATCGTATTCTGCATGCTTTTACTGATAGTGCGAAAGCGTTTGGACACCACACGGATAGTCACGGATATAACAGGTGCCAGTACAATCAGGATGATTGAGAGCTGCCAGCTATAGTAGAACATCATGGCGAACAAGCCGATGATTGACGCGCCCTCACGGATGACCGTTATCAGCGTACCTGATGACGAAGATGCGACTTGTTCGGAATCATAGGTAATACGCGACAGCAACGTCCCAGTTGACTGTTTGTCAAAAAACGAAACAGGCATGCCCATCAAATGGCGGAACAATTTCCGGCGCACATCCATCACCACTTTGCCCGAGACCCAGGAGACACAATAGCTGGAGATAAAACTGGTAATACCGCGTAGCGTCATTAATCCGATAACCACAACCGGCATCCATAACATGACAGAGCGGTCCATTTTGCCCACGCCATCATCCATTAACGGCTTTAGCAAAGACAGCATAAAAGGATCGCAGGCGGCATTTATCATTAATGCTAATGCCGCAACCAATAGCCCTTTCTTGAAAGGCGATATTATAGGCCAAAGACGGCGAAACGTAAGCCAGGTGGAAAGGTCTTTGTCAGTTTGCATACGGGAGCCTTAATAATGAGAGCCGTTGAGCATAACGTACAGTTTTAAAGGAACCACTGCACAACGGTATTAAGGGTATGATGTGTTACTTCAACGAATATCTAACCACTCGCGAATAATATTTTTTTGCTCTGTCCTGTTCATTATGCTTATTTTATTTTTAACTTTATTTCACCCTGTTATCCAACCATCTATTAACACATCCCACCCCAGAAAGAAATGAATAAAACAGAAGCAGATAAATCTTAATGTTTACTGATTGCAGTTTCTTTTACCGCATATAAATTTTCGCTTTGTGCATGTTGATCATTTGTTATATTTACGACTAAAAATAGCCACACTGTATATACATGCTCCAGTTAAAAGACTGACAATCAGTAGCATTTTCAACCTGACGCACGTGAAACACTTTGAATCGCCACGGGTTTAACAGACACCTCAGAGTCATTTAAGATGGCTTAAAGAGAGGTGCCCATGAGCGGTAAGCGTTATCCCGAAGAGTTTAAAACTGAAGCAGTCAAACAGGTTGTTGATCGC